>NZ_JBHUGY010000020.1:0-383208 GCF_042682105.1 Mesorhizobium calcicola
CGGCGCGTTTTCATACTCGGACTTGCTTGAGAAGAGGACGTATCCATTCGGATCGCATAGCGCGCCGGGAAATTTCTCAAGGACATTGAACCACGTTCCGTCGCGATGATAGAGCGCGTGAGCTGCCCCAATGTGCCATTGTTCGTTCAGCTTTTTTCCGGAGTTCGTGCGAACCCCGGCGGGCTTTTTCGCTCTAGCCATTAAGCCGCTTCCTCGATCACTCCGACCTGCTGGATGGGGCCGGCCACCTCAGGGATGGTCATGCCCGGCGCGAAGAACATGACCTCTTTGCCTATGCGCACCTCGCGCGCCGAATAGCCGATATTGTAAACGATGCTGCGGAAGCCTGAGTAGAGGCTTTTGATAGGGGCTACGTTGTCATAGCTCACTATCCAGGCACGATCCTTCATGTTCGCATCGATGAAGGATGCTAGCGCTGCGTGGTCATCCGGCTTGTAATAGTCGTAGTAGAGTTGGCGTCCCTGTTCGAAATAGGGAGGGTCTAGGTAAACTAGCGTTTTCGCGTCCCATTTCGGCAAACCGTGGCGCAACAGCGCCAGCGCATCGCTTTGCGTAAGTTTGATCCGCTTCCGCATTTTTGCGATGGACTCTACCCTGAAAATGAGTTCATCCGCATTGAAGCGGGCGTCGATTTTCCAAGGTCCGGTCTGGTCTCGGCCGCCGATGATTCCAGCATTCAAAATGCCGGACCTGTTGGTCCGGTTCAGGAAGAACATTGCGAATCCAAGTTGAACGTAGCTGTGATCGTCGGGGTTGGAGAAGATGCGCTTTTGCCGGTCCCACGACGCGACCGAAACCCGAGTGTCCTTGATCAGCCGACATAGTTCTTCGGTATCGTTCAGAACGCTTTTCCAGAACGAATAGACCGGACGGCTCAGGTCGTTGATATGGATGCGCGCAACGTACTCTTGAAAGAGCAGTTCAAGGGCGATGGCGGCGCCGCCGGCATAGGGTTCGACATACTCGCCATCGAAAAGCCTGTTGGCTCGTATGATCTCTTTGACGTAGGCAGCGAGTTTTCCCTTTCCGCCGGGGTACCGCAGAGGGGTGAAGTGCGTCAGCCGACGCGGGGCGCTTTCCGATTGGGTCACGGCCAGATCTTCTCAAAAAGTGGCTGGACGTTGTTCCACGCCGCCGTAAGGTCTTGCGGTGACGGTGTTGCGAACCGGTCATGCACATAGCGGTGCAATAGGTCCATATGAAGGGGGCTGGTCTTGACGTTCACTGCTCGGGTGACCTCTGCAAAATGCGCTACGGGCACACCAATCTTTACCAGAGAGGCCACTACCTCGGCCAGCTTTTTGTCGAGGCTCTTCCAATGTTTTTTCCCACTCTTGGCGTCTGTGTGTTGGAGAGAGCCGCCGTTCGTTTCGATGAAATGATCGACTGACAGTTCAAGGAACACACGCATAAGCACAGCAATGGCGTTCCGCGCATCTGCTAGTTTGAGCGTTCGAAGTTCCTCGTAAATCTCGCTGACGCGATTATCGGTCACGTTCAACGAACAGCTTTTTGGCACGACGTTGGGGCGTTCCGTTGGCAGCTTCGATCGGCGCGCGGCTGGCTTCGCCGTCTTCACCGCAAATTCGGACTTCTGAAGCCCTTCAACCGAACGCTCCGAGACTTTCTTGGAGGTGTCGGCGCGGTCAGACTTATCAAAGCCTTGCACGTATTTGACGATATCCGCGCTCTTGTTGAAGGTGCGCGAATTGACAGCCTTAGCTGCTATGTCCCGAACTACCTTTCTCAGCGGCTTGATCAACTCAGACGCCGCGAGGGTCGTGCGAAGCTCGCCATCTTTGACGCTTAAACCGAGATGCCCTAAGGCGGTCTTGTCCTCGACCACGCGCCTCAGGGTCGTGAGGTTGAATTTGGAGCGGATTGCTTCGGTCTCATCTTCAGTGAAGCCGCCGTGCTCTAGAACCATGTCAAGCGCCTGTATGGCTGGCTCTTTGTCGCGGTATCTGGCCGCAACGATAGGCTTCCATGCCACCACGCCGCGCCCTTCATCTTCGCCGTTGTGGCGAAGTTGAATCCAGTAGCGGCCTTCTTCCCGTGAAGCTGTTTCGTGGGCAATGAACGGCTCAACCTTGCTTTTATCAAAGACAGAAGCAAGGCGCTCTATTGCCTTCTGCATAGCCGCAGGAATGACCAGCCCAGTCATTGCGGCGGGGTTCGCTAGGAGCTTGAGCGCTGCGACCCTGCGATTTCCTTCTAACGCAATATAGCGCTTCGGCTTTTCGGTCACCTCAAGGACCATCATCTTTTCGATGGGACTAAGGCCATGCTCGACAATGCTTTCGGCCAATCGGACCAATTTTGTTTTTTGGTCTCTAACTACCTTTTGCAGCGCTTCTTGCTGCCCGGCTGCATGTGTAATTCGAGGATTATCGGTATCGAGCACAAGATGCTCGATCCGCAATGAAACGTCTGGCATTTTTCTGTCCCCCCATAAGTGGAGAGACGATACGAACCTCGGCCGATCACGTAAAGAGAGCCGCCAAATTTACTTTGGGCCGACATTCCGTTGTCACGTATATAATTGCGAATAAATTCCCCATGACTCCGCTTGACTCTTCGGCCCCCCTCTGGAATCTATAGGAACATAACAGGAACAATTGTGAGTGGAAGCTGACCGTCATGGCGATGACCGCCGTGGCGCAGGAGACTGTTTTTGCCCTGCGCCGCCAGATCGCGAAGATCGAGGGAACGCTGCCCGAGCGCCTGCAGGCGCCGGTCGCCGCGACCCCTGATGCCGGCGTCAGCACCGATCTCACCGCCAATACCGATGTGACAATTGTCCGGCGCGGCGTTGCCGCGGCATTGCCGGATGCGTTCCTGCCCACGGGTGTCGAACGCCTCGATGCCGCCCTGAGCGGCGGCCTGCCGAAGGCCGCCTTGAGCGAAATCCATGGCATTGAGACCCGCGATGCCGGGGCCGTCGCCGGCTTCGCCCTGTCGCTGACAAGCCTGATCCTCAAGCAGGCGCAAGGGCTGCCGGTGCTGTGGATCGGCACATCGGAGATTTTCCGCGAGGCCGGCTTTCCCTATGCCAGGGGGCTTCATGCCTCGTTCGGCATCGAACCCGGGCAATTGCTGTTTTCCGAGGCGCCAAGGCTTGTCGACGCGCTGTGGGTCGCCGAGGAGGCCGCCCGGATGACGGCCCTCGCGGCCGTCATCCTCGAGATCCGTGGCAACCCGCAGCGGCTCGACCTGACCGCGACGCGCCGGCTGCATGCCCGCGCACAGAGTGCCGGCCGGCCTCTGTTCCTGCTGCGGCAGGCCGCCGGGCCCGAACCGACGGCGGCGCCGGTTCGTCTCATTGTCGCGCCGGCGCCGGCGGTGTCCCGCGACACCATCGCCGGACCGCTCGCCGGCTCGATCGGCCGCCCGGCCTTCACCATCACCATCGGCAAGAGCCGCACGGCCCTGCCCGGACAATTCACACTGGAGTGGAACCCCGATGAACGCGCATTCGACGAAAGATGGGGCGAGGAAAGAGCAAAGGATCCTGTCGCTGTGGTTTCCCTATCTGGCAGTGGAAAGGATCCTGCGGCAGCGTCTGGGGCGGTCCTGGCGTTCCCGGCCGTCGGATCACCTGCCGCTGGTGATCAGCCATCGCAAAGGGAACGCGCAGCGCATCTCGGCCCTCGACGAGCGGGCTGAGGCGCTGCACCTGAAGCGCGACATGGGCATCGCCGATGCGCGCGCCATGCATCCGTCGATCGACATCGTCGAGGCCGATCCAGAGGCCGACCGCCGCCTGCTCGAAGGCCTTGCCGACTGGTGCGACCGCTACACGCCGCTGGTGGCGCTGGACGCAACGGACGGCCTGTTTCTCGACGTCACCGGCTGCACCCATCTTTTCGGCGGCGAGCGCGCCATGCTGGATGATATCCTGTCGCGCTTCTTCCATCAGGGTTTCGATGTCCGCGCCGGGCTTGCCGCGACGCCGGGCGCGGCCTGGGCGGCGGCACGCTTTGCCGGCGACCGCATCGTCGCTGGCGGCGAGGAAGAGGCGCTGCTGGCGCCCCTGCCGCTGGCAGCACTTCGCATCGAACCGGCGACCCGCGCCAGCCTGGAAAGCGTCGGCCTGCGCACGGCGGGCGCCGTCATGGCGGCGCCGCGCGCGCCGCTCGCCCGCCGCTTCGGCGCCACCTTGCTGCTGCGCCTCGACCAGGCGCTTGGCCGTCTCGACGAGGCGGTCTCGCCGCGCCTTCCCGTCGCGCCGCTTTCGGTCGAACGCCATCTCGCCGAGCCCGTCACCCTGATCGAGGACATCGAACGGCTGGTCGGCATGCTGGCGACGGCATTGAAGACCGATCTCGAGCGCCGCGGCGAGGGCGCCAGGACGCTGGCGCTGCTTTTGTTTCGCGTCGACGGCGCCGTCAGCCGCATCGCCCTCGGCACCTCGCGGCCGATGCGCGAACCCATGCTGATCCAGCGCTTGTTCCACGAACGACTGGCCGCGCTCGAGCAGGATATCGATGCCGGTTATGGCTTCGATCTGGTGCGGCTCTCGGTGCTGTCGGCCGCCGCTTTCGACATGCAGCAGGCCGACCTTGCCGGCGAGGTGATCGACGACGGCGCCGATATCGCGCTGTTCGCCGACCGCATCCGCGCCCGGCTCGGCGAGGGCGCGGTCCTGCAACCGGTCACTGTCGAAAGCCATCTGCCGGAGCGTGCCGTGGCCACCATTCCCTTCACCGAAGCCCCGCGCCGGACCACGCCGCCGAAGAAGCCGGACCGGACGCAGGCGCCGATAACCATCTTCCCGCCGGAGCGGCCGATCCGACTGTTCCGCTCACCCGAACCCATCGAGGTGCCGGCCACCGAAATGCCGGAGGGACCGCCGCTCAACTTCCGCTGGCGGCGCGCGCTCTACCGGATCACCCGTGCCGAGGGGCCGGAACGCATCGCCGCCGAATGGTGGCGCGAGGCCGCGAGCGACGAGGCGGCATCGACGCGCGACTATTTCCGCATCGAGGATGCCGATGGCCGCCGCTACTGGCTCTACCGGCAAGGTCTTTACGGCGGCTCTCAAGTTCCGCCGCGCTGGTTCATGCACGGGGTCTTCGCATGAACGCGCTGACCGTCATTCCCTATGCCGAGTTCGGCATCCAGTCGAATTTCTCCTTCCTGCGCGGCGCTTCCAAGCCTGAGGAGCTGGTGGTCGCGGCCAAGCTCATGGGCTTTTCCGCGATCGGGCTTGCCGACCGCAACACGGTGGCCGGCGTGGTGCGCGCCTGGCAGCAGGCCAGGGTCGAGACGCTCTCCTATCATCCCGGCTGCCGGCTGGTTTTTGGCGACGGCACGCCGGACATCCTCGCCTATCCGCAGGACCGCAAGGGCTGGGGGCATCTGTGCCGCATGCTGACGCAAGCCAATCTGCGCGACGAGAACGAAAAGGGCGCCACTCTTCTCCAGCGCGGCGACCTGCTTGAATGGGGGGACCTGATGTCGCTGGCGGTCCTGCCCGATCTGACGGCGGGCTTGCAAGATGCGCTGAACCTGCTTCGCGAACTCAGGGATCGCTTCGGCAGGAACCTGCGGCTTGGCGTTTCGCCGGACTATGCGGGCAATGACCGTTTCCGGATCGAGCAGGCAGCGGCGATGGCCGAAAATGCCGCCATCCCGCTGATGGCGACCAACGACGTTCTCTACCACACGGCCGAGCGGCGCCCGCTGCAGGACGTGCTGACCGCGATCCGCCTCAACACGCCCGTCGCCGAGGTCGGGTTGCAGCTGGCCGCCAATGCCGAACGCCACCTCAAGCCGCCGATGGAGATGGCGCGCCTGTTCCGCAGGCATCCGCAGGCGCTGGCCGAAACCTTGCGCTTTGCCCAGGAGCTGACCTTTTCGCTCAGCGACCTCCAGTACAACTACCCCGACGAGCCGACGGAGTCCGGCCTCGGGCCGCAGGCCGAGCTGGAACGGCTGGCGCGGGAGGGGGCTGCCAACCGCTATCCGGCGGGTGTGCCTGCGTCCGTGACCAGGCGCATCGAAGAGGAGCTCGCTCTGATCGAACGCCTCAACTACGCCCGCTATTTCCTGACGGTCCACGACATCGTCAAATTCGCCCGCAGCCAGGACATCCTCTGCCAGGGGCGTGGTTCGGCCGCCAACTCGATCGTCTGTTTCTGCATCGGCATCACCGAAGTCGGGCCGGACAGGATCGACACGCTGTTCGAGCGCTTCATTTCCGAGGAGAGGAACGAACCGCCCGACATCGATGTCGACTTCGAGCATGAAAACCGCGAAACCGTCATCCAGTACATCTACGAGAAATACAGCGCCAAGCGCACCGCATTGGCCGCCGCCGTCATCAGCTATCGCGGCCGCTCGGCGCTGCGCGAAGTGTCGAAGGCCATGGGCCTGTCGGAAGACGTCAGGGGATCGCTGTCCGGCTCGATCTGGGGCTGGTCGACCTCGGAGCTCGGCGAGAAGGAAGCCCGCGCCGGCGGCCTCGACCGCACCGACCCGGTGTCGCGGCACGTGATCGAACGCGCCAACGAGATCATGGGCTTTCCCCGCCATCTGTCGCAGCATGTCGGCGGCTTCGTCATCACCAGGGACCGGCTCGACGAGATCGTGCCCATCGTCAAGACGGCGATGGACGAGCGCAAGATGGTCGAATGGGACAAGGACGATCTCGACGCGGTGAAGATCCTCAAAGTGGACGTGCTGGCGCTCGGCATGCTGACCTGCCTGAAGCGCGCCTTCACCCTGCTTACGGATCACTATCCAAAGGCGCGGGATGCGTATGGGCAGCCCTATGTGCTGGCCACGCTGCCGCCGGAGGATAAGCAGGTCTACGACATGATCTGCCGCGCCGACACGCTCGGCGTTTTCCAGATCGAATCCCGCGCCCAGATGTCGATGCTGCCGCGCCTGAAGCCGCGTACTTTTTATGACCTCGTCATCGAGGTGGCGATCGTGCGGCCGGGCCCGATCCAGGGCGACATGGTCCATCCCTATCTGCGCCGCCGGCAAGGCAAGGAGCAGGCCGAATACCCCAAGCCCGAGTTGAAGGAAATTCTCGGCAAGACGCTGGGTGTCCCGCTGTTCCAGGAGCAGGCGATGAAGATCGCCATCGTCGCCGGCGGCTTCAGGCCGGGCGAGGCCGATGAACTGCGCCGCGCCATGGCCACCTTCAAGCGCACCGGCACCATCGGCAATTACCGCCAGCGCATGATCGACGGCATGGTCGGCAGGGGTTACGAGAAGGACTTCGCCGAGCGCTGCTTCAAGCAGATCGAGGGCTTTGGCGAATACGGCTTTCCCGAAAGCCACGCCGCGTCCTTCGCCCTGCTCGTCTATGCCTCCTGCTGGTTCAAGACCTTCTACCCCGACGTCTTCTGCGCCGCGATCCTGAATTCCCAGCCGATGGGGTTTTACCAGCCGGCCCAGCTCGTCCGCGACGCGCGCGACCATGGCGTCGACATCCGCGACGTCGACGTCAATTTCTCCGTCTGGGACTGCACTTTGGAAAAAGCACCCTTCGACCCAGGGCGCATCCTCGAGCGCCACGCCACGATGCGTGGTGTCATCCAGACACATCATGCGCTGCGGCTCGGCTTCCGCCAGATCAAGGGCCTGTCGGAGGAGCGCATGAACGCCTTCGTCGCGCGGCGCGGTTCAGGCTACGACTCGGTCAGGGACGTCTGGCTGCGCTCCGGTCTCGATGTCGACGAGATCGAGAGGCTGGCGCAGGCCGACGCCTTCCGTTCGCTTGGCCTCGATCGTCGTGAAGCCTTGTGGGCGGTGCGCGCGCTCGACGGCAAGAGCGCCGCCGAAAAGCTGCCGCTGTTCGACCAGCCGGCGATCCGCCTGCGCGAGCTGGAGCCTGAGACGAAGCTGCCCAAAATGCCGCTCGGCGAGCATGTCATCCACGACTACCGCTCGCTCGGCCTGTCGCTGAAGGCGCATCCGGTCGCCTTCCTGCGCGAGCGGCTCGACCGGGCCGGCGTCACGCCCAATGCCCGGTTGCCGTCCGTGCGCGATGGCAGGCGTGTTTCCGTCGCCGGCCTCGTGCTGGTACGGCAGCGCCCCGGCAAGGGCAACGCGATCTTCCTGACGCTGGAGGACGACAAGGCCGTCGCCAATATCATCGTCTGGGAGAGAACCTTCAACCGCTACCGGCCCGTCATCATGGGCGCCAGGTTCGTCCGCGTCACCGGCAAATTGCAGTCGGAGTCGGATGTCATCCACATCGTCGCCGAGAAGATCGAGGATCTGACACCCTGGCTGACCGTGCTCCTGGAGAAGGTCAGCCAGGCCAGCCTGCCGGCCGCCGGTTCGCCGGACGCCAGGGATCCGGATCGCGACAGCCGACCCGCGATCCGCAACGCGCCGATCGGACAGGATCTCGCAACGCTGTCGGAAGAAGCGGAAAAGGTCATGCCCAAGGGGCGCAATTTTCAGTAGGCGGCTCCGCACCTTCGCGCGGGCGGAGACCCGAGGATCCATGCCGCGACATAGACGCGCTGCTGCGTGGCAGTATCCGTACGTCGGTGGCAAAGACCACTCACGAAGGCCCGCTCAGCCGCGGCGGCGACAACACATCCTCCACGGAGAGCGTCCGCGCCTCCGAGGGCAGCATGATCGGGATGCCGTCGCGCACCGGATAGGCGAGCTTGGCGACCCTGGAAATCAGTTCGCCGCGCTCCGGATCCCAGGTCAGCGGCCCCTTGGTCAGCGGGCAGGCCAGCAGCTCCAGCAGCTTGGGGTCGACATTGACCTTCTTCCCGTCACGCCCATCGGCCATTCGGTCTGTCCTTCTATCGGGCAATCACTTTCAGGTCCGGTTCGCCCTTACCCGAGGCGCTTGCGCTGCCCCTCACCCTTACCCTCTCCCCGTGGAGAACGGGGAGAGGGGGATCGCCAGCGTTGCTGCCAGCCCTTCTCCCCGTCCTTCCCGGGGAGAAGATGCCGGCAGGCAGATGAGGGGCAGCACCACGATCGGCAATTTGTCTGAAGCAGCTGCTCCGCGCCCTTCAGCACATCTTACTGCAAGCTCGAACCAAAATCCTCGTTCTCGCGCGCCAGCGCCATTTCAGTGATGGCGATCAGCGTTTCGGCCCGGGTCTTCAAATCCGCCGCTTCGAGCAGCGCCTGTTTCTCGGCCGGCCCATAGGGCGCCATCATCGACAGCGCGTTGACCAGCATGGCGTTTTCGGCGCGGCTGACGCTTTCCCAGTCGGCTTCCAGGTCATTGGCCTGCAGATAGGCGCGAAATGCCTTGAGCAGCGATGGCCGGTCGATCTCGTTCGCCGCCTGGTCCTCGTCGAGATCGGCAAGGAAGGGGGCCTGCTTGCACTGGCGAAACGGGGTCTTGGCCGTCAGTTCGTGGGCGACGCGGAACCGGCACACGCCCTGCAGCGAAATCAGGTAGCGGCCGTCGCCGGTCTCGGAAAAGGCGATGATGCGCCCGGCGCAGCCGACATTGCAGAGTTCCGGCTCGCCGTCGTCGCGCAAGGCGCCGTCGAGGCTGGGCTGGATGATGCCGATCAGCCGCGAGCCGGCGATGGCCTCGTCCACCATCTGCAGATAGCGCGGTTCGAAGATATTGAGCGGCATGCGGCCGCCCGGCAGCAAAAGCGCACCCTCGAGGGGAAAGATCGGGATCGTCGACGGCAGATCCTTGGCCAGCCGGTAATGCGCGTTTCCCGCTTGCACCTCATCCCTCCGATCGCTTCCACATGGAAGCTAGAGCAATTCCAGGAAAAGTGTGAAACGGTTTTCCGTCCGGAATTGCGTCAAAACAAACAGATAGAGATGTTCGGCGTTTCCGTGAAACGGTGAACTTCTCTTGAGTCTGGTAATCTGGCGCGATGGCCGCCGGCCGCAAGCCCGTATGGCCAACAATCGATAACCGGCTCAGGAAAACAGCAGCGACGACAGTTTGCGGCGCGCCGCGAGCGTCGCCTCGTCGGTCATGCCCCAGGCCTCGAACAGCTGCAGCAATTGCGTCTTGGCGCCGTCCTCGTTCCAGCTGCGATCGGCCTTGATGATGGCCAGCAGATTGTCGGCCGCCGCCGTGCGATCGCCATTGGCGTTCTGGATCATGGCAAGATCGAAACGCGCCTGATGATCGCCGGGGTTCTCGGCCAGGCGGCGCTCGAACTCAGCCGGGTTGCCAAGCGCTGCCGCTTGCGCCGCAAGCGCCATCTTGGCGCGCAGCGCGGCCAGCGGCGGCGCATCCTTCTTCGCCTCCGGCGCGGTTGCCAGCAACGCCTCGGCACCCTCGGTGTCGCCGGCCTCGAACAACAGCTCGCCCAGCCCGCCAATCGCCTCGATCGTCTCCGGCGCCTGCGCCAGGATGGCGTCGTAGATGTCGGCCGCCGTCTGCATGTCGCCGGCCTCGCGCGCTTCCGCCGCCGCCGCCAGGGCCTCGGCCACCTGCGGCGCGCCATTGCCCTTGCCGCCGACCTTGGTGATGAATTCGGCGATCTGGCTCTCGGGAATGGCGCCCATGAAGCCGTCGACCGGCTGGCCGTCCTTGAAGGCGATGACCGCGGGAATGGACTGGATGCCGAGCTGGCCGGCGATCGAGGGATGGTCGTCGATGTTCATCTTGACCAGCTTGACCCTGCCGCCGGCGGCCTTGACGGCCTTCTCCAGCTGCGGCGTCAGCTGCTTGCAGGGCCCGCACCACGGCGCCCAGAAGTCGACCAGCACCGGCTGGCGGCGCGATTCCTGGATGACGTCGGCGGCAAAGGCGGCGGTCGTCGTGTCCTTGATGACATCCGTGGCGGGGGCAGGGGCAACGCCAGGCGCGGCTTTCGCGCGCGGAGCCTCGGCTCCACCATACTGGACGGTGGTGGAATATTGGCCGCCATTGCCGCCAAAGGGACCGCCGAACTGATTGTTGTCGCTCATCTCTTTACCCTTCCGTGGCGTGGCCGGCCGCAGGCCAGGCGCCACATCCTCTCAGACAATCGGTTTCAAGCCATCCATGTGGCGATCACGCGGAGACTTTCAAGATAGCAGCATCGTGCCCGGTTGCCTCGACGAATCTGATCAGGTCGCCCGCCGCGATCGACGTCGTCGCCTCATTGGTCAGCGGATGCGCGTTGATCACCGCGTGCTGCATCAGCTCGGCGTCGAGGACGACCTTGACCCGGCCCGCCGTGTCGTTGATCAGGCCGAAGACCGTGACCGCGCCCGGCGTCACGCCGAGCAATTCCATCAGTATCTCCGGCCTGCCGAAGGAAACGCGGCTGGCGGCGCCGATCAGCTGGTGGATCTGCTTCAGGTCGACGACCGCCTCCTCGCCGACGGTGACCAGGAAGAAATTGTCCTTCTTGTCCTTCAGAAACAGGTTTTTCGTGTGCCCGCCGGCGATTTCGCCGCGCAGCGCCTGCGAATCGGCGACCGTGAACAGCGGCGGATGGCGCCGCGTCGAGGCGGCGATGCCGAGTTCGGCAAGAAATTCCATCAGTTCGGCTTCGGTCTTCGGCATCGGTTTTGTCTTCGTCCCATTTCCTGCCTAAAGCAATTCCAGGAAAAGTGTGAAACGCTTTTCCCGGGAAAAGCGCGTAACGCTTTCCCTCGGGGAATTGCGTCAGCAAAGAGATAGAGCGGTTCGGCGTTTCCAATGAAACGGCGAACCGATCCAGCCGTTTACGGCTAATGGGGCAGCCGACACAAGACCGTCATGCGACATCGCGGTGACCACGCCCGCCGCACGGTATCGGCGCCTTGCCGGCATCGCCTGCCGCATTGCAAAAAGCCTGACATTTCCCTGTTGCAATCGCCGCGCTCTTCAGCCATATAGGCCCGGCTTGCGGCCAAGACGCCGTGTGAGCGGGTGTAGCTCAGGGGTAGAGCACAACCTTGCCAAGGTTGGGGTCGAGCGTTCGAATCGCTTCACCCGCTCCAAATCTTCTTTAGATTTGAAAAGCATAAAGGGCCCGGGTAACCGGGCCTTTTTGCTGTCTGGCGCCGGGGAGCGGAGTGGGGATTTCTGTTTTCGCAGGGTCATCTGATTCAGTCGTGCAGGGCCTTTCGCAGCGCGTCCGGCGCATCGGCATAGAAAAGCACCTGGATTTTCGTCGCAACATCATCCGACAGGTCGATGAGGGTCCGGCGACAGGACACAGGCATCATGACCGTGGTCGCGCCCTTTTCGAGCGCAAGCTCCACGACATCGATCGGATTATGAACAGGATCGATTGATCCGCCGAGGATGATCCCTCCGACAATATCGCCGACGGCCAGTTGAGCACATGGCGCCTCGCTGCGACTTCGACTCGCGCACGACCTGGAACCCTATGGCTGCGCTGCGCAGAATGTATTAGAGTGGCCTTATACACGTCCATCTGTAGGCGAGCGGCGCCCGGAGGGTTAGGCGATGATGGTCTCCCGGCGATTGTTGCTGCCGAAGGCCTTCCCGATGCGGGTCAGGCGTTTCGGAACCGGCTGGGTTCGTATTGTCTGTCGGGCTCTCGTCGTTACCTTCATTTCCTGGTTTGCTGCCGGGCCGGCGATCGCGGGGCCCCTTCATGATGCTGCCGGAGAGGGCGACGCCGGCAAGGTCGCCGAACTCCTGGCACAAGGCGCCGATGTGAACGATCGCGACAAAAGCCGACAGACCCCGCTGATCGATGCAGCACTTGCCGGCAAGACCGAGGTCGCCATTGTGTTGATCGAGACCAAGGCCGACATCGAAGCCCGCAACGACCGCGGCTTCACTGCCCTTCATGCGGCAGCCTACTCAGGAAGCCTGGACATAGCTAAATTGCTGCTCGACCACGGGGCCGAGGTCGATGCGTTGAGCACGCACAAGATTACGCCGCTGCATGTGGCAGCAGAAGAGAACCAGACGGCCATTGCGGAGCTGTTGATCGCGCACGGAGCACAGGTCGAGGCAATCCAGGAATACGGCTACACGCCTCTCAGCCGCGCGACGTTCTTTCAGAGCGCCGATGTAATGGTCTTGCTCAAGAAGCACGGCGCAAAATGCCAACCCAAGGAAACGATGGGGTCGTCGTACAAGGTGTGCATCGCCCTCGGCAACTGACATCGAGTAGGGTTACGGGAGAAGAACATGACAGAGAACCGTTCCACGTTTGACAGTTTGCTTTGCGCGGGAGTAGCCGCCGTCTCCATCCTACTCTTCGGCACTAGCGCATCCTACGCCGGCGACGGAGTGAACACCGGATATTTCGGCAACGTCGCCATACTGGGCTACGATCCGGTGGCGTACTTCACGGACGGTCGCGCGACGATGGGTTCGCCCAAGATCTCGAAGAAATGGCTTGGGGCGACGTGGTACTTCGCCAGCGTCCAGCACCGCGATGCCTTTATTTCCGAGCCTGTGCGCTATGCTCCTCAATTCGGCGGCTTCTGCACCGGGGGAATGTCAGCGAAGGAGGCATCTGCGAACCTTGACCCGGAAGCGTTCCGCATCGTCGATGGCAAGCTCTTCCTTTTCTCCGGAAAGGGGGGCCTGGAGGAAGACTTCGATGCCAACCCAGTGCCTGTCATTGCGAAGGCGGAAGCCGAATGGGCCGCAGTGGAGGCGAAGGAATTCGAGGCTAGAGCGGCCGCCAACTAGCCGAGGCGCATGTCGCGAGCCGCAAGTTGAATGGTGCCCGTCACTGAGACACTGAGAAATACCAGACGGTGACGGAGTCCGGCCAAACATACTCGTCCTGCGTTTCGCTGCTCCCCTGGGGGTTGCGAAAGACCGGGGCGCAGAACTTGCGGCCGAGCAAGGTCGCGGTGGATTGCGTGCAGAAGAGGTTGCCATCCAGGCTGGACGCGCCGGTGATGATGCTGCTTTGCGAACTCAGGGCGAAATCTCCATTTGCACTCAGCTCCATGACGAACGGAGCACCATTGTGTTGACGTCCGACCCATGTCCGATCGCCTGTCAGGGCGCGTAAGAGGGAGCCGTCCAGGCGGTCTTCTTCCCGCCCGCGAAAATCGAAGCTCCGCTCGGGAATTCCCGCGGCGCGAAGGGCGTCCAGCCGGTGATCGAGGTCCTGTTGCCGCCGGTGGTGGGCATAGACGGCACGATAAGCGGCGAGGTTCTGCTCGGGGATCTTTTTCAGGATTGCTGCAACCGCGTCGTGCGCCTCGGCCATTCGGCCCAGCCGCGCATTTGCCATTGCGAGGGTTTCGAGGCCGAGGTCGCTGCGCTCTTCCGGCTGGACCTGGCTTAGCGCCCGCAAGGCCTTCTCGTATTGGCGGTTCATGTAGAGCACGAAGCCGTAGTAGTCGAAGACCTGCGCTCGCGGCTTGGGATCGAGTTGCAACACGCGCTCCATCGCAGCCAGAGCCTCCGGGCCCTGTCCTGCGTAGGTGAGCACGATGGCCAGGTTGAGCTCTGCCTCCGCGCCGTTCGGGTCCAGTTCGACGGCTTTCTGGACAGATGCGATCGCCTGGTCCCATTCGCCATCCAGCATCTGCAGGATGCCGAGCACAGCATATGCTCTCGATGACGGGGATTGAGCTCCAGCGCCCGCCCTGCCGCTTCATAGGCGCGCTGGCGAGCGACGGCGCTGAGCATGAGCAACTGATAGTCGAAGCCGAGCACGTCCACCGTGGCGCGAGCATAGCCCGAGTAAGCATCCGCAAACGCAGGATCAAGCTTGATCGCTTTTTGATACAGGGACAGGGTCTCGCCGAGAGACCTGTTGTCGACCACATAAACCTTCTGCTCGGCTCGGGTGTAGAAATCGTATGCCTCCAGGCTTCGCGTAGGGAGACGAGCAATCTGTGCCCTTTCGCCTTCCGTCAGGCGTACCGAGAGTGCCTCGACGATGCGCCCGATCACCTCGTCCTGAAGCGCAAATAGCCGGGAGTAGTCGCGGTCGTAGCGCTCGGCCCAGATGTTGCTCCCCGTTTTGGCATCGATGAGCTGAACATTGATCCGGACTGCATCGCCCTCCCGGCGGACACTGCCCTCGACCACGTAGCGGACGTTCAACTGCGCCGCGATCTCGTCGACGTCGAGGGATCGATCCTTGAAGGAGAACGCGGAATTGCGGGCGATGACGAGGAGCCCGGAGATCTTGGACAGATCGGTGATGAGATCGTCTGCGAGCCCCTCAGCAAAGTAATCCTGCCCCGCTTTCCGGCCGAGATCGGTAAACGGCAACACGGCGATGGAAGGCTTGCCGGGCGTTGAAGCGGCCGGATGGGAACCGTGACCAGGCAGGAGGCCAATTACCTGCGGCCAAAGCATCAGGGCAATCCCCGCTGCCAGAGCCAGAAGGAGCGCCGCCACGCCGATCACAGGCCACCGCCGAGAGCGCGACTTCCTGGCTCCTCCGGTCTGTTCCAGCAGAACGCGATAGGCGCGGACCCGTTCTGGAATGTTCTTGAGGCGCTGTTCGCCGAGTGACTTGAAGATCAGGCCGAGCTTGTTATGGGCCTGATCGTAGGCCGTTCCCGAGATGACGATGCCGCCAGGATCGCTCAGCCCCTCCAGCCGGGCCGCGATGTTGACGCCGTCGCCGTAGACGTCGTCCTTGTCGATGATCACGTCACCAAGGTTGATCCCGATGCGGAACACGATCCGAGTATCTTCGGGAAGACTGAGGTTCTGCTGCGTGGTGACCCGCTGGATTTCGACGGCGCAAGCCACCGCATCGACGACGCTGGCGAACTCGACCAAAGCCCCATCGCCCATGAGCTTGACGATGCGACCATGGTACCCCTCGATCGACGGTTCGATGAATTCTCGGCGGAGCGACTTGAGCCGGGTAAGCGTGCCCGTCTCGTCCAGCCCCATCAGCCGACTGTACCCCACAACGTCGGCGGCGAGGATAGCGACTAGCTTCCGTTCGAGATGTTGAACCGGTTCCACCGCGCATGACTATAGCGAAAGCCCTATGGCAAGACCATATGCGCGGCCAAGGACCGGAAAAGCGCGCGTCGCAGAGGTATGGCGTCCGCGCGCGGCGCTCGGGGACCGGCCTGGCCCAGGCATACTCCAACGCCGTTGAGGCAGATGCGATTATGAGAGGTTACCGCGCGGTCACCGTTACGGGATTTCGCTGCAGTTCACCCTCGTGTCGCTTGCCAAGGTTGGGGTCGAGCGTTCGAATCGCTTCACCCGCTCCAGTTTCCTTCAGGGAATCAAGCGCTTAAATCGGCCGACGAAAGGCGGCCGTTTTGCTATGGCGCTTATGTCGCCGCCATTGGATTTCGCGGATTCGCAAGGGTGGACCATACTCCATCAGGCTGGGCCGCACGGTTACGGTGCGTTTAGCTCTGCCCTGTAAGGAATTCGGAAGCCGGAGGCCGCGCACCAATGCTGGACAACTACGAGGTGGACCGGTTTGGCGTGATCCACCAGATCGACTTCACCCCGATCAAATACGACAAGCAGTACATTTCCTATTACGAGGACCTGAGTGACCGGACCATCAAGCTCGGATATCAGCGACTTGGCTGGGTGCTGGGACTCACCGGCGAGATTCCCCGGTCCGTGCTGGAGATTGGATATGGCACGGGCACATTCGTCGAAGCCGCGAAAATAGCCGGGGTCGCCGACTGCGCCGGCTGCGACATCGCCGAGTTTCCGCTGCCCAAGGGCGTCAGCTTTGTTGATTGGGATGAGGCGCTCGCCAATTCGTGGGATCTCGTCGCCATGTTCGACGTGCTTGAGCACATCCCGGATCTGGGTTTCCTTGCCCGCCTTAAGGCCCGCCACCTGGCCATCGCCGTCCCCTATTGCCGCTGGCGCGAACTCGGCGCCGACGGCGACGCCTGGTTCCGGACGTGGCGTATGCGCCTGCCCAACGAGCACCTGCACCACTTCGACCCTGACTCGCTGGTGGCACTCCTCGCGCACAGCGGCTTCCATTGCGTGACGCTGAACTGCTTCGAGGACGGGATCAGACTGCGGCCCGGCGAAGTGGGTCCGAATATTCTGTCCGGCTTCTTCAGAAAGCTATAGGCCGGGTTTCCCCCCCGGCCCGGCAGGCCGTGATCGGATCCCGCCGTTGCCGATAGCCGGCGGGAACGTCCCGAGAGGGTGCGGCCAGGGGATCACCGACCAAACACCCGTCAGTAGGCTTCGATTGTCAGAATTGTGTTCTGGAATCGCTTGGCCGCAAGGTCCTCGGGTGTGATCCAATATTGCAGCGGCCCCATCTCGCCGACGGTCCAGTCGAGCGCCATATCCGGCCCAAGCTGGAGCAACAGCAGGTAGCGGTCCTTCATCTCGTCGGCGGCGACCTGAATGACTTCACCCTTGCCAAGCATCTGATGGCTACGAGGCGAGTGGCGGTGAGACAGGGCGGCTACGACGTCCGGGCCTATCAACGCCGCACCGTCCGGGTCCGTCAGTCCCCCCTCGGCGCCCTGGATCGCCGCGATTGAAAGCCAGTCGTTCATCACCCGCGGAAGTTGACGATGATGCGGCCGTCGCGCCGAAGATGACGGCATGCCGTTGATGCGCAAGTCTTCCAGGAAGGCAAGGATTTGCTGCTTCACCTGCGCAGGAGGTGCGTCATAGTCCTTCAGTCCGGCATTGACCGTGGCAAAGAATGCGTTGAACATCTTCGAACCGAATGCCGAAAGTTCGCGCTGCACCGCCCGCAGCCGCTTGGCCTCGGGGTCGTCGTCGGCAACCTCGCCAAGCGCCTTCAGCTGTGCCGTGACCTCAGCCGCCTCTTCGCGGTGATACGCCTCCACAAGCTTGCGAACGATCCGCGCGGAATGCCAATTGGCCGGAAATCCCGGATATGGCATCCAAAGCGTGTCCTTCGGCGCATGATGAGCGGAAAGCAGCGGATTAGGAGCGATCGGTGGACCGTGGAAGGCCTCGACCTTTTCGGCGCGAATTTTGTCCGCGACCTCGAAAGCATGACCTTCGTCCGCACGCGCCGCGACTTCGGCGTCGGTCGGCTCCTCGATCCAGGCAAACTCGACCTCGACCCGATCATAATGGGTTCGCTTGCCGCGCAAGATCTCGTCCATCGGATCCGATCCCGGAATCTTGGCGGTGAAGGGCATGTCGAGCGGCTGCCACTTCTGCGTCACCCGCCGCGGTTCATACCGGGTCACGAAGTGCAGCGCGTCCGGCCCAAACGTGTCGGACATCGGCGCGAAGAAATAGAGGTAGCCCTTTTCGGGCAGCAGATCGCGTCCAGGTCCCGGTGGCAGATCCGAACAATCGATTTGCGCCATGAAATTGAGGCGCTCGAGCAATCCCTCACGATTGTGAACCGTCGGCCAGTCAAATTCATCGGGGACGATCGGCAGTCCGCCAAAATAGCTCATGCTGCGTTGGGGAAGACGCGGGGGAAAGACATGCTTGATCGCAATGCGCATGGCTTGCCCCCGTTCGATCGCTTCTCGGCTATCGTCGGAAATCGGCGGGATCTTGCGTTCGACATGCGCCTTGAACACCGCCTTGCGCTGGTCGTCGCTGGCCTTGGCTTGCTGCTGCAAATCGGCGATCAGCTTTTCTGCCGCGGAGTTGGGCCGGGACGATGCGGCGCGGGCCGCTTCAGACGATGCCGGCGTGCGTTGGCGAGCCTTGCCGACCGGCAAGGCGGAACTGTGCTGCGGCTTGCCTTTTGAAGCCGAACCGGAAAACAGCCCGGCTATGCCCTTTCCGCCGCGATAGACCAGGCTGCCAACGATCAGGAGCATTGCCCCGACCACAAGCAGCGGCATCAGCATTTCCATGACGCTTGCCCCCATCGTCGGCGACGTCGCCCCCTCCGGCAGCTAAATTATTGCCGCCATATCGGGCGTTGCGCAAGCAAGCATCGAAAAGCCGCGGTTCGCCGCGGCTTTTCGTTTCTGGATCAAACCCGTGGATCGCTGGTTTCAACATCGGACGGCTGTCTGCGGTAGCGGCCGGGCGCCTGGCCGGTGAGCCGGGTGAAAGCCTGCGAGAACGAAGGCGCCGATTCATAGCCGACCGCGCGGCCGATCTCGTCGATGGTCCGGTTGGTTTCCCGCAGGGCCTTGGCCGCGAGATTGATCCGCCAGCGCGCGACATAGGCCAGCGGCGGCTCTCCGACCAGCCGCGTGAACCGCCGCGCGAAGGTGGCTCGTGATTGCGAGGCGCCGGCGGCCAGCGATGCCACGGTCCAGGGTGCGGCCGGACGCTCGTGGACGAGACGCAGCGCTTGCGCCACGCCCCTGTCGCGCAGGGCGCCGAACCAGCCGGCCGTCCCGAGCGGCTGGCTTTTGATCCAGGCGCGCAGCAGGAAGACCAGCACACTGTCGAGAAGGCGAGGCGCGACGAGGTCATGGCCGGTCAAGTCGCCGCCTGCCTCGACCCGCAAGAGCTCCGTTGCCAATCGCAGCGGTTCATTCGCGGCGATCTGCGCACGGGTCAGATGGATCAGCGGCGGCAACCGCGAGATCATCGGATGCGGGCCGTCCATCGAATATTTTGCGCAAAGAAGCGTCGTTTCGTCGTCCGCACCCGGCCGGTCTTCATCGCTCGGCCTTGCCGAAAGCATGGCGCCTATTGGCGATGCCGGCGCATCGGGCGGGTCGCTGAGCGTGTGCCCCACCCCGCTGCCGACGAGGATCACGTCGCCCTCGGACAAGTGAATGGGCTCCCCGCCGCCGCCCAGGCGCAGCCAGCATTCGCCGCCCTGCACCAGATGAATGGCGGTGTTGCGCATCGGATCGACCGAGATACCCCATGGCCGCCTCAGCCTGGCCTTGCCGATCACCGCACTTCCCAGCCGCACGGAAGCCAGAACATCCGACAATACGTCCACGCACACCATCCCTGCACAATCCGGCACGTTCAGTTGAGACGCCTGGATAAGAAAGTGCAAGCCCAGCCTATCGGTTATCTCATCTTTATCGCCGAAAGTGCCGGCAATGGCCGCGGCGTAACCCGGGCCAGTTTGCAGCGACCAGACATCCAGCAACAGGACAGACATGATGCACGATCAGCTTCAGCCGGCGGCGGAAACCGCCAACACCAAGCACGAGAGGAACAAGGCCGCCGTGCTCGACTTTATTGAAAAGTCGGTGAACCAGGGGGATATCGATGGCGCCTCGGTTCATTTCGGCGAGAGCTACACCCAACACAATCCGAACATCGAAGATGGCGCCCGGGGTTTCCGTGAGTATCTCCAACAGCTCCGGCAGGCCTTTCCGCTGATACGCGGCGAGGTCAAACGGATTTTTGCCGACGGCGATTTCGTCATCGTGCACATGCATGCCAGGCGCGAGCCCGAGGAAGCCGGGCTGGCCATCGTCGATGTCTTCAGGCTGGCGGAAGGCAAGCTCGTCGAGCACTGGGAAGTTCGCCAACCCGTGGTGGAGAGCAAGCTCCATACCAACGCCATGATCTGACCCGCGAACGATCGCCGGCAGGCCGCGCCACGCACGACATCCGGGATCGCATCGAACGAAACGCCGCGATCCGCCGCGGCTTTTCGTGTTTGGGAAGCCGGATCAGGGCCGGCGAGACATCAGACCGCCGGTCGCCCTTGCCCGTCCGCCTTCCGCAGCGATGCCTGATGCACCAGCGAGGTCCAGCTGTTGGTCGAGGCAAGGTGGCAGTAGATCAAGCCGAGCGCGCCTGATTTGCGCAGGTCGAGAAACGCCGCGCCCCAGCCGACCTAGGAGGCTCGCCAATCGAAGCCGCCACGTGCCGAATTGCCGTCGACTGGTCACCGAGCGACGCGCGAACTACTGGAGTGCGCCCGGCCTTCGACGTATAAATGGCCCTGAATTTCGGGAGGAAAGAGCCATGGACGCAGTGCCTCAATGGCGCCTCGCGGGCGACTGGTTCGACATCTGCAGTTGCGACATCCCTTGCCCGTGCGAGTTCGCCCAGCGGCCAACCGGCAATCACTGCCAGGGCGTGCTCGCCTGGCATGTGCGCGAGGGTCAGTATGGCGACGTGAAGCTCGACGGCCTGACGCTGGTGGCGCTCGGCGAGTTCGAAGGCAATCTATGGGCCGGCGAGGCAAAGGCCGTGATGGGCATGTACCTCGACGAGAAGGCGAATGAGTCGCAGCGCGAAGCCCTGCAGGCGATCTTCGGCGGCCACGCCGGCGGCTGGCCGGCGGGCTTTGCCGCCAATGTCGGCGAGATGCGTGGCATGGAGTTCGTGCCAATCACTTTCGAGGTGGCGGGCGACCTGGCCACCTGGCGGGTCGAAATTCCTGGCCTCGTCGTCGGCCGCGCGGAAGCGCTTTCCGGTCCCACAACACCGCCCGGCAAGCGGGTGCAGACGATCAACCCGCCCGGCTCGGAGGTCGGCCCGGGCCAGGTTGCCACCTGGGGGCGTTCTGTCGAGGTGAGCACCAAGGGCTTCGGGCTAGACTGGACGGGCACGGCCCGCTCGAGCAAGCACATTCCATTCGACTGGACCGGCCCCAACTAGAGCGCGCCGATGCCCGACGCGTTCCCCAGGAAATCGTGGCGGCTCCGGAATTTGCGTGGCATGCCGCTCAGCCTTCTCGCATCGCTCGTCGTGCTCACAGTGGCGGCGTGGGCGCTCACCCTCTACCAGACCTTCAGCATGGATATGCCCATGGGCATTGCGGTGCGCGGCGGGATGGAGGGTATGGAAGGCATGGCCGGCATGGCGATGGCCGGAATTACGGCCGACGGCTGGTCACTCGCCGGCATCGCCGCCTTTCTCGCTGTATGGACTGTGATGATGGCGGCTATGATGCTGCCGGCCGCGGCACCCATGATCTTTATGTTCGCGGCGGCGCAGGCTAGGCGCGGACGGCAGGTGGCCGTCCCGACGTGGATCTTCGTCGCCGGCTACATGCTGGTCTGGGTGGCGGCGGGCCTTCTCGTGTATGTTCTGGTCCAGCTCGGCAGCGAGTTTGCAACGAGCCTCGATCCACCTCAGCGTTCGAAATGGGCGCCGCTCGCGCTCGGTGTCACGCTTGGCGTCGCCGGACTCTACCAATTCACGACCCTCAAGCACATTTGCCTCAGCCATTGCCGTTCGCCGCTCGCTTTCGTGGCGCAGCACTGGCGCGACGGGCGGGTTGGCGCGCTCGAGATGGGGCTGCGCCACGGGCTGTATTGCTTCGGTTGCTGCTGGGCTCTGTTCGCAGTGCTGGTCGCAGCGGGCGTCATGAGCCTCGCCTGGATGCTGCTTTTGACACTGATCGTCTTCGTCGAGAAGCTGATGCAGCGTGGCCGACGCTTCGAAGGTGCTTTGGGCATTGCGCTTATGGCCCTCGGGATCGTCGTAGAGTTCGGGGCGATCGAGATGCCTTGGATAAGCGGCTAGCAGCTTTCGCTTCCATTCCGCGGCCGATTCGTTTTTGGGGGTCCCCAATGCCTTCGGCTTGTGCACCTGCCCGCAATTCAACGCCGGCTCAGCAGCTTTACGGCCCGTCGTTTGCTCCGCCAAGCAGCCTGACGTTGAGCCGGCCGCCCGTGAACAGCATGTCGTCCAGGGCTTCCGCGAGATCCTTGGAGGTCACGATCTCTCCCTCACCCCGCATGATGCTCGTTTGGGCGGTTCGGCGCATAAGCTCCTTGATGAAGGCCGCGCTGACGCCCTTCGTGCGCGCCACTGCCTCATCCACGATCATGTCGGAAAGTCTTAACCCGCCGCCATAAAGGCGCACCAGCTTCTCCCGGCAATCGTCGTCCGGCAGCGGCACCTCGATAGCCTGGTCGATACGCCCTGGCCGCCCCGTGAGCGCACCTTCAAGTTGTTCGGGCCGGTTGGTGGTAAGGACAAACAGGATGTCGGCATTGTCCTTCAATCCGTCCATCTCATTGAGCAAGGTGTTGAGGAGAGATTCTTCGCACGGACCCCCCATATTCTCGCGGTCGCGGGCAATGAGGTCCACGTCCTCAATCACCACCGTAGCCGGCTGCAGCAGGCGCGCAAGGGTCATATATTGCGGCAGAAGACCCATCTGGCCGGCCGTTATGATGAGTGTCGTGTGGCCAGGGAGATTCGCGGCGAGGTAGCGAATGGTGTGCGTCTTGCCAGTGCCCGGCGGGCCGTAGAGCAAGATGCCCTTGCGCGTCGATTGCCCAAGCCGTCTCAGCGCTTCCCGGCTCTCGATGAACCGGATCACGTTGCGATCGAGAAGCTTCAGGGTCTGTTCCGGCAGGATGATCGCGTCGCGCTGCACTTGCGGCAGGCGATGGACCATTACGCCTTTGGAGCGGCCCTGATAGTCCCCTTCCGTTTCCAGCGAGAGAACCTTGCCGCGGTAGGATCGCGCGGCATTGATGGCGGCCTCCAACTGCGAGAAGCAGCGATCCACCAGTGCCACGCCATCCTCGCCGGCCGGCACGGCGATCTCGACGCAGATTCCGGCCTCGCGGCCGTACTCGCGGTGAAAGGACAGCACGACAGCGTAGTGCAGATCGCCGTCCCGATTGAGCCACAAACCGTTGCTGAGACACTTTATTGCCTCGCTTTCGCCGATGTCGACATCTTGGTATTGCGCGGCCGAGATGGTGACGGCGTATTGTCCTTCTTGCGTCAACGCGGCATAGGTCAGCGTCTCGTAGCGATGTTGCTCGTAGAGACCGAAGAAGCGAACAGGCGAGGTTGAGAACAGTTTGTCGAGCGCCACCTGCACGTCGGCGCGCATATGGCCGGGAAACTGGCGGGACGTTGCGATGATCTCCTCATGCGCCAGTCCCGCAAAATGCCAGGCGATTGCTTCATGGGCATATTTGAACTTTCTGTTGCGCGAAACCTTCGCCGGATGGTCGCTGGCGCCATCGGTTCCGCCGGGACCGGCGCTGATGCGAAGCGGGTGACCGGCCGCCTTGATGCGCTGCTGCGCCGTATCCAGCATCGCCTTCGCGACCGCGAAAGGATAGCTGCCGCACACGGCCTTTCCCTGCTGCGTCACTGTTGCTGCGAAGGCCTCGGCCTCCGCCTCCGATCGGTCGAAGACCGAGCGAACGAGGTCGACGACGAATTCCCACGGCGTCTGGTCGTCATTGTGAATGACAAGCTGCAAATTTATTGCCTCGGTATTGTGCAAAGGAACGGCTCACTTCTAGTGCTGCTGCTTATCAACACTATGCGCGCCACGATGCATGAATTGTCAACAACTTGACCCTTGGTTGCACGTGTCAAGGATAAGGGCTGCATAACAACTGCTTGCGACAAGCTAACCCGAGGAATCAGGGAAGGGCGGAGCCGGATCGCTTGGGTGTGCGACTAGTGTCGCGGCGCGAGCGACCATTCCAGCGGCGTTGGCGCCGAGGAGGTAAATCAGATAGAACTAAATCAGGCAGAACCATTGTCTGCGATTTCAGGAGACGACATGTCTGACGAGCATGTTGAGCGGCGGTTGGCGGCGATCCTGGCCGCGGATGTGGTCGGCTATAGCCGTCTTATGGAGGTCGACGAAGAGCACACGCTCAATCTCCTTCGGCAGCATCGACGGGAGTTCTTCGATCCGACCGTCACCAAGCACGGTGGGCGCATCTTTAAGGTGATGGGTGACGGCTTCCTGGTGGAGTTCGGCAGCGTAATCAATGCGGCGCGCTGCGCGGTCGAGATCCAACGTGGCATGTCCGAGCGGAATGCCGGCATTCCCGAGGACAGGCATTTCAAGTTTCGCATGGGTATCAACCTTGGCGACATCATCGTCGACGGCGATGATTTCCATGGCGACGGCGTCAACCTTGCAGTGCGGCTGCAGGGTCTCGCGATACCCGGCGGCATCGCCTGCTCGGAAGCGGTGCGCCATGCGGTCGGCAACAAGCTCGGCTTCGACTTCGCCGATCAGGGCGCCAGGACCGTCAAGAACATTGCTCAGCCGGTGCACGTCTATTTCGCCAACTGGGACCAGGGCGTCCCGCATGTCGAGACGCATAGTGCGGCCAGGAGCGTCCAGACGCTGGTGCGGTCCGACAAGCCGTCGGTGGCGATCCTACCCTTCGCCAATCTGAGCAATGATCCCGACCAGCAGTATTTCAGCGACGGCATCACTGAAGATATCATAACCGACCTCTCGAACGTCTCCGGCCTGTTCGTGCTCAGCCGCAATACGGTCTTCGCCTTCAAGGGCAGGACCGACAAGATGGAACGCATCGCCAGGGAGCTTGGCGTCGGCTACATTGTCGAAGGCAGCGTCCGCAAGGCGGGAAACCGGGTCAGGATCAATGCCGAGCTGATCGAGGGCGCCACGGACGGACACGTCTGGGCTGCTCGCTACGACCGCGACCTCACCGACATCTTCGCCGTGCAGGACGAAATCGCCAAGGCGGTCGTGGCGCAGCTCAGGGTCAGGCTCCTGCCCGAGGAGAAGAAGGCTATCGAGCAGGCGCCGACGGACAATGTGGAAGCCTATGCGCATTATCTTCGAGGGCGCGATTACAGCCACATCGCGACCAGGGCGAACCACCTGATGGCCAGACAAAGTTATATCAGGGCCATCGAGCTCGATCCGGGATATGCTCGCGCCTATGCAGGCTTGGCGGTCTGCGACGTACGCCTTCAGTCGATGTACGGCTCACCGATCCAGGTGGACGACGTTCTCGCGACCGCCGATAAGGCACTGGCTCTGGACGCGAATTTGGCCGAGGCGCATTCAGCCAGGGGCTTTGCCCTGTCCCTCGCCGACCGCCGTTCCGAGGCCGCGGCGGCGTTCGAACAGGCTCTCGCGCTCGACTCCAATTGCCACGAGGCCAACCGCTACTATGCCGAGTTCTGCGTAACCGGCGGCCAGTTCGAGCTCGCCGCGACGTACTTCATGCGCGCGATGGAGATCAAACCGACCGACTATGGCGCACCGGTCATGCTGGTGAACGTCTTTCGCACTCTCGGCCAACAGGACGACGCGGAGCTTTATGCGCGGATCGCAATGGAAAGAGCTGAAGAGGAACTCCGTCTGCATCCGGAGAACGCCAATTGTGCCTGCCTGGGGGCGATCGTGCTGGCCTTCCTTGGTGAAGGCGATAGAGCAGCGAAGTGGCTTGACCGGGCTCTGGCGATCGATCCTAGCGATATGAACACCCAATACAACGCCGCTTGCACCTATGCGTTGCTGGGGGAGTTCGAACGCTCGATCGACCTTTTGGAAGGGTGGCTGCCGCAGGCTGGCGCCGAGATGAGACGCTGGTTCGAGAACGATTCCGATTTCGCCTCTGTTCGCAGTCATCCTCGCTACCAGAAGTTGCTCCAGCTCCTGCGGTAGCGATACGCATCGTTCTTGAGGCAGTTTTATTGCCGATAATCAAGAACCGGCCTTCAGGAAGATTTAACCTGCCAAACCCGACGCGCTCGCCACCCCACGGATATTATGTTATGTTGCTAATACAACCGAGAGGTGGGGAATGGGTACCCGGTTCAGGCTATTCGTTCAGCCTCCGTTCGAAGACCCTACGTCAAGCCCTGAGATCATCACGGTTTCTTCCCCGCCGGGCAGCGTCGGACCTGGCCCGTCCGACGATCGTATGTATGTCGTCGAGCCGGTCGACAAGACGCGGCCCTATGGCGTCAACCATGGCCCGTTGGGCACGCCCTTCATCTCCCTGCCGCCCTGGACGCGAGCGACCCTCGATCCGGCCGTTCCCGACGAGGAGGGCAATTTCGATCACTATCAGCCCTCGACGCCCGGCTTCGAAGCAGCGCACGCGTTCGGTTGCGTGCGCTTCACGCTCGACGTTTGGGAGCGTTACATCGGCCAACCGCTCACCTGGCATTTCCGCGATCACTACGATCGTCTGGAAATCTCGATCCTGCCGGGTTGGGATAACGCCCAATACGGCTACGGCTTCCTCGAGCTCGGCAGCCAATTCGTGAAAGACGGACGCGCGCTCCCCTTCAGCCTCGACTTCGATATCATCGCGCACGAGGTTGGCCACGCGTTCGTCTATAGCGTCCTCGGCATACCGAACCCGGGAGCTGAGTTCCCCGAATATCTGGGCTTTCAGGAGGCCTTTTCCGACTGCGTTTCATTGATCGCGGCCATGCATTTTCCCTCCGTGATCGAAAATGTTCTGACGGTGACGCGCGGGAATCTCTACATCGCCAACCAACTCTCTCGCTTCTCGGAATTCTCGCCGCACCGCCAGATACGCCAGGCCAACAACAAACTGACGATGGCCGATTTTGCGGACGGCTGGACCGACGAGCATGCACTGTCACAACCTCTCACGGGCGCCGTCTTCGACATTCTGGTCGATGTCTTTCACGAGAGCTTGGTGGCTCGAGGCCTGATCTCGCCGGAGGCCGAAAATCTTGCCGACCTCGCCGAGATCGACCCAGCTGCCGAGCTGCCGGTCCAGGAAGTCTTTGACCGCGATTTCGCTCGCAATCCAGAAGGGTTCGTCGACGCGCTGCTCGACGCGCGAGATACCGTGGGTACCTATCTCGCCGAGACGCTGTGGTCTCTCGACCCGGATTTCCTGGACTACGGTGACGTGGCGAGAACGATGCTCGCGGTCGACGACAATGTGACGGGAGGAGAATTATCGAGGATCATCTTCCGGGATTTCGACCGGAGAGGGATTTTTCGCTACCGTGCCGGGCCTCGCCTGACGAAGCCAAACCGAAAGAGCCATGTTCATGAGGGCCGAATAGCTCGCCCACGGGACCAGGCACGACTGCCGGATATGAGCTATTTCGAGAAATATTGGATGTCCAGAAGTGGCGCTGATCTTTGATCGACATGCAGGAGATGGGGTGATCCATGATAACTGAAACCATTCTAAATACCTCGGCCATACATTTGTTCGGTAGAGTTCTTGAAGATTTGAAGCTTAAGAAGAGGGCCGATGGGGGACGGCCTCCAAGGCTTGGCAACAATAGATTCCTGCAGAGCCAGATTGACGCCTCCGGTAGCCTGCTGGCCAGGATTTATGCGTTCACCTTCGAAGCGCAGTTCTATGAGCTTGCCCGACCGACCATACTTCTTGTCCATGGGCCTGGTACCGTCGTTGATTATCCAGCCCCGGCGGACACCGATCTCAAGGTCATGAGCCGCGGTCCAAGCGACCCTGCCTATACCGGACTCGCATCGCAGATAGGCTCGTTCGCGCGCGGAATGCAGGTCTGGGTCTACGACAAGAGTGACCTGACAATGCGGCTGGAACTCGACACCGGAACGCTCGAGGATGTCCTGTTGAGTGCAGAGTTGGACCCGCGTTCGTTTGGTCGATCGGGTGGAGCAATGGGCAGGTCCGGCGGTGCGATGGGGCGATCAGGCGGCGCCATGGGCAGGTCTGGCGGTGCCATGGGACGGTCCGGTGGCGCCATGAACCGCAGCGGCCGCGGCGATTTGGACTAGAGCATGATGCCGAAAAGCGCGAAGCGGTTTTCGGACGACATCATGCTCTATCTCTTTGACTTAGAGGCGGCTTCAGATTTCAGGTCGATTCGACCGATCGTTAATTGAGAATGCCGAAGGGAGAAGGACCATGGCAAAAGTAGATATAGTGCGTGTCGATACACCCGAGGGGAACGTTGTAAGAGGTGGAGATCCGGTTACGGTCAGTGTGACAGTGGCCCCAGACCGTGGTTGGTTTAACGACACAGCGTACCTGGTAATTCATTTTATTTATGCTGACACTTTAGACATCTCAACATATCTAGTGGTATACAGAGACGATGTGACCATCGAGGATACGACAACAATCAACTTCAAGGTTCAAGCGGAAGTTGATGCTTGGACTGGAGAATATTTTGTTCAAATCAAGAATAAATACTTCAAGGAAATCATCGTAAGCGGCTCTGCGGCTGGAACTATCACTGTGTCCTGAAGCTAGTCACTTAAAAAATACGCTGGGACTAACTGTGAAACCACAAGCTCGGGCTTCGTGTCGGATCTCCTTATGCGCGACATGAGCGCACTCCGCCCTTCCTGCGGGCGCATATACTTGCGCTTGGTCATGGCCAGCCTCATGAGGCTAGAGCACGTCCGGTTTAATCTGGGTCATAACCTGCGGCCTTGAAGTAGTTCTGGCATTCGGCTGGGGTGAAGAGGTCGACGAGCGATCCGACGGCGGTCCACAGGGCTGTGATTGTCCTCTCGGCTTTGGCCCGCATAAGAGCCTTGAGTTTTGAGAAGGCGTTTTCGATCGGATTGAAGTCGGGGCTGTAGGGCGGCAGGAACATGAGCCTCGCGCCGGTCGTCTCGATTGCATCGCGAACGCCGGCGGCCTTGTGGGCGGGAAGGTTGTCCATCACGACGATGTCGCCCTCCGACAGGGTCGGGACCAGCACCTGCTCGACATAGGCCAGGAATACGTTGCCGTTCATGGCGCCGTCATAGACGAACGGGGCGGTCATGCCCGTCAGCCGCAGTGCGCCGGTGAAGGTGGTGGTTTTCCAATGGCCGTGCGGCACGCCCGCCCGGCAACGCTCACCGCATGGCGCACGGCCCCGCAGCCGGGCCATCTTGGTCGATAGTCCAGTTTCATCGATGAACACCAGCTTTGCCGGATCGAGATCGAGTTGGCCGTCGAACCACGCACGACGGCGCTTCAGGATGTCGGGACGATCCTGCTCCAGTGCATGTGCGGACTTTTTTTGAACGTCCAGCCGTGCCGGCCAAGCCAGGCGCTTAAGGCGCTGCGACTGATCCGAGCCGATCGCTCGACCGCCAGCCGCTCTACCATCTCGTTCAGCGTGATGTCCTTGCGCTCATCGATCAACCCCACGATGAAGGCTTTATGCGCATCGAGGCTGGACGCGCGTCGACGGCCTTGCGGCCGCGGCGTCCGCTCGCCGATCTTCGCCCGTGCGATCCACCGGATTGCACTCGATATGCCGACGCCGAACCGCGCCGCCGCCTGCCGGGCAGACATGCCCGCGTCCGAAGCCTTCAAGACCCGCGATCGAAGATCGTCGCTCAGTGCTCTTCCCATCATCCACCTCATCAAAGTGGATGTTGAATCACCCGCGAAGCCCGACGTCACATCACAATCGATTCATTGATCGCGGGACGTGCTCTAGAGCAATTCCAGGAAAAGTGTGTAACGGTTTTCCCGGGAAAAGCGCGTAGCGCTTTCCCTCAGGGAATTGCGTCAAAACAAACAGATAGAGCGGTTCGACGTTTCCGTGAAACGGTGAACCGCTCTAGCGAGAAATCAGCCCGCCGGCAGCCCCGCCTTCCGCAGCGATGCCTGGTGCACCAGCGAGGTCCAGCTGTTGGTCGAGGCAAGATGGCAGTAGATCAGGCCGAGCGCGCCTGATTTGCGCAGGTCGAGAAACGCCTCGTCGCTGAGTTTGTTGAAGGCCGGCTCGTCGATCACCTGGAAGTCGGTGAGGTTGAGCACCTCGCCACCCTCGAGCGTCACCTTGCTCTGGCGCGGCGCGAACAGGCCGTGCGCGTCGATCCTTTCGATCATCGCGCGGGTGGCGTTGAAATCGATCTGGAACTGGTTGCAGAAAGCGAGCGCCTGCCTGGTCGCTTCGGTCGGTTCGGTGCCGTTGAAGAACGGCAGGATCTTTTCGTCCCGGAACGGCGCCAGCAGCTGGTCGACGACGCGGTCGCTTGCCCGGTCGACGCACAGCGTCAGCCGGCCGGGCGCCTTCGGGTCTTCGGCCAGGATGAAGGGATAGCGGCGGACATAGGCCGGGATGTAGTGCGGCCCGACCCATTTGCCGTCGGCGTCGACGAACAGGTTCTCGTCCTTGCGCACGCCGGTGATGATCACCGGCGCCTTGACCGGGCCGATGAAGACGATCGGGTAGGAGCGCATCGCCGCCGGCATTTCCGATGCCGCCACCGGAATGGCGTGCGCCGAGCGGGCAAAGCCGAAGTTGCTGCGCGCGGCCAGGCCAAGCGAGCCGTGCCGCACCGGGTTGAGCGCCTCCGGCGTCGAATAGAACAGCGGCATCGCATCGCTCGCCGGCACGGCTTCCGTCCTTGCACCACTCTCTGCCATCGTTCGTCCCTTCTCCCGCAAGCCGCTCGGGCCGCTACTGCCGGACCCCGAAAGCCGGGATCTGTTGTTGTTGCGCTGAGCTTGGTCTGGAAACAATCCCGCGCAGGAACAAAGTACTACAGCGTCTCTTGCGCGCATAAAAGGACAGGCGGTGCTGTATTTTGGGGTTTGCGCCGGCGAATTGACTTGGCCCACCGCCGGCGGGGCGGCCAGGCCCTCTGGACAGCTTGCCGCGAAGCGGCGACAGTGCCGCCGGCAGCAGGCAGATTGAGGCGAATGGCATGGCGTCGGCATCGGATTTCGAACAGGCGGTCGGGTCGGTTTTCAGTGTTTCGATTGGCGGCAGGGCGGTTTCCCTCGAACTGACCGCGGTCCACCCAATCGCCGCCAGCCCGCGCCCCGGCGGCGGCTTCACGCTTTTGTTCAAGGGGCCGCGCGACATAGGGCTGCCGCAGGCCATCTACCACCTCACCGGCGATGCCATCGCCGACGACATCTTCATCGTGCCGGTTTCGGTCGACACGACCGGCTATGTCTACGAAGGCGTCTTCAACTGACTTTTGATTTTGCGGCCGGTCAGGGCGAGGCCACGCCGAAACAGGGACGGCTCGACCTATGATCGACCATATCGAGATCGCGGGCGTGCTTGACGAAGCCGCGTGCGGCGCGCTGTGCGCGGAAATCCGGCGGCCAGCGGCCGGCCGGCCTGATGGGGCGTGACGACCAGAAGCCGGCATGGTCTGAGGTTCGCAGGACCACGCGTGCCGAGGTCTCGCCGGCCACCGAGGCGCTGGATGTCCTGTTGGCGCGGCAGAAGGCGGCTCTGGAACGGCATTTCGGCCTCGCGCTCGGCGCTTGGGAAAAACCCCAGTTTCTTCACTATCGCGAAGGCGATTTCTTCGTCCCGCACCAGGATGGCAACACGCCGCTCATCCACGATGAATCGCGGTTCCGAAGGATCTCGGCGGTGATCTTCCTCAACCGCCAGTCGGACGAGCCTCCGCCCGAAAGCTATGCGGGCGGCTCGCTGGTCCTGCATGGTCCCTACAGCGGGCCGGACCTGCGCGTCGCCATGCCGGCATTGCCAGGCTCACTCGTCGCGTTTCGTTCGGAAACGACGCACGAAGTCACCCCGATCACCCGCAACGAACGGTTCACTGTCGTATCCCGGTATCGCGGCGCGTGATGTCGCGTTGAACCGAATTCAGGACACGCTTCAAGCGTTTGCGCCGCCCTAACCTGCCTGCCGGCATCCTCTCCCCTTATGGTGACGGGGAGAGGGGTGCTGTCATCGATGGTTTCGCCAATTATCGGCGTTGCAAGAAAGGCGCCGCGTTGCGGCCAGCCTCTTTCTCCCCGTCCCTATACGGGGAGAAATGTCCGGCAGGACAATGAGGGGCGGCGCGGACCAACGATCCTGAATCAACGCGTTTGCAGAAGGTTTTCAAGCGACGCGCTTTAGCGCGGCGGACACACCATCAGGTCGTAGACACCCTTGTCCTCGGTGACGACGAATCCCAGCCGCGTATAGAGCCGTCTGGCCGGATTGTTCTTCTCGACATGGATCGACACCGCCTTGCCGGTGGCAGCTGCCTCGTCGATCAGGTCGCTGAGCAGGGCCGCACCAAACCCCTTGCGGCGATGCGCCGGCAGGAAGGCGATGTCGATGACGCGATGCTGGGTCGGCCAGCGCTCGATATAGAGGCGGCCGATGTCTGCGGCGCCTGACATCACCACCAGCCAGTCCGCATTGGGATAATGCTTGATGTAATGCGCGTGCTGCGCCCGGAACTGCATGTCGAGGAACGCGGTCTTCTGCGCCTCGGTCCAAGAGGTGACGGCCAGTTCCTCGACACGGGTCGAGGCATAGACCCATGCCAGGAACGGCAGATCGGCATCCGTCATCGGACGAAACGTCAGTCCGGCGCGGGCCGACCGCGACCAGCCGGCCCAAGCCGCCGCACGAAAGTGCCCCATCGAAAAATCAGGTGCGCGGCGGGTACACGCCTTGCAGCGCGATGCAGAAATAGCAGGTGAGATAGGGTTGCAGATTGTTGTGCGGCAGGTCGCCGCCGACAGGCGTTATCGTCTGGTCCGACATCGACACCAGGCTGCCGGGCGCGATATACGCATTTCCCTGGCTCGACTTCGCGAACGCGTTGCCGGGCGCGATGTTGCTGTCCCCCGCGACGATCGAAGGAGCGGCATTGACCAGGTGGGTGTGACTTGGCGTCTCGGACTCCAGCAGCGACACGACATCCGAACCACCGGTCTCGCCGAGATCGTGCAACGAAAGACCTGGGCCCTGGCCAGGATGCATCGGTGCCCTGCCCTGGAGGTCCGGCAGCGCGAAATTGGACTTGCCGTTGCCGCCATAGGTGGTGCCGAGCAGCGAGAACAACGCGGTGTTCTGCGACAGCGGCAGCAACTGCCCATCGCACCAGGCCCAGCCCTTGGGCGCGAAATTGAATGGAAAGATGCGGATTTCGGCAACGAACGGATCGGCCATGACGGTCCTCTTTAAGTCGGCGACGGAAAGATTCCGAACAGCGAGATGATGAAATCGACGCACAGATACGGCTGGAAATTGGTATGCGGCTGGCTGCCGCCGACCGGACCGAGAAACTGCGGTGCCATCGCCACCGATGGACCGGCGTTGAGGAACGCGTTGACCTGGCCTGACCTGGCTATGACGCTCTGGGCCGGATTGGGCTGATTGGCGATGTCGTTGGACGCGAGCAAAAGGTGACTGTGCGCCGGGATCTGCTGTGTCGTCAGCGTGATCTCTTCCGCCCCGCCGGTCTCGGCCAGGATGAATCCGTTGCCTTGGTGAACGGGAAGACGGCCTCGCAAATCCGGCAGCGCGAAGGTTGATTGCCCATCGCCGCCATAGGTGGTGCCGATCAGGTTGAACAGCGTCTCGTATTCGGAAATCGGCAGGAGCTGCCCTTCGCAGAACATCCATCCCGCCGGGGCGAAATTGCCGCCAAACATGCGGACCTCACCAACATAAGGCTGTGCCACGCTGCGTCTCCGTCAATTCGGCGAGGGGAAGATGCCCTGCAGGGCGATGCAGAAGCTCAGCGTCAGAAACGGCTGCATGTTCAGATGCGCCTGGCTGCCGCCGACATTGTTGATTGTGCCTGCAATCATGGCACCGAGGTTCTGCACCGGACCATAGAGCAGGTTCGGCGTGCTGTTGCCAAGCAGGTCATTGGCCGGAAGATTGGTGGCGCCCGTGACGCTCGACGCATTGGCGACGTGCGTATGCGTGGGTATTTCCGAGATCGACAGCGTGTGTGACTGCTCTCCGCCGCGCTCACCAAGCGTGTGGGCACTGCCGACATGAATCGGCGTGCGTCCCCTATAATCGGGAAGCCCGAAATTCACCCGGCCATCGCCGCCAAAGGTGGTTCCTAGCAGTGAAAACAGTCCCTGGTTCTGATTGATGGGCAGAAGCTGGCCGTCACACAGTGCCCACCCTTTTGGGGCGAACCCGAACGACATGATTCTGATTTCCGACAAAAACGGCTCAGCCATATGCCCCCTCCGAAACAACCTAGACTGACACTAGGTCATTTACATTAGCAAGTCGACACTAATCTCGTAGAAAACGCTCGGCGTATTACTTCGGATGGTTAACGAAGCCGCGCCGTCAGGCGCGGCGACCCTGTATTAGTTAGTCGGCACAAGGACAAGCCCGCCATTGTGCCCGCCCGGCACGGCGGCATAAGTCTGTGCGCCGCCGGCGTCGACCGCGGTCGCCGAGCCTGTCGGCGTGTTGCCGCCGGCGTTCCAGGTGGCGACCGCGCTCGCAGCGTTGTTGGCGCCACCCACGAAATTCTGGAAATACAGATGCGAGGTGCTGCTGCCTTCGCGCGCCAGGAAGGCAATATCATCGGCGGGTTGGCCAAGGGTTACAATGTTGCCGCTGATATTGAGATAGGTGATCGTGAGGTCTCCGGCGTTGGCACCCGCACGAACGTCGATAGCAGCAACACCACTGCCCGCCGTGCCACTGCCGGATGTGGTGATCGTGTTGTTCTTGATCGTCAGGTCCAGAGAACCGTTGTCGGCGCTCGGACCGGCGCCATCGCCATGCGGCGTGGCAAAGATCGCCGGATCGTTGCCGGACTTGGTGATTATGTTGCCGATGATCTCGACGATCCCGGTCGAGGCATCTTCGGGATGGATGAAGATCGGCGAGCCTGTCGAGCCGACGCCGCCGCCCTGGATGTCGGCATTGTTATTGATGCGGCCCATGATGACGGCATTGTTGATGCCGAACACGTTGATGACCGGCCCGCCATTGCCATAGATCTTCTTGTTGTTGAGGATCTTGAAGTTCAGGTGCGCGGTATCCTCGGCGTTGAGGCCGATGGCGCGGCCGAGGCCGCCTTGCGGGTCGAACGTGTTGCCGTTGCCGGCCGTGCCGTCGCCGATGTTGACGTTCAGCGTCGAGGTGTCGCGTGCAAAAGCTTCGACGCCGGAGGTCTTGAGACTGAGGAAACTGCTGTTCAAGACATTCACCGTCGCGTTCGCCGTGCCGAAGGCTTCGAAGTTGAGACCCTGCGCACCGTTGTTCGAATCCTTGGTGTTGTCGAACGTGCTGCCGGTGATATTCAGCGTCAGAGTTGTCCCGGAATCGTTCCTGATATCGACCAGATTATCACCGGCGGTCAAATCGCCGCCCGCGAAGCTGAAGCTGGAATTGGTGATCGAGGACGTGCCGGTGAGATTGTAGAACCGCATGTCGCCTTCGAGCACGGCGTCGCCGAAGCCGGTCACCGTGCTGTTGGCGATGGTCAGGTTCGAGACGTTCTGGCCGTTGATGCCGACCTGGACGCCGCCGTTCAGGTTCAGATTGGTGAACGTTGCCGTCGCCACGCCGCTCATGTTGATCGCCGCCTGGGCAGCGCTGTTGAATGTCGGATCGTCGATGTTGTTCAGCGTACCGTTGCCGGTGTTGGCATTGGTGAAGTTCATGTTCGAAAGCGACAGGTTCTTCGTCGACGTGAACAGCGCGCCTTGCGCGGTGTTCTGGATCGTTCCGCCGGAACCCGTCGTCGTGCTCACGCCGGTGATCGTCAGCCCACCATTGCCGGCGGCGAGGCCGGTATTGTTGAGCACGATGCCGTTGGTGCCGCCATTCGCCGAAATGCTCTGGAACGTCAGGCCCAAGCCGCCAATCGTCGTGTTGGCGACGTTGAGCGCCGTACCGGTGGTCGACACGATCGTATTGCCGGTGCCCTGCACCGTCACCGTGCCGCCGCCGGTGGCGTTGAAGCCGGTGCCGCTGGTGGTGTTGATGACCAGGGTGTTGCCGGTGAAGTTGATCGTCGCGCCGGTGTTGCCGGTCAGGTTGACCGCCGTGTTGCCGCCAGTGGTCAGCGTCTTTGTAGCATTCGAGAAGTTGATCACCGCCGAGCCGACATTGCCGCTGACGTCGATGCCGTTGGCGGCGCCGCCCGTGGCGCTCAGGCTGCCGCTGAACGCAACGGTTCCGGCGGTATAGCTGCTGACCTGGACGATGTTGCCGGCGGTGGTCTTGGTCACCGACGCGGCGATGGTGATGTTGCCCGAACCGCCATTGATGTCGACACTGGCACCGGTCGGATCGTTGGTCGCGCCGATCGAGCCGCCATTCACAGCGACCGCATTGGTGTTGTTGTCGATCCTGATGCCGGCCTGGCCTGTGTTGTTGATCGTCACAGTCGAGAAGGTCACCGCGCCGTTCGCGCCACTGAGGAAAATGCCGTTGTCGGCGGTCGCCGCGATCGTCGCCGAGGTAAAGTTGAAGGCCGCGCTCGAGCCGTTGATCTCGATGCCATCGCCGCTGGTCGTGGTGCCGGCAACGCTCACCGCGCCGCCGTTGAAGGTGCCGCCGCTGACCCCGGTCAGGTTGATCGCGTCGAGGCCCGTGATCGAACCCGTCGATTGCAGCGAGGCGAAGGTGGCGCCGCTGCCGCCGATGATCATCCCGTTCCAGTTCAGGATCTGGCCGGTCGCCGTCTGCACGGTGTTGCTGCCCGTCAGGTTGACGGTGCCGCCGCCGGTGGCGTTGAAGCCGATGCCGGAGGTGGTGTTGATCGCCAGGCCGCCGGTGAAGTTGAATGTCGCGCTGGTGTTGCTGGTCAGGTCGACGGCATTGTTGACGCCGGTGGTCAGCGTCGTCGCGCCGCCGAAAGCGATCGTGCCGCCGGCATTGCTGGTGGCGACGATGCCGAGGCCGCCGTCGTTGCGGGTGATCGTGCTGGCGGCATTGAACGTGACCGAACCGCCGGCCATGCCCTGGATGTTGACGACATTGCCGCCTGGGTTGGTGATGTCGACATTGTTCAGGGCGATCGTCGCGCTGACGTCGTTGTTGGCCGGCGTGCCCTGGTCGCCGTCGACAATGAAGGCATGGTTCGTCGCACCTGTCGCGGTATCGATAGCGACATTGTTGAAGGTGTAGGTGCCGGTCGCGTTGTTGGCCGCATCGCCCAGTATGGTGATGCCGACCGCCCCGGTCAGGCTGGCATTGTTGATGGTGACGTTGCCGGCGGCGCCGTCAATCAGGATGCCGGTGCCGGCGGTAGCGTTGAGGCCATTCGCCGTCACGGTGGTGAAATCGATGGCGCCACCGGTGGTGTCGGCGATCGCGATCATGCGCTGAGCGGCAGTGGCCTGCGTGATCGTGCCGGAATAGGTGACGGCGGCGCTGCCGCCAGCGACATTGAACGCGGTGCCGCTCGGGCTGGTGATCGAGGCACCTGCGCCGAAGCTGAACGTGCCGCCCGAGCCGTTGAGGATGTCGATGCCGGCATCGCCGCCGTTCAGCGTTGTGATGCCGGTGAAATTGTAGGTGCCATCGGCGTTGTCGAACTGCAGGCCGGTGCCGCCAGTGGCCGACAGCGTGCCGGTGGCGAAGGTGAGGGTGCCTGTCGAATGACCGGAGACATTGACCATGGCCGCGTTGTTGGCCTGGGTTATGTTGCCGGCGTAGGCGACACTGGCGGTGCTGCCGGTGATATTGAACGCAGCGCCGCTCGGACTGGTGATCGAGATGCCGGTACTGAAGATGAAGCCGCCGGCCGAGCCGTTGAGGATGTCGATGCCGGCGTCGCCGCCATTCAGCGTCGTCGTGCCGTTGAAATGGTAGGTGCCATCGGCATTGTCGAACTGCAGGCCGGTGCCGCCAGTGGCCGACAGCGTGCCGGCGGCAAAGGTGAGCGTGCCGGTGGCGTGGCCGCCTGAAACGCTGACCAAGGCGGCGTTGTTCGCCTGGGTGATGTTGCCGCCGTAGGTGACGGCGGCGGTGCCGCCGACGACGTTGAACGCGGTTCCGGTCGGGCTGGTGATCGAGGTGCCGCTGCCGAAGCCGAACGCGCCGGCCGATCCGTTGACGATGTCGACGCCGGCGTCGCCGCCATTCAGCGTCGTCGTGCCGTTGAACTGATAGGTGCCGTCGGCATTGTCGAACTGCAGGCCGGTGCCGCCAGTGGCCGACAGCGTGCCGGTGTTGAAGGTCAGCGTGCCGGTGTGTCCGGCCGAAACGCTGACCAGGGCGGCGTTGTTCGCCTGGGTGATGTTGCCGTCATAGGTGACAGCCGCTGTGCCGCCGACGACGTTGAACGAAGCGCCCGAGGCGCCGCTCAGCGCGCCGGAGCCGAGGCCGATGGTGCCGCCGACACTGATCAGGCTGACATTGTTGGTGCCGCCGGCCGACGAGGTCGAATCGAGCGTAATGTTGGCCGCGACATTGGCGAGGCTGATCGCCTGGCCGCCGGTCGAATTCACCGTCTGGCTGGCCGCAGTGGCGAGGATGTTCATCGTGCCGCCGGTGCCGGCAATGGCAGTACCGGTCGTGGTGTCGATGGTCAGGCCGTTGTTGAAGTTGGTCGTGCCGCCGCCCTGCGAAAGACCCGTGCCGCCCGCCGTGTCGATGTTGGCGAGGCCGCTGACGGTGAGCGTGCCGCTGGCCCAGCCGATGCCGCCGCCGGTCGCGGCAACGTTGTTTACCGACACCGTGTTGAAATTGAAACTACCGGTGTTGGTGTTGATGGCATTGATGCCGAAGCCCGTCGTGTTGGAAATGTTTGTCGCGCCGGTGACGGTGAAGGTGCCGGCGACGCCATCGAAGATGATGCCGCTGGTGCCGCCGCTGGCGAAGACGCTGGCAAAGGTCATGTGGACGGTGAGCGGATCGAGATCGAACGCCGCGCCGTTCGTGGTGGTGACCACGCCGCCGCTGGTGTCCAGCGTGAAGGTGGTGGTCTTGGTGTTGGCGATGACACCGGTCCCGCCATTGTTGGCGAGGCTGAGCGTGCCCGCATTGAAAGTGCCGCTGGTGTTGGTGAAGCTGAGGCCGTTGCCTTGGACCCGCGCGCCGGGAGTGCCGATGTCGAGCGTGCCGGCACTGACGGTGCCGCCGACGCCGTTGGAATCGAAGCGGACATTGTTGAACACGATGCCGCCGCTGCCGCCGACGCCGATCACTTTGTTGCCGGCAAACGACCTGATCGCGATCGAATTGTCCGTCGCACTGATGTTCTGGCCGACGAAGGACGCCGCCAGCCCGGACGCGGTCGACCTCAGCGTGTTGCCGTCGATCGAGGCGAGAAGCGTGTTGGCAGGCGCACCGCTCGTCGAGAAGTCGAGTGCGTTGCCGCCGGCGGTGATGATGTTGTCCCGGATCACGAAATTGGAGGAAAGCGTGGCATTGACGAAAATGCCGGCGCCGCTGCCGCTGTTGAGGGCGGTGACGTTCTGGACGCCGGCGGTGATGACGCCGGTGCCGGTTGTCGGCAGGTTGATCGTCGCGGCCGCGCCGCTGTTGGCCAGGATCGGCCGTGAATTGTCGAGACCGCCGGGGTTCGTGACGACCGTCGAAGCCTGGATGGTGGTGAAGTGGAAGGAGGCCGGCGCGCCAAGGCCGCCGCCGACGCCGAGTGGCGCCACGTCGATGTCCGCATCGCCGGACATGAACGAGATCACCGCTTGCCCGTCCTTGAGGTCGAGCGAGCTGGCGCCGATGTCGATCGTCGCCTGGCTCGTGTCGGCTGTCTTGTCGATCAGCACGAAGACATTGGCGGTGGAAGCCTCCGCCTGGGCGACGCTGCCCGGATTGAGGAAGCTGCCGTCACCGGTGCCCGAAATCTCGCCGGCGGCGTCGATGTAGTAGACGCTGATCGACTGCAGGTTCGACGTGTCGCCGACGAACGTCACGTCGTCGAAATCGTAGTTGCCGCTGAGCGGCAAGCTGTCGGTGGCGTGGATGACCTGGCCGCCGGTGGTCGAGATCAGCGATTCTGCAGGCCCCGCACCGTCGCCAAACACCAGCGTTGCATTGGTCGTGCTGGAGAACTGGACGCCCTGCGCGACATTGGTGATGGTCGAGGTTTGGGCGCCGCCGGGATTGACCGTGTCGCCGAGCTGGATGGCTGCGGCGCCCGTGGTGCCGGCCATGTCGATGCCGAGCGTGCCGGCAAAGCTGCCGCCGTCGACGTCGAAATCGGCGGCGTTGATGCCGGTGCTGATGACCGCGCCGTTGAGATCGAGGCCGATGGCGTTCGCGCCACCGAGCCCGATGTTGAGGCTGGTGATGCTCAGCGCCGAGCCGAGCGTGCCCGCGACATCGAAGCCACTCGAGGTGATGCCTTGCAGGTTGACCGTGCCGAGGATGATGCCGCCGCCGCCGACATTGTTGAGCGAGACGCCGGTGGCGGCGCCATTGACCGAGATGGAGCTGAAGTTGACGCTGCCCGCGCCGACCGTCGCGCCGCTGAGATTCAGCGCGGTTCCGGTCGTCGTGGTGATCGTGTTGCCGGTCCCGGTCACAGTAATCGAGCCGGCGTTGAGGCCCAGGATGCCATCACCGCTGGTGGTGTTGATCACCAGGCCGCCATTGCTGAAATTGACCGTGCCGTTGGTGTTGGTGTCCAGGAAGACGCCGCGATCCGTGCCCGAGTTGATCTGCTTGCTGGCGCCGGAGAAGGTGACGGTTGCCGCCGTGCCATTGTCGATGTTGGCCACGACGATATTGCCGCCGGCCGCAGCATTGCCGTCGGTCAGGTTGCCCGACAGCGTCACCGAGCCGCCGGTCAGTTCCTGGATCGAGACCGCCGCACCCGTGCCGTTGCTGGCGATGGTGCCGCCATAGGAGATGACCGCGTTGCCGCCGCTCAGGTCGGTGCCCGAGCCGACATTGAAGGCCGCGCCCGCACCGGTGTTGGTCAGCGTACCGGTGCCGAGGCTGAGCGAGCCGGTCAGGTTCTGCAGGTTGATGCCGTTGCCGGCCGAGAAGCTGGCGGTCACCGAGGTGAAGGCGCCGCTGACGGTGGCGTTGCCGATGCTGACGCCGGTGCCGTTGGTAGTGTTGACCGTGTTGGTGCCGGACAGCGCCACCGTGCCGCCATTGGCAAAGAAGCCAACGCCGCCGCTGTTCTGGATCGAAAGGCCGCCCGAGAAGGTCAGCGTGTCGGTGCCCGTGCCCCCCCCATTTGACGCCGCCGCCGGTGGCGTTGGTGATCGAGACCGCGCCGGCGAACGTCATCGATGTCCCGGGGCTGTTTTCGATTTGAATGGCGTTGACCGCCGTGCCATCGATCGTCACCGGGCCGTTGAACAGCAGCGTCGGCGAGGCGGCGATGCCAGACACGAGGATGCCGTTGGCGCCGCCGCCGCTTGAATTGATGGCGCCGAACTGAGCCGACCCGCCGGAGCCGTTTTCGATCAGGGTGCCACCGGCGAAGGAGATCGCCGGCTGGCCGGTGGTCGTTACTGTGTTGCCGGCCTGGCCGAAGAACACCGTACCGCCCAGGACGGACACCAGGCCGGCCGCCTTGACGGTGTTGACAGTGACCACCCCCGAGAAGCCGACGCGGTTGCCCGTGTCGATCGCCGCCCAAAAGGCATTGTTGAGGCCAACGTTGGCGCCGGTGCCGTCGACATTTAGAGTGGCCGTGCCGAGGTCGATGCTGGTGCCGGCAGCCGGCGTGCTGGCCGCATAGATACCGATGGCGTTCGGACCGGCGAATCCTCCACTGGTTGCGGTCTTGACCGCAACATTGGTCGAATCGAACTTGATGTCGCCGGCCACGCCGGTCAGCGCCAGGCCATAGCCGCCGACACGGTTTGCCGTGGTGCCGGCTAGGAAGTCACCGCCATCGACCTGGTCGATACCCGGGGTCGCCGCATTGGCGTCGAAGGTGAGGCCGCGCAACAAAAAGCCGCTGGTTTCGCCCTTGCTGCCGACAAGCGTGATGTCGGAGAAGGTGCTGACCTTCATGGTGCCGGCGCCGCCAGTGCCGTCGACCGAGGCGATCACGCCGCCCGTTGCCGAAAGCGTGAGGTTCGACAGCGCGATTTCGCTGTTTGCCGCACCGTCGCTGAGCGACAGCGCGCCGCCGCTGCCACCGGCGACCGTCGCCCGGTTGAGCACGAATTCGGTGAGGCCGGTGCCGTGCACGCCGATGCCGCTACCGGTGTTGTCGATGATGACGTTGTCGATGCTGGCGTGGCCGGTGAAGTCGACGGTGTTGCCGACCGCCGTCGTCAGTGTCGGCAGCACGCTGTCGACGCCATCAGGCGCATCGATGATGCTCGACGTGTTGATGTTGCTGAACTTGAAGTTGCTGCCGAGTATGCTGCTGGCGCCGCCATAGGGCGCGGTGTCGATGGAATCGCCGGCCTTGAGGCCGATCAGGATCTGGTCGGCGGCGAGATTGAGCGTGTTGTTACCGCTCGTCTGCACCATCATGTTGATGAGGTTGCTGACGCCGTTCTGCGACCTGTCGATCAGCGCAATGATCTTGGCGCCCGACGCTTCGGCGCCGGCGATCGAGCCCGGATTGTCGGCCGTACCGTCGCCGGTACCATTCGGGTCGACATAATAGATGGTCGAACCCTGCGCTTCGGAGATGTCGCCGATGAAGCCGCCGGTGGCGCCGTTGACATCCTTGAAATTGTAGGTGCCGCCGGCCGGGAAGCCGCCGGTCGAATTCAGGATGTCGACCGCCTTGACCGTCGACAGCTTGTCGGCGGCACCCTCGCCGTCGCCATAGATGAAGTTGATGGCGGTGGTGTTGCTGAACTGGAAGCCGATGCCGGGACCAGTGCCGGCGCCACCGATGGTGGAAGCCGTGGTGTTGCCGGGTGCGCCCGGGTCGCCGAGCTGGATGGTGCCGGCGCCGGTGGTGTCGGTGAGGTTGACCGCCGTCGTGCCGACTGAGGTGTCGCTGGTCAGATCGAAATCGGTGGCGGTAACGGTGCCGTTGATCACCTTACCGGCAAAATTCATGCCGGTGCCGCCACCCAAGAGCGCTATGTCGAGATCGGCGAAACTGACCGTGCCGGTCGTAGTGCCCGAGAAAAAGACCGCCGAGCCACCATGGGCGTTCACCAATGTCGAGCCGTTGAACGCGAGCGTACCGGATGTATCCGCCAGTTGCACGATTGTCGGGTTGTTGCCGGTGATGGTCACGTCACCGCCGAAGGTGGCATGGCCGGCGATGTTGGACAGCAGCAGGCCGCCAAATAGGCCGTTTGTGACGGAAAGCGGCCCGTTGACGTTGAGGGTTGCAGCCGTGCCCAGTCCGTTGACTACAGCGCTGCCGCCGCCCGTCGCGGTCAGGCTACCCGAGAATGTGATCGTGCCGCCAGTCGGCGTGGTTGGAGTTCCAATGTCGAACAGGTTGCCGTTCGAAGTGGAGGTGACGCTGCCGCTGAAGGTCGCCGAGCCGCCAGTGATGCCGTCGACCTTGACTGCTGTGCCCGGATCACTTGCCGAGCTGGATATGTTCGCCGAGACCGTGATTGCCGCGCTGCCGCCGGAGATGACGACGCCGTCGCCGGTGCCTGAATTGGTGATGGTGCCGCCGATGCCGATCGTGCCGGTGTTGCCGGTCAGGCTGACATCGGTGCCCGAAACCAGCGTCGTCACCAGGTTGCCGACATTGACGGTGGCGGCGCTGCCGTCCACCACGAAGCCCGGCCCGCCGCCGACAACAGTGCCGATCTTTGTCGCGCCGTTGAAGCTGTAGACGCCGCTGGCGACATTGGTGAGGCGGATGGCATCGCCATTGACGCGGTTGATATCGACGGCGCCAAAGGTGACATTGCCGCCGCTGGTGTTCTGGATGACGATGCCGCTGGAAACGATGCCGCCCGAGCCATCCACGGCGACGCTTGCGAAGTTCACGCCGGCCGCGCCGATCGTCATTCCAGTGCCGCCGATGAGAATTCCCTTCTCATCCAGCCCGGCGCCCGTCGCCACGGTGTTGCCGGAGCCGGTCACCGTCAGCGTGCCGCCATTGATGGCGCTGAGGCCGTAGCCACCATCAGTGTTAAGGTCGAGGCCACCGGTGAAGTTGATCGCCCCGAGGGTGTTGCCGGTCAGGTCGATTGCATTGGCGGCGCCGGTGCTGGCGGTGATCTTGCCGGTGAAGCTGGCGCTGCCGCCGGTCATGGCGTTGATCTTCACCGCGCTCGCCGCGCCGGTCTGGTTGATGGTGCCGTTGTAGGTCAGGTTGGGCGTCGACGCATCGATGTTGACCGCGATGCCTGAGGTGGTGCTGATCGAGCTCGCCGCGCCGAAGGTAAAGGTTCCGCTCGAACCATTGAGGACCGCGACACCCGAGCCGCTGCCGCCGGTGATGTCGAGATCGTTGAAGGTCGCGGTGCCGTCGAAATTGTTGGCCAGCACGGCGTTGACGCTGCTGCCGGCAATCGTCGTGTTGCCGGTGAAGTTGACGGTCGCGGCCGAATCGACGAGCACGATGCCGGTCTGGCCTGGGGCCTGGATGTGCAGATTGTCGATTGTGACGGTGCCCGACGCGCCGTCGAGGACGAGACCGGTGGCGGCACCCGCGATCGTTACGCCACCGACGTTCAGGCCGCTGGACGCGGTTCCATCGATGGCCACGCCTATGCCGTTGCTGACGCTGAGGTTCTTGACCAGGTTGCCGTTGGCGAGGTCGATGGTGCTGTTGGTGGTGTTGTTGAGCGTTGCCCCGCCGAAGCCGAACGGATCGGCCTGCGTCGTGCCGGTAACGACCTCGGTGCCGGTGACATTGGCTGGCGGCGCGCCGAGGAGAACTGTGCCGCCATTGGCGAACGAAACGATCGACTGGCCATTGGCCAGCGTGAACCCGTCGGCATCGGTGTCGGTGGTCTGGACAGCCGCTGTCTTGACCAGCACGAAGATCGTGCTGCCAACGGTGGTCAGGTCGTCGGCCGCCGCCGCATTGATCAAATTGCTGGCGCTGGAGCCGTCGCCAAGGCCGGTGCTGGTGGCGCCGACATAGATGACATTGGCGACGTCGTAAAGCTGCGGTCCGACGAGATGGGTGTCGTTGAAGGCATAAGTGCCGCTGCCCGGGTTCAGGCCGCGCATGTCGAGCGAAGCCGTCGTCCCGGTGATCGACGCACCGCCGGCCGTGCCAAACGAGAAGGCCGTGTTGGCGCTGGTTCCGGCGGCCCCATGCGTGCCCATCTGCACGCCGGTGCCGGCCGAAATGGTGCCGGTGCCGATCGTTACCGAGCCGCCGGTGGTGCCGGAAAGATCGATGCCGGTCGAACTGCCGGCGCCAGCGATGTCGAGCGATGTGGCGGTGAAGGTCGACTGGCTGCCCGACAGGTCGAGCCCGGTCTTGCCGGTCGGCAGGCCGGTGATGTCGATGTTGCCGAAGCCGATCGTGCCGTTGACGCCCTGGACGTCGATGCCGTTCTGGCCCGGCTGGCCGATGCTCACATCGCCGAACGTCACAGTGCCGGAATTGCCGCTAGCGAGAATACCATCACCATCGATATGGGTCATGGCGACCGACCCGCCGAACGTGACAGCGCCCGCGGAATTCTGGACGAGGATTCCATTTCCATGGATATCAGTCATGGCGACCGGCCCACCGAATGTGACGGCGCCCGCGGAATTCTGGATGTTGATGCCGTCGCCGCCCAAGCCGACGTTCGAGACGTTGACAGCGCCGAAATTGACATTGGCCGTGCTGTCGACGACCACCACGCCGATAGTCGCTACGTTGCTGACCGTCGTTGCCCCGGAAACGGCGAAATTCCCCGAAATTCCAGCAAGCAAGAGACCGTCCAGGCCGCCGCTATGCGTCAGGCTGGTCAGCGTCATGTCGAGATTAGCGCCGTGCACGGAGACACCGACATCACCATTGCCGGAGATCGCACCGCCAGTGGTGCTGAGTGTGCCGGCAGTGGAGAGAACGTTCACGCCGAAGCCGAAGTTGTCGGCTACGTTCAGCGTCTGAAACGCGTATGTCCCGTCTCCGTTGATGGACAGGCCGTCGCCGGAATTGCCCGAAAGCCCTGTCGTGCCATTGAAGGCATAGGTGCCGCCGCCCTCGATATGCAGGCCAGCGCCGACATTGCCGTTCGAGGTCACATCGTTGCCCGCGACATTGCTAGCGCCTTCAAACAGCAACCCGTCGAGGAACGCGCCGCTGACATTGAGGCCGCTTATCGTCACGCCGGTCACATTGCTGCCATGCACGCCGTTCGCGTTGCCGCCGGCGATGTTGAAGTCGAGCAGCGAGGAGCTTTCGCCCAGCGTTACGACATCGCCGGAACCGCTATCGGTCAGCGTTGCCGCACCCTGGCTGTCCGAGACGACGCCGGTATGCGAAATATTGTCGCCGGTCACGTTGACCGGGATGCCGCCGAGCGAGAAGGTCCGCCCATTGCCGAACGAGGCCAGCGTCTGCCCGGCGCTCAGCGAGAAGCCGTCGGTATCGTCGATGGCCGTGCCGCGATTGACCAGCACGAAGATCGCATCGGCGTCGGTGTTGGCATCGGCTGTCGCGATCGAGGCCAGGTCCAGAAGCGAAGAGCCGCTGCCCGAGCCGGTCGCCGACGCGCCGACGAAGATCACGTTCTGCGTGTCGAACAGCATCGGGCCGCTGAACGTGGTCGAGCCGAACGCATAGTGGCCGAGCGTCTGGTTGAGGCCGCGCGCGTCGAGCGAAGCGGTGATGCCGGCAATGGACCCGCCGCCGAAGCTGAACTCGGCATTGGCCGAATTGGCCAGTGAGCCGGCAACGCCGAAGCGCACGCCGGTGTCGACACCGGCGATGGCGCCGCCATTGGTGATGACGATCGTTGCCCCGCCCGCGGTCGGCGACGAGAGATCGATGCCGATCGAGCCGGCGGCACCGGTGCCGGTGATGTTGAGCGACTGCGCGGTGAAGTTCGTGTGGCTGCCGGAGAAGTCGAGGCCGGTGCCGACACCGAGGCCGGAGATGACGATGTTGCCGGCGACCACCGCCGCATTGACGCCGGCAAACGAAATGCCGTCGCCGCCGGGGGCCGAGATGGCGACGTCGCCGAAGCGGATCGCCGCCGGCGAATTCGAAATGGCGATCGCCGGTCCGGTCGTGTTCGAGATCGTCGTCGCGCCGTTGACGGTGAAGCTGCCTGAGACCTGGTCGAGCACGACGCCCGACGTGCCGCCGTCCTGGGTGATCGAATCGAGCACCACATGCGCGGTGATCGGATCGATGAAGACGGCGGTGCCGCCATTGCCCGACACGGCGCCGCCGGTGGTGGTGAAGCTGCCCGATGTCGAGGTGCCCTGAACGGTGATGCCGCGGTCGGCATTGTCCTTGGCGTTGAGCGTCGCGAACGTATAGGTGCCATGACCGGTGGCATCGAGGCCGTCGTCGCCATTGCCCTGCAGCAGCGTCGTGCCGGCGAAATTGTAGGTGCCGTCGCCTTCGATGTGCAGGCCGTCGAGGCCGTTGTTCGTCGCCGTGAAATCCGAGCCCTTGATGCCGGTCGAGGTGCCCGTGAAGTCGGCGCCATTGCCGCCGGCACCGGTCACCGTGACATTGGTCAGCGTGGCGCCGGTGATGTTGTTGCCGAAGATGCCGTCGGCGCCACCGGTGATGGTGATGCCGCTCAGCGTGTTGCCATTGCCCAGCGTAATAACGTTGTTGGCGACGTTGGTGCCCTGGATCGTGCCGTTGCTGCCGCCCAGGTTGAAGGTGCTGGTGCTGCCGTTGAAGAGTTTTGCGGTAACGCTGCCGCCACCGCCGATGACGGTCTGGCCATTGGCAAGCGTCACCCCGGCGGTTGTCAGGTTGCCATTGCCGCCGAGCGCCACGACGAAACCGTTCGCGCCGGCCTTGGTCACGGCATCGTCCAGCGTCGTCGGGTCGGCCAGCGTGCCGGCGCCGGCCAGGCCGCCGTCGGCGAAATAGAATTTGCCGAAGGCGGCGTTGGTGGCGGCGTTGATGGCGACGCGCGTCGTCGTGCCGCCGGTCACGTCCTGCGAGTGGATCCTGACGCCGATACCACCGCGCACGCGCTCGTTGACGCGCTTGCGCAGGCCTTCGCTGACCGGATAGACCGACTGCGGCCCGCTGTCGGCCCCGTCGTCGGCATCGCCCGAGCCGTGGCCCGGATTGAACGGGATATTCAGCCGGACGCTGCCGGCAAACTGGGTGTCGTCGCGATTGTCGTTGCGGACTTCGCCGGCGAAGACCAGCGAGGTGTTGCTGCCGAAGACATCGCCGATCGTATATTCGAACCCGGCCTTGGCGCCGGTGACGCTGTGGTCGTCGCCGTGCGGATCCTCGAAGTGATAACCGCCGATATCCAGGCGCAGCGAATGCTTGTCGGGCAGGTTGATCGGCACCTGTGCGCCGACCTCACCCTCGATACCCCACGCCGCGTATTGGCGATGATCGAGCGCCGTGATCTGCTCGAGCAGCTGGTTTCCGACCATCGACAGGGTCGAACTGGTCGAGTGATCGCTGTAGTCGCCCTTGATCGGCAGATAGACGTTCAGATGCGCGTCGAAATGCGGCGTGATCGCCTCGGCGCCGAGCGTGGCGGCGGTGAACTGGTTGCTGTTGAAGTTCTCGACGTTGATATAGGCGTAGCCGCCGACCATCAGGTCGGGGTTGACGATACGGCGGACGCCGAGGCCGACATCCTGGCCGAAACCGTCCTTGAAATCATGCTTGGCCCGGACATCCAGGAACAGCACTGATTCGGCCGTCTGCTTGAGCGGGATGAAACCTTCGAGCGCGGCGTTGCCGCCATTGTTGTCGGCGCCAATGATGGCGCGGATCTGCGGCTGCCACAGCCCGTTCGGATCGGCATAGGCGGCCATGCCCGAGAGACCGAGCGCCAGCGTCGTAAGCGCCGTCGTCTTCCACAGCTGTCTGGCGATTAGTGAACGGCGATAACCGGCGCGCACGTGGAAGTCCCCTCCACGCGCCACCATCTCACCAACTTGCCGAGAATTCTCGGTAGTTCCCATCCCTGGCGAGTCCTTCTGGGACCGCACGTCCCGCCCGTGGATTCTTAATCGAATTGTATTGTAGAGCGAGTCTCGAATCCTTCGATTTCTACGGGTTTCCTCCAATTTTCTTTCGTGTGTCCGAAAGGTCACAGTAATTTTCCCGGCTTGCTTAGCCGGTGCGCGGCTTCCGGAACAGTCCCCAGTGTTGTATCAAGCCCCACGCAAGAGAATGACTGGCGGGGCAAGAAAGAATGCGGGGCATAAAGAACATGGCATCTATTTTAGCTCGCACTAAGCTAACAATCGCGGGTTCGGCCGCCCTGTGGCTGATCTTGGCCGCCGCTGGACCGGCCCTTGCCGAGGACGCCAAGCCGGCCCAGCCGAAACCGGCTGATTCCAGTGCAAAACCGGCCGATGCCAATCCGTGGGCGGTGAACTGCTCCAGCGGCTCGGCAACCGCCGAGCTTCAGTGCCAGGTGTCGCAGAACCTGACCGAAGCCAAGTCCGGACAGCGCGTGCTGACCGTGACCGTGCGCCGCGACAGCGGCAATGGCGGCCTCGCCATGCTGCTTGCCTTGCCGCATGGGCTGTTCCTGCCGTCCGGCGCGTCCTTCCAGATCGACCAGGGCCAGAAAACAGTCCTCGCCATCCAGACCAGCGACCAGAATGGCGCCTATGCCGCCACGCCGCTGTCGGCGGACCTCATCAAAACCATGAAGTCGGGAACCAATCTGAACATCGGCATGGAATCGGTCACCCGCAAGCCGGTCACCATCCCGGTGTCGCTGGCCGGCTTCACGGCCGCGGTCGCCAAGCTGGAATCCATCAAGTAGCGGGTCCGTCTGCTGTTTTGCAGCCAGAGCAATCCGCTTCAGACTACCAAGACAGTTTCCGGGTTGTGGCGGAAGCCATCAATTGTCGAAGTCAGCGCCGCCCCTCATCGCCCTGCCGGGCACTTCTCCTCGTATAGTGACGGGGAGAAGGAGGCTGGCCGCAACGACGGCGCCTTTTCTGCAGCGCTGACAATTGGCGAAACCATCGATGAGAGCGCCCCACTCCCCGTCACTTTACGGGGAGGTGAGAAGTGGTCCGTGCAGCGGACGAAAAGCCAATTGCTTGGCTTTTTGAACGACGAACGCCGGCAGGCAGGTGAGGGGCAGCGCCAACATCCGGATCCTCGTCCCGCAGCGCCGCTTGCCGGCATCTTGCGTCTTGATTGTCGACGCCCGCAATGCTCCGTTGCCGCTTCGGACATCCGGAGAACATCCATGACGGGCTTTGTCGACCGCCTGCGCGCGACGCAACTGATGGACCGCGCCGGCATCGGGGCGCTGGTGCTCTGCGCGCCCGAGGCGTTCCATTATGCGACCGGTGCCTGGGTCGGCCCGGCGGGACTGTTCCGGCGAGCCGGCGCCGGCTTCGTCGTCATCCCGGCCCGGCAGGACCTGCCGGTCGGCGTCGTGGTGGCGGATTTCAACGCGGCACAGTTGCAAGCGGCCCTCCCCGACGCTGTGGTCCGCAGCCACCCGATCTGGATCGAATCCGCGACGCTCGACGCCTCGACCTACGGGCACGGGCTGGCGCAACGCATCGAGGCCGGTCTCGCATCGTCAGGCCGGCCGCCCGGTTTTTCACGGCCGGCGACATTCGAACTGGCCAATTCCGTCCGCGAGCTGAAGCAGATACTGACCGGGTTCGGGCTCGACCGCGCGACGATCGGCGTCGATCTCGATTTCATTGCCGCCACCGATTTTTCAGCCATGCAGGCGATGCTGTCGGGCTGTTCGATGGTCGACGGTTCGGCGGTGCTCGATCGGTTGCGGGCGGTGAAGTCGCCGCGCGAGATCGACCTGCTCCAGCAAGGCATCATCCTGTCGGAAGCCGGACTGGACCGGCTGCAGGTGGACGCAATGGCCGGCATGCGCCAGGCCGATCTCATTGCGCTCTACCGGGACGGCGTTGCCACGGCTGCCGCGGGTCTGTCGCATCCGGTCACCTCAGCCGAATATGTGACGCTGGGGGCCCGGGCCAAAGCCGCCGATGCGAAAGCCATGCCTGGCGACCCGCTGAAGTGCGACATGGTCTGCACCGTCGGCGGCTACGCCTCCGACATGTCGCGCAACTTCATTTTCGGGCCGCCATCCGCCGAGCAGGCCGAGTTGCATGCCATCGCCGAGCGGGCCTTCGAAGACGGACTCGCCGAACTCGTCCCCGGCAACAAACTCGCCCACGTGCATCGCGTCGCCAGCGACAGCCTGGCGCGGCAAGGGCTGCGCTCCTACCGCCGCGGCCATTTCGGCCATGGCGTCGGCCAGTCGGTGTTTTCCGAGCAATGGCCGTTCATTGCGGCCGACAGCGATGTCTTGATCGAGGCCGGCATGGTGCTGGCCTTCGAGATCCCGCTCTACATCGACGGCCTTGCCAGCTTCAACCTCGAGGACCAGTTCCTGATCACGCCGGACGGGCCTGTCGCCATGAACCGCCTGCCGAGGCGGCTGGAGGTCATTGGTTAGGGTACCAAGCAGGCGCATCATAGGAATGTTGCAGGAAGAGGAAAGAAAATGCTCGACATGGCACCATCGAAGCAGGCGGCCGCATGGCTCGGGTCCTTTGCCAAGGCGCTCGATGCGGGCGACGGGGTGGCGGCGGGCAACCTGTTCGTCGACGACTGTTACTGGCGCGACCTCCTGACCTTCACCTGGAACATCACGACCATGGAAGGCCGCGAGGCGATCGTCGACATGCTTGCGGCGACGCTGGCGACGACGAGGCCGACGGCGTGGCAGCTGACCGGCGAGGCGACTTCCGACGAGGGCACCATCGAGGCCTGGTTCCGCTTCGAAACGGCAGTCGCTTCGGGCCAGGGCATCATGCGCCTGCGCGATGGCCGCTGCCGGACGCTGTTCACCGCGATGACCGACCTGAAAGGGTTCGAGGAGCGCAAGGGACCGGCGCGGCCGCTCGGCGTGCGCCACAAGGCCGACCCGAACCGCGAGACCTGGTCGGAGGCGCGGGCGCGCGAGACACGCGACCTCGGCGCCGGCGAACAGCCCTACTGCCTGGTCATCGGCGGCGGCCAGGGCGGTATCATGCTCGGCGCACGGCTGCGGCAATTGGGCGTGCCGACCATTGTCATCGAGAAGAACTCCCGGCCCGGCGATTCCTGGCGCAACCGCTACCGCTCGCTCGTGCTGCACGACCCGGTCTGGTACGACCATCTGCCCTACATTCCGTTCCCAGAAAACTGGCCGGTGTTCACGCCCAAGGACAAGATGGGCGACTGGCTGGAAATGTACACGCGCGTCATGGAGCTCAACTACTGGGTCGCCACCAAATGCCTCAGCGCGTCCTATGACGAGGCCGAAAAGGTCTGGACCGTCGTCGTCGATCGCGTCGGCCGCCACATCACGCTGAAGCCGAAGCACATCGTCTTTGCCACCGGCGCCTATGGTCCGCCACGGCGGATCGATCCGCCGGGCGCCGACGCGTTCAAGGGCGAGCTGCTGCATTCCAGCCAGTATTCCAGCGGCGAGAAATTCCGTGGCAAAAAGGTCGCCGTCATCGGCGCGGCAAGCTCCGGGCATGACCTCAGCGTCGATCTTTGGGAAAGCGGCGCCGAGGTGACCATGGTCCAGCGCTCGCCGACCACCGTGGTCAAATCGGACACGCTGATGGAAGTCGGCTTCGAGATCTTTTCGGAGAACGCGCTGGCGCGCGGCATCACCACCGAGAAGGCCGACATGATCGTCGCCTCGGCGCCGTTCGCGCTGGTGCCCAAGGGCCAGCAGGCGCTCTACGAGGTGATCAAGGCACGCGACGCGGCCTTCTACGACCGCCTGCGCGCCGCCGGCTTCGCCATAGATTTCGGCGACGACGAGACCGGCCTGCTGATGAAGGCCTACCGCACCGGCTCCGGCTTCTACATCGATGTCGGCGCCTCCGAGCTGATCATCGGCGGCGAGATCGGCGTCCGCAGCGGCGTCGCCATCAGATCGCTGACGCCGACCGGCATCCTTTTCGAGGACGGCAGCGAACTCGCCGCCGACGCGATCGTCGCTTGCACCGGCTACCAGTCGATGAACGAGACCGTGGCCATGATCGTCTCGCGCGAGGTCGCCGACAAGGTCGGCCCGTGCTGGGGGCTCGGCTCGGGCGTCAAGGGCGACCCCGGACCATGGCAAGGCGAGCTGCGCAACATGTGGAAGCCGACGGCGCAGGACGCGCTGTGGTTCCACGGCGGCAACCTGGCGCTGTCGCGGTTTTACTCCAAATACGTGGCGCTGCAGATCAAGGCACGCATGGAAGGGATTGCGACGCCGGTTTACGGGGCGGTGAGCAACGCTGGGCGGTGAGGCGGAAGCATGCTTCGGTGAGAGGTCGACCCCCACTCCGTCGAGCTTCGCTCGACACCTCTCCCCCGGTGGACGGGGGAGAGGAAAGGCGCGAGCTTAACCAGGCTGGCTCCCTTCCTCTCCCTCCGGTGGGGGAGAGGTGGCGCTGCGAAGCAGCGACGGAGTGGGGGAAGCCATCGCCAACGCGCAGCCGCTGCAAGACAAGCACAAGCCTGTCGGCAATCTCCCCCTCTGGGGTGAGATCCGCTAATCATGCCGATGCCCGAAATGGCGCGCGGCCACCTCGACATGCGTATGCGCGGTATGCGCCTCGAAGCGCTCGGTTTCGTCGACCTCCCCCTCGTTCGGCCACCAGGTGCCGCCGATGACGATGCCTTCCGACACCAGCCGCTGGTCGGCGACCAGCGCGGCGCCGACCGCGTCGACGAAGGTGAAGCGGCCCGCGCGCTGCCGGAGCACCGCGACATCGCCGACGGTGCCGACCGCCAGCGTGCCGAGGTCAGGCCTCGCGATCGCCCGAGCCGGCGCTTGCGTCGCGGCGCGCAGGACCTCGACCAGCGGCATGCCGAGCGCCAAAAGCTTCGACATGCAGACCAGGATATCGAAGGCCGGCCCGTCGACGCAGTAGAGATGGACGTCGCTGCTGATCACGTCGGGCGCCAGCCCTTCCTCGAGCATGGCGCGGGCGACCGCGAAATCGAACGAGCCCATGCCATGGCCGAGGTCGAAGATGACGCCGCGCTCGCGCGCCAGCCGCATATCGGGCCGCACCGCGCCGGAGGCGAAGACCGGCGCGTTGGGGAACGGGCGGAAGCAATGGGTGAGGATATCGCCCTTGCGCAGCCGCGGCAGCACTTCCGAGCGGCCGGGCGGCGGCTCGTCGATATGCGCCATCAGCGGCAGGCCGGCCTGGTCGGCGGCCTCCAGCGCCAGGTCGACCGGGGCGATGCCGCTGGTGCCGCCGGCATGGCGGCCGGAGCGGACTTTCACGCCGACCACGACATCGCGATGCTCGCGTGCCGCGGCGACCGCCTCGCGCGGCTCGCAGAGCCTCAGGTCGCCGCACTCGCCGACCGACACCGTCCGCGAAAAGCCGAAGATGCCGGCAAAGGAAATGTTGACATAGGCGAGGATGCGGACCTTCGAGCGATCGATGACATGGCGGCGGAAGCCGAGGAAATTGCCGGCTCCGGCACTGCCCGCATCGATGAAGGTGGTGGTGCCGCTCTTGGCGGCCAGCCGGTCGGCATCGACGCCGAGCGAGGTGCCGCCCCAATAGACGTGGCTGTGCAGGTCGACCAGGCCCGGCGTGACGATGCAGCCGGTCGCGTCGACGATTTGCGTGGCGCGGTCGGCCGGAATATCGGCATCGACCGCGGCGATGCGGCCCTTGGCGATAGCGACATCGCGCGGCGCATCGAGCCCGGAGGCCGGATCGATCAGCCGGCCGCCCTTCAGCAGGAGGTCGAATTGCATAAGGGTAACCTCCGTTGCCTGTCCGCTCAGACCGGCCGGTAGGCGACGGCTTCAACTTCGATCTTGATGTCGATCATCAGCCGCGACTCGACCGTGGTGCGGGCCGGCGGGTTCTTCGGAAAGTGCCTGGCATAGACGACGTTGAAGGCGCCGAAATCGCGCGCATCCTCCAGCCAGACCGTGGTCTTGACGACATCGTCCAGGGTGCAGCCGGCGAGCGCCAGTGCCGCCTTCACATTGGCGAACACCTGTTCGGTCTGTTCCGCTATGCCGCCCTTGACCACGATGCCGTCGCCGCCGATGGGAACCTGGCCCGAGATATAGACGAAATCGCCGGCGCGCACGGCCGGCGACAGCGGCACATGCGATGTTCCAAAACATTGTTTCGGCACGGGATGACCTCCTCTGGTGGGTGACGGGACGCTATGACGGCGCCGCTTCGGCCGCCATTTAACCCGATCGCCCCCAATCGTCATAGAGGCCTTGTAATAAAGCAACATTTCTGGGAATTCATGTTGCTTTATTACAGGTGCGCTTGCATCGAGCGCGCCGTCAGGCGGCCTCGGCGCAGCAACGCATAGACGCATTTTCCCGACCGGAGAGAGTAAAAAATGACCTACGACAAGAACCCGTTTCCGGCCGGCGATGCCGATCGCCATGCGCTCTGGGACATGCTGGTGCGGCGCGACATCGACGCCTTCATCGGCCAGGACTGGTCGATGGTCGAGAATGACTTCGTCGCCGAAAGCTTCTTCGGCATGCACGCGCATTTCCTCGGCAATGCCGACGCCTGGCGGCTGCAGTTTCCCCGGCTGGACGTCTATCGCGACGAGTGGCTGCGCCAGGCCAGGGAGACCGCGGCGACCAAATTCGCCGAGCCGCTGCGCGAGGCGCTGTTTCGCGTCACCAACATGCGCGATATCGATGTCGACGGCGACCGCGCCGTGCTACACAAGAAATTCGACGGTTCCGTCGCCAAGGCGGACAGCAGCGTCGACAGGCTGAAATGGCAGACGCTGTATTTCTGCACCAGGGTCGGCGGCAGCTGGAAGATCGCCGGCTTCGTCGGCTACATGCCGTATCCGCTTGGCGGCTAAAGCGCAAAGGTATCAGTAGAGGGTGACGAGGGCCGGGAACAGCAGGCCGGTCGCGCGAAAATGCTCGACCAGTTCGATGGCCGGGAAGATGGCCAGGAAGTAGAGCCCGTCATAGAACGTGCGCTTGAGCGCCCGCGTCGAGAACCGCAGCTCGTCATTGTCGTGGTACAGAAGCGGATTTGGCCAGAACCGGGGCGTGCTCTTGACATAGGCAAGGTAGGTCGGGCCGAACTTGCCGAGCAGAAATCCGGCTTCCTTGCGCGCCGTGACGCGAAAGATGAAAAAGCTGGCAAGGCCCAGCGCCACCGCCGCCAGCAGCGAGCCGTAGAGCAACCCAACGCCGGCCGCGCCGACCGTCGAGAAAAAATAGAGCGGGTTCTGGGTCATCGAGAACGGTCCCGTCGAGACCAGTTCCTCGTTCTTCTTGCCGCCGACATAGAGGATGCTCCACAGCCGTCCGCCGACGCAGACCAGCACCAGGCAGAGGCCGAGGAATTCGAGCGCCTCGTGCCCGTTCGAGCCCTCGCTGAGCGCCGGTTTTGTGAGAAACAGAAGCAGCACCGCAAGCACCGCCGCAACCCGCACGAAGATCAGCCGCTTGCGCTGGTCGAAGGCCCGTGAAATCGGTTTCAGGGAAGCATAGGTCATCGTGTTTTCCTGGGCCACTGGCAAGCGGGGCGTTTGGCAAGCCCCGCCCGGGGGCACTGGATCACCACATTGATGGCGGATGCAAGGCGCGCCAAGCTTCTATCAGCGCACCGCGAGGCATTCGTAAAGGCCTTTCGCGCCGCCCGCGCCCATTCTTACGAATTTGTAAGCCGCCGGACAGGCGGCGTGAATTCTGAAGAGGACAGCCGACGAGGCAGACGAGCTCTTGGCGGAATCGGACTAGGCGAAGTTTTGTCGAATGCATGCGTGGGCGATTAGCCGGAACGCCCTTCGCTTCGTCATCCACGGGCGGAGCAAGGAGCGCAGCGACGCAGCGCAGACCCGAGGATCCATGCCGCGACCTTGGCCGTAGAGTGCCGCGGAGCCGAATTCTGCACCGCAGCATCACTTTGGCGTCGCGGCATGGATCCCAGGGTCTCCGCGACGGAGCTTCGCTCCTGCTCCGCCCAGGGATGACGAAGTTGGGAGGTTTTCGGCCAACCTCGAACGTTCATGATGAAAGTGCCACGGGCCTGCCGCGGCCTCACGCCATCCTAGGAACGGACCCGTGCCGGTGCTAGCCTCTCGCCGATCTCGGCAACCAACCGGAACCGCCATGCGACTTCTTCTTGTCGAGGACGACCACAGGACGGCCGACTACATCGTCAGGGGATTGACCGAGGCCGGCCATGTCTGCGACTTGCTGCGCAACGGTCACGACGCGCTGTTCGCTGCGACCAGCGGCAGCTATGACGTGATCGTCGCCGATCGCATGATCCCGGGCCTCGACGGCCTGTCGATGGTCAAGGCGATCCGCGCCGCGGGCGTGCGGACGCCGGCGATCTTCCTCACCTCCGTCGGCGGCGTCGACGACCGCGTCGAGGGGCTCGAAGCCGGCGGCGACGACTATCTGGTCAAGCCCTTCGCCTTTTCCGAACTGATCGCCCGCATCAACGCGCTTGGCCGGCGGCCGGCCGCGCAGGAGCAGAAGACCGTCCTGCGGGTCGCCGATCTCGAGATGGACCTGATCCAGCGGCGCGTCACGCGGCGGGGCCAGCCGATCGACCTGCAGCCGCGGGAGTTCAGCCTGCTGGAGGTGCTGATGCGCGGCGAGGGCCGCGTCATCACCCGCACCATGCTGCTCGAGCGCGTCTGGGATTTTCATTTCGATCCCAGGACCAGCGTCGTCGAAACCCATATCAGCCGGCTGCGGACCAAGATCGACAAGCCGTTCGAAACCCAGCTCATCCACACGGTCCGCAACACCGGCTACAGCCTGCACGCACCGCCATGACGCAGACATGGTCCCGCCTGCTGCGCAGCACGCCGTTCCGGCTCGCCCTGACCTTCGCCTTCCTGTTCATGCTGGCCTTCGTGCTGTCGGGCGCCATCGTCTACCAGATGATGAGCGCCGATCTTGCCGAACAGCTCGACGACACCATCAAGGAAACCTACGCGGTCGTCGCCGCGACCTATGCCGACACTGATCTCAAGGAGCTTGTGGAGACCATCGAAAGCCACGCCCTGCGCAGTCCGAAGAAGGAACAGCTGTTTTCGCTGACCGACGCGGCCGGGAATCGCCTGGCCGGCAATTTCACCGCGGCAGGGCTTCCCGACGGCTTCTCGATGTTCAGCGCCGAAATGCCTGGCGTGCCGCCGGGCGCCGAATACCGCGCCTATTCCGGCTCGGTCGGCGGCAACAATCTGACGGTCGCCTTCAGCCTGTCCGAGACGGAGGAACTGGAAACGATCATGCTGATGAGCTTCGGCTGGGCAACCCTGATCATCACCGGCCTGGCGGTCGCCGGCGGCGCCCTGCTCGCCTCGCGCGTCCAGCGCCGGCTCGACGGCATCGCCGCCACCATGGTCGACGTCTCGCATGGCCGGCTGGATACCCGCATTCCGCTGACCGGCAAGGGCGACGACATCGACATCGTCTCCAGCCAGGTCAACGCGGCGCTCGACCGCCTGTCGGCGCTGGTCGAAGGCATGAAACAGGTCAGCGCCAACATCGCCCACGACCTGAAGACGCCGCTCAACCGGCTGCAGATGATCCTCGACACCGCGACTGAAAAGAACATCTCGGGCCAACAGGTCGCCAGTGAACTGGCCGACGCCCATGCCGAGAGCCTGCAGATCAACGAGACCTTCGATGCGCTGTTGCGCATTGCCCAGATCGAGGCCGGAGCGCGCAGGGCGCGGTTCACCGAGGTCGATCTCGGCGAGGTGCTGCGGACCATCGCCGAAATCTACACCGAAGTGGCCGAGGACGACGGCAAAGTGCTGGCGCCAGCGCAGCTGCAGGAAACGGCGGACCGGATCCACGGCGATCGCGAGCTGCTGACCCAGATGTTCGCCAATCTGGTCGAGAATGCGCTGCGCCATTGCCCGCCCGGCACGACCATCAAGCTGTCGGTGACGCGCCGGGGCGAACGCGTAGTCGCCAGCGTCGCCGACAATGGCCCGGGCATTCCCGCCGACGAGCGCGAAAAAGTGTTCCAGCGGCTTTACCGGCTGGACCACAGCCGATCGAGCCCGGGCAGCGGCCTCGGCCTCAGCCTTGTCAGGGCCATCGCCGATCTGCATGGCGCGACCGTCGCGCTCGTGGATTGTCGGCCAGGTCTCGCGGTGGTGGTGACCTTTCCTGTCTCTGTTGATTAGTCGGCAAAGCTTCTTCGAAAATGGGCGAAGACCGAACTCACGGCCGATCTCCCCCTTGCGGGGGAGATGCGTGGCAAGGCAGAGGGGGCTGCTGTCCCGCCGACCTATCAATCCATCGCGGCCACATAGGCGGGTTCATGGCTTGGCTATGGCCGGCGATCCTTCCCACCCCCCTCTGGCCTGCCGGCCATCTCCCCCCCAAGGGGGGGAGATCGGATGTCGCACGCCTTAGCCAAATCGCAGAAGACAGCGCCATCGGCGCAGTCAGCGATCGATGCGCGTCGACAGGATGATCGACGACAAGGTCCGCTCGACCCCGTCCATGGCGCCGATCCGGTCGAGCAGCATGTCGAGGTCGCGGATCGACGGCGCGTCGACGATGACGATCATGTCGAAATTGCCGCTCACCGAATGCAGCGTCCGGACCGGCGCCAGCGCCTGCAGGCCGCGCACCACCTTGTCGGCGAGCTTGGGCGTCACGGTGAGCAGCACATGCGCTCGCACCAGCCCCTGCTCGTAGTCCGGCGCCAGCCGGACACCATAGCCCGTGATGATGCCGCGCTGTTCCAGCCGTTCGATCCGGCTCTGCACGGTCGTCCGTGACACGCCCAGTTTCCGCGCGAGTTCGGCGGTCGAGGCGCGCGCATTGTCGCGCAGCAGGGAAAGCAGGGCTTGTTCGGCGTCACTGAGCATTTCAACGAATCCTATCGGCAGATTGCACAATCAGAGTTTCGTTTCGAACAATTCCACGCTTCCTTTCGACGGGCAAGCTGCGATTCTGTCCATCAAAGTTCTGCTTTTGGGTGAGGGACGTTTCATGAAGAAAATTGTTGTTGTCGGCGCCGGCAAGATCGGCTCGACCATTGCCGAGATGCTCGCCGCCACGGGAGACTATCAGGTCACCCTCGTCGACCGCTCGACAGCGCAGCTCATTGCCGCCGAACTGCCGGCAACGGTCGCCACGCTGGAACTCGACATCGAAGCACCGGGCGCGCTCGAAGCGGCCTTGGCCAGCAAGTTCGCGGTGCTCAGCGCCGCCCCTTTCCACCTGACCACGCGCATCGCCGAGGCGGCGGCAAGTGCCGGCGTGCACTATCTCGACCTGACCGAGGACGTCGTCAGCACCAGGCGGGTGAAGCAACTGGCGCGTGCGGCCAAGAGCGCCTTCATCCCGCAATGCGGCCTGGCGCCGGGTTTCATTTCGATCGTCGCCAATGATCTGGCCAGCCGTTTCGATTCGCTGGAGAGCGTGCGCATGCGCGTCGGCGCGCTGCCGCAATACCCGTCCAATGCCTTGAACTACAACCTGACCTGGAGCACCGACGGCGTCATCAACGAATATTGCGAACCCTGCGAGGCGATCGTCGAGGGCGAGCTGATCGAAGTGCCGCCGCTGGAGGAGCGCGAGGAATTCTCGCTCGACGGCGTCACCTACGAGGCGTTCAACACCTCGGGCGGGCTGGGCACGCTGGCCGAGACGCTGAAGGGCAAGGTGCGCACGCTCAACTACCGCACCATCCGCTACCCCGGCCACGCCGCGATCATGAAGGCGCTGCTCAACGACCTTGGCCTGCGCCACCGCCGCGACGTGCTGAAGGACATTTTCGAGAGCGCCCTGCCGGCGACGCTGCAGGACGTGGTCATCGTCTTCGTCACCGTCTCGGGCCGCAAGAACGGCCGCCTGCTGCAGGAAACCTACGCCAACAAGATCTATTCGAAGCGGGTCGGCGAGGTGATGCGCAGCGCCATCCAGATCACCACCGCGTCCGGCATCTGCGCCGTGCTCGACATGCTGGCCGACGGGACTTTGCCGGCGACCGGTTTCATCAAGCAGGAAGACATCGCCCTCGACGCCTTCCTCGCCAATCGTTTTGGTCGCGCCTATGCTCAACATGAGATGGTGAGCCGGCTCGCGGGGTGAGGCGGCGCCCCTCTTCCTCTCCCCGTCGATCGGGGGAAAGGAAAGGAGCCTAGAGGAGCAAGGTTCGCGCCATTCCTCTCCCCCGTCGACCGGGGGAGAGGTGTCGAGCGAAGCTCGACGGAGTGGGGGTCGACCTGGCTCGGTCGTTGTTATTTCAAGCGCCTCGCCCTGATCGAGGCTGCGTGGTGGGGTACCAGCGGCAGCGCATTTGAGGACCGGCTTCCCCCACTCCGTCGCTGCTTCGCAGCGCCACCTCTCCCCCCTCCGGAGGGAGAGGAACAAGGAAGAACCGCCCCTCAAATATGCAGCGCGTGGCCCAGCGCCTTCAGCGCCGCTTCCTGGAAGCCTTCGCCTTGCGTCGGATGCGCATGGATGGTGCCGGCGATATCCTCCAGCCGCGCACCCATTTCCAGCGCCAGGCCGAAGGCCGCCGCCAGTTCCGACACACCCTGCCCGACCGCCTGGATGCCGAGCATCAGATGGTTGTCGGCCCGCGCCACGACGCGGACGAACCCGTCTTCGCCGAGCTTCGTCATGGCGCGGCCGTTGGCGGCGAACGGGAACATGCCTACCTTGATCTCGCCGCCATGAGCCTTCGCCTCCTCCGGCGACAGGCCAGCCGTCACCAGTTCGGGATCGGTGAAGCAGACGGCGGGAATCGAGCGCTTGTCCCAGCTGCGTTTGTGGCCGGCGACGAACTCGGCGACCATTTCGCCTTGCGCCATCGCCCGGTGCGCCAGCATTGGCTCGCCGGTGACGTCGCCGATGGCGAAGACGCCGCGCATCGAAGTGCGGCACTGGTCGTCGATGCGGATGAATTTTCCCGCCATATCGAGATCGATCTGCTCGAGCCCCCAGCCTTCGGTGACCGGCTTGCGGCCGACCGTGATCAGGATCCTGTCGGCGGCGACCTTGGCGCTCTTGCCGTCCGAAGTCTCGACCAGCAGCACGTCGCCCTTGGTCCTCTTGGCCTTGGCGCCCGTCATCACCTCGATGCCGAGCGCGGCGAGCCGCTTGACCACCGGCCGGGTGAGCTCCGCGTCATACTGCGCCAGCACGCGCGGCAAAGCCTCGACCACGGTCACCTCCGCGCCCATCTTGGCGAAGGCGATGCCGAGTTCGAGGCCGATATAGCCGCCACCGACGACCGCGAGCTTCTTCGGCACTTCGCTCAGCGCCAAGGCCTCGGTGGATGAGATCACCGGGCCGCCGAACGGCAGGAACGGCAGCTCGACCGGCGCCGAGCCGGTGGCGATGACGATCGTTTCGGCCCGGATCACCTGCACGCCGGTCTCGGTCTCGACCTCGACGGTCTTGCCGTCGCGGAACGTTGCCCAGCCATGCACTGTCTTCACCCCAGCCTTCTTGAGCAGGCCGGCGACGCCGCTGTTGAGCCGGCTGACGATGCCGTCCTTCCAGGCGACGGTCCTGGCAAGGTCGAGCACGGGTGCGGTGACCGAGATGCCGAGCGGGCTGTTGCCGCCGGCCATGTGCGACACCTTCTCGAACTCCTCGGCCGCATGGATCAGCGCCTTGGACGGGATGCAGCCGACATTGAGGCAGGTGCCGCCGGGCTTGCCGGCCTCGACGATCACCGTATCGACGCCGAGCTGGCCGGCACGGATGGCGCAGACGTAACCACCAGGGCCGGCGCCGATGACGAGCAGCTTGCAGGAGATTTCTTTCATCATCGCATCCTAACTGGTTGTCGCGCTGGATCGGAAAGAACAGTCTGTCGAGATCCTTCGCGCCCCCCTCTGTCCTGCCGGACATCTCCCCCACGAGGGGGGAGATTGGCTGCATCGGCGCTCCGCTCGCTTCTCAAGCGGAAAAAAATGGGCGAAAGCCGGCGTGACGTCCGATCTCCCCCCTTGTGGGGGAGATGCCTGGCAAGGCAGAGGGGGGCGCTGTCCCGCCGGCATCTCAATTGTCCCGCCCCTCAATCCACAAAGATCAGCGCCGGCGTTTCCAGCAGCGTCTTGATGCGCTGGATGAAGACGGCGGCGTCCCAGCCGTCGATGACGCGGTGGTCGAAGCTGGAGGACAGGTTCATCATCTTGCGCGGGATGAACTGGGTGCCGTCCCACACCGGCCGCACCATCATCTTGTTGACGCCGATGATCGCCACTTCCGGATGGTTGATGACCGGGGTCGTCGCCACGCCGCCCATGGCGCCGAGCGAGGTGATGGTGATGGTCGAGCCGGACAGCTCGTCGCGTGTCGCGGTGCCGGACTTGGCCGCCTCGGCAAGCCTGATCACCTCGGCGCCGCACTCCCAGATGTCGCGCGCCTCGGCATGCTTGACCACCGGCACCACCAGCCCCGACGGCGTCTGCGCGGCAATGCCGATATGGATGCCGCCATGCTGGTGGATGATGCCGGCCTCGTCGTCGAACAGCGAGTTGAGATTGGGCTGGTCCGAGATCGCCTTGACCATCGCCCGCATCAGGAACGGCAGCAGCGTCAGCTTCGGCCGCTCACCCTTGCCCGCGCGCTTTTCCTTGTTGAGCGCGGCGCGCAATTCCTCCAGCGCGGTGACGTCGATCTCCTCGACATAGGTGATGTGCGGGATGCGCGACTTGGACAGCGTCATCTTCTCGGCGATCTTGCGCCTCAAGCCGACCACCTTGATGTCCTCGATGGCATCGTTGCGGGCGAGGCCGGATGCCCTGGCGACCTGCGGACCGCGCGCCAGGAAGGCGTCGATGTCCTCATGGCCGATGCGGCCGGCCGGGCCAGATCCCGCAACTTGCCTGAGATCAATGCCGGCTTCTTTTGCCCGCAGGCGGACCGCCGGCGAGGCCAGCGGTTTCTCGCCCTCGGGGCGCGGCGCGCCGGAGACGGAAGGCTGCGGGCTTTTCGAGACGGCCGGAGCGGGTCTCGCATCTGTCCCGCCCGTCTTTGGCGGCGTCTTCGTGGCTGGCGCGGCCGTCTCGGGTCTCGGGGTCGGCAGCTTCGCCGGAGGTTCGGTGGCCACCACCTCCACGTCGCCGCCTTGCGGCTTCACATTGCCCTCGCCCGCGACTTTCAGCCGAACGATGGGCGAGCCGATCGCCACCGTGTCGCCGATCTCGGCGCCCAGCCACAGGATTTCGCCGTCGACGGGCGACGGGATTTCGACGGTCGCCTTGTCGGTCATCACGGCGGCGAGCACGGTGTCCTCGCGCACGATGTCGCCGATCTTGACGTGCCATTCGACCAGCTCGGCCTCGGCGACGCCTTCGCCGACATCGGGCAGCTTGATGATGTGTTCGCCCATCTCAGGCTCCCATGGTTTCAAGCAGGGCCCGGCCAACGCGGGCGGGACCGGGGAAATAGTCCCATTCCTGCGCATGCGGATAGGGCGTGTCCCAGCCGGCGACCCGCGCCACCGGCGCCTCCAGATGGTAGAAGCAGTTTTCCTGCACCAGCGCCGACAGCTCGGCGCCGAAGCCCGAGGTCAGCGTCGCCTCGTGCACGATGACGCAGCGCCCGGTCTTCTTGACCGAGTCGACGATGGCGTCGAGGTCGAGCGGCAAAAGCGTCCTGAGGTCGATGATCTCGGCATCGATGCCGGTCTCCGCGACGGCGGCCTGCGCCACATAGACCATGGTGCCGTAGGCGAGCACCGTGAGCGCCGAGCCCGCCCTGCGGATCGCCGCCTTGCCGAGCGGCACGGTGTAATGGCCGTCGGCGACCTCGCCCAGCTCGTGCTTCGACCATGGCGTCACCGGCCGGTCGTGATGGCCGTCGAACGGACCATTGTAGAGCCGCTTGGGCTCGAGGAAGATCACCGGATCGGGATCCTCGATCGCCGCGATCAACAGCCCCTTGGCGTCATGCGGGTTGGACGGCACCACGGTCTTCAGCCCCGACACATGGGTGAACAGGGCTTCCGGGCTCTGGCTGTGCGTCTGGCCGCCGAAGATGCCGCCGCCAGTCGGCATCCGCACCACGATCGGGCAGGTGAAATCGCCGTTCGAACGGTAGCGCAGCCGCGCCGCTTCCTGGGTCAGCTGGTCGTAGGCCGGATACATGTAGTCGGCAAACTGAATTTCCACGCACGGCTTCAGCCCATAGGCGGCCATGCCGATGGCCGAGCCGACAATGCCGGATTCACTGATCGGCGCGTCGAAGCAGCGGCTCTTGCCGTATTTGGCCTGCAGACCTTGCGTGCAGCGGAAGACGCCGCCGAAGAAGCCGACATCCTCGCCGTACACGACGACGCGCTCGTCGCGCTCCATCGACACGTCCATGGCGTCGCGAATAGCCTCGATCATCGTCCGTCTTGGCATGGTCAGACCCCCGCCTGCTGGCGCTGGCGCCGCAGATGCGGCGGCATCTCGGCGTAGAGCCCTTCGAACATGTCGCGCGTCGACGGCTTGCCGCCGGCATGCAGCGTGCCGTGACTTTCGGCTTCCTTCTGCGCCGCGATCACCGTGTCGAGGATTTCCGCCTCGGCCTGCGCGTGCCGCTCATTCGACCAGACACCGAGCTGGATGAGATGGTTCTTCAGCCGCACGATCGGGTCACCGAGTGGCCAGGCGTCGGATTCGGTCTTTGGCCGGTAGGCCGAAGGATCGTCCGAGCTCGAATGCGCGCCGGCGCGGTAGGTGACATATTCGACCACCGTCGGCCCGAGATTGCTGCGCGCACGCTCGGCCGCCCATTTGGCCACCGCATGGACGGCGAGATAGTCGTTGCCGTCGACGCGCAGCGACGGGATGCCGAAGCCAAGGCCGCGCGCGGCGAACGTGCCGGAGCCGCCACGCGCAATGCCCTGGAAGGTCGAGATCGCCCACTGGTTGTTGACGACATTGAGCACCACGGGCGCCTTGTAGGTGGACGCGAACACCAGCGCCGAATGGAAGTCGGACTCCGCCGTCGAGCCGTCGCCGATCCAGGCGGCTGCGATCTTCGAATCGTTCGAGATCGCCGAGGCCATCGCCCAGCCGACGGCCTGGATGTACTGCGTCGCCAGATTGCCGGATATCGAGAAGAAGCCGTGCTCCTTCGAAGAATACATGATCGGCAATTGCCGGCCCTTCAGCGGGTCGGCCTCGTTGGAATAGATCTGGTTCATCATCGTGACCATCGGATAGCCGTCGGCGATGAGCAGCCCTGCCTGGCGATAGGTCGGGAAGTTCATGTCGCCGGGCGTCAGCGCCTTGCGGAAGGCGCAGGCCACCGCCTCTTCGCCCAGATGCTGCATGTAGAAGGAGGTCTTGCCCTGGCGCTGCGCCATCTGCATGCGCGCGTCGAAGGTTCGCAGCGTCATCATGTGGCGCAGCCCGGCCAAGAGCTCGTCGCTGGAGAGCAGCCCGGCCCAGGGGCCGACGGCTTCGCCGTTGCGGTTCAGCACGCGGATGATCGAGAAGGCCATGTCGCGGATCGTGCGCGGATCGACATCGATATCGGGGCGCGGCACCGATCCGGCCGCGGCAATGGTCACGTTGGAGAAATCAGGCGTTCCGCCCGGCCGCACTTCCGGTTCCGGAACGTGAAAACGCAGCATCCCAGCATCGGCCATGACCTTTGTCCTCCAATGTTGCCTGGCCCCAATAGTGCCTGGCCCCTGCTTGGCCTGGGATATTTGCATATCTGCGCCGACAGGCCAGTGCGAATTCGTCGGGCAAGCCCTCAGGCACCGGTCCGGCGGCGCCGCCTCCCGCTCACAAGATGAAGATATTTCGGCGAAATTTCTTGTCGATGTTGGGCAGCGGCGCGCAATTAGGGGCAAGATTGGGCTGGGGTTGCAGCCAGATAAGGTTGTTGGGGCAAGACTTGGGGGCGATGGCGCGTTTGGCGAATGGCTTCCCCCACTCCGTCGCTGCTTCGCAGCGCCACCTCTCCCCCCTCCGGAGGGAGAGGAAGGGCGCCAAGGGTGGCGAACTCGCGCCTTGCCTCTCCCCTTCGATCGGGGGAAGAGGTGGCGAGCGAAGCTCGACGGAGTGGGGGTCGATCTCTTGCTTCGCCGGGAGTGGGGGCGACCTTTCATTGAAGCAAAGCTTCCGACTTGATCGCCGCTGGCGTGAGTTTTCTTGCTCGCCGGGTTGTGCCCACTGTCTTGCGGCGGCGCGTTTGGCGAATGGCTTCCCCCACTCCGTCGCTGCTTCGCAGCGCCACCTCTGTCCCCTCCGGAGGGAGAGGAAGGGCGCCAAGGGTTGGCGAACTCGCGCCTTTCCTCTCCCCCGTCGATCGGGGGAGAGGAAGGGACGCCAAGGTTGGCTAGGCCAAGCTGGAAGCAGCCCCCACATCATGCTAACCACCCGCCATGGCACAGAAGAAAGCTTTCGAGGTCGATTCCTGGCTGGCCCGGCCGGACCAGCGGATCTCGATCGTCCTGCTTTATGGCCCCGATCGCGGGCTGGTCACCGAGCGCGCCAAAGCCTTTGCCGAAAAGACCGGCCTGCCGCTCGACGATCCGTTCTCGGTGGTCAGGCTGGACGGCTCGGAGGTCGACCGCGACGAGGGCCGGCTGCTCGACGAAGCCCGCACCGTGCCGATGTTTGCCGACCGGCGCCTGCTGTGGGTGCGCAATGCCAGTGGCCAGAAGGCGCTGGCCGACGACGTCAAGGCGTTGACCGCGGACCCCGCGCGCGACGCCATCATCCTGATCGAGGCCGGCGATCTCAAGAAGGGCGTCGGCCTGCGCGCCATCGTCGAGGCGGCCGACAACGCCATGGCGCTGCCATGCTATGCCGACGAGGCCCGCGACATCGATGCGGTCATCGACGACGAATTGCGCAAGGCCGGCATGTCGATGACGCTGGAAGCCAGACAGGCGCTGCGCCGCAATCTTGGCGGCGACCGGCTGGCCTCGCGCGGCGAAATCGAAAAGCTGGTTCTCTACGCCCACGGCCAGCAGGAGATCGGCCTGGAGGACGTCAGGGCGATGTCGGGCGACGTGTCCGGCGCCTCTTTCGACGACGCCGTCGACGCGCTCCTCGAAGGCAAGGTCGGCGATTTCGACACCGCCTTCACCCGCCATTGCCAGTCCGGCGGCCAGCCCTTCCTGGTGCTGTCCTCGGCGATGCGGCAGTTGCAGGCGATCCAGGCCATGCGCGCCCAGATGGAGTCGGGCAACCGCAACGCCGCCTCGGTGGTTGCCGCCGCACGACCGCCGGTGTTTTTCTCGCGGCGCAAGCTGGTGGAGAAGGCGCTCGAGCGCTGGAGCAGCGAAGCGCTCGGCCGCGCGCTGACCCGTTTGCAGACCGCCGTGCTGCAGACGCGGCGGCGGCCGGACCTTTCGGTCGCGCTGGCCAGGCAGGCGCTGCTCGGCATCGTTGTGGAGAGTAGTCGGCTGGCGCAGCGGTAGGAGAGCGTAATCTCCCCCCTCGTGGGGGAGATGGCCGGCAGGCCAGAGGGGGCGCTGTCCCGCCGGCGTCTCGTTCAGTCGTAATGCGCCGTCGGGCCGGTTTCCGGCTGTCCGTAGGTTTGCCAGCGTTGGCGATCTTTCGCGCCCCCCTCTGCGCTACCGGGCATCTCCCCCTCGTGGGGGAGATTGGCAGCTTTGGTCTCGGCGCCGTCCCTGGAACGTGGACAAATGGCGAAACCGCTGATGACAGCGCCCCTCGCCCCGTTTGCGGGGAGAGGATGCCGGCAGGCAGGTGAGGCGCGGCGCGTACGTACCAGGCACTTGGAATAACAAGCGGATTCAATTTGCTCCAGTCCCAGAGGTCGGCCGCCTGTCAGGAACTTCGCCGGCTAACTACCGCTCCTGCTTCAGCCTGCGACACAGCTCGTCGAGCTGCTCCAGCGAGCGATACGCCACACGAAGCTCGCCGCCCTTGCCCCTGTGATCCACCGACACGATCATGCCGAGCGTGTCGGTCATCAGCTTCTCCAGCGCCAGCGTGTCGGTATCCTTCTCCGGCGCGCCTTGCGCTTGCTTCGGCTTGGCTGGAGCAGGGCCCGCCGGCATCTGCGCCAGCGTTTCGGCCTGGCGCACCGAAAGCCCTTCTTCGACGATGCGCTTGGCAAGGCCGGCCGGATCCTCCGCCGTCACCAGCGTGCGGGCATGGCCCGCCGACAGCGCGCCGTCGATCAGCATGTCGCGGATCACGTCCGGCAGCTTCAACAGCCTGAGCGTGTTGGCGACATGGCTGCGGCTCTTGCCGATCACCTGGCCGAGATCGGCCTGGGTGTAGCCGTGATCGTCGATCAGCTGCTGGTAGCCGAGCGCCTCCTCGACCGCATTGAGGTCGGCGCGCTGGACGTTCTCGATGATCGCCAGCTCGAGCGCGGTGCGGTCGTTGACCTCGCGGATGATGACCGGGATCTCGTTCAGCCCGGCGCGCTGCGCCGCACGCCAGCGCCGCTCGCCGGCGATGATTTCGTAGCGGCCGGCCTGCGACGGCGACGGCCGCGCCACCACAGGCTGCACCACGCCATGTTCGCGGATCGACTGCGCGAGATCGGTCAATTCGGCGTCGCCGAAATGCCGTCGCGGATTTTTCGGGTTGGGGGTCAGGAACTCGATCGGCACCTTGCCGTCGGCGCTCATGCCGGGCTTTTCGGGTGCCGGCGGACGATCGATCTCGCCGATCAGCGCTGCCAGTCCACGGCCCAGTCTTTTTCTCGAAAGGTCTTCGCTCATAACACTTCCAGTTACTATTCCAGATCGTTTCGGTATCGAATCGGCTGTTAATTATGCAGTCCAGCTAATCAAGCGGCACGCAATTTACGCTCGCGGCGGATCACTTCCGACGCCAGCTGCAGATAGGCCTGGCTGCCCGAGCATTTGAGATCGTAGAGGATCGCCGGCTTGCCGTAGGACGGCGCCTCGGACACCCGCACGTTGCGTGGAATGATGGTCTCGTAGACCTTGTCGCCCATATGCGCGCGCACATCCTGCACCACCTGGTTGGCGAGATTGTTGCGGCCGTCATACATGGTCAGCACGATGCCCTGGATGGTGAGATCCGGATTGATCGAACGGCGCACCTGCTCGACGGTTTCGAGCAACTGGCTGAGACCTTCCAGCGCGAAAAACTCGCATTGCAGCGGCACCAACACCGAATCGGCCGCGGCCATCGAATTCAATGTCAAAAGATTGAGCGACGGCGGGCAGTCGATCAGCACATAGCCGAAGCCGGCCGAACGCTCGGCCGAGGCGCGCAAGGCGTTGCGCAGCCGCAGCACGCGGTCCGGCGCCGAGGCGATTTCCATCTCGATGCCGAGCAGGTCGAGCGTCGACGGCACGATCGACAGGCCGGGCACGGCCGTCGGGATCGCCGCGGCTTCCAGATCCAGTTCGCCGGTCAGCACGTCGTAGGACGACACCGTCCGATCCTTGCGGTCGATGCCGAGGCCGGTGCTGGCATTGCCCTGCGGATCGAGGTCGACGATCAGCACCTTTTCGCCGATTGCCGCGAGCGCGGTGGCCAGATTGATGGCGGTGGTCGTCTTGCCGACGCCGCCCTTCTGGTTGGCTACGGTGATGATTCGGGGGCCATTCTTCATCATGGGTCTATGCCAGGCATTCATATCGGGGTCGCCAAATGCAAATCAGACAGGTCGCAGATTCGACAGTTCAAGGATGACGCCGCTGGCGTCGGTCGCGCTTGGATGTTCTACCAGATCGAAGGCCCATCGGTGAACGCTTTCTTGCACTTCGGCGCGGTAGTCCCGGCCTTTGTGGAACAGCCCGCGCGCGCCTGACGTCAGCCATGGCGCCGACAGATCCAGCAATGTCGAAAGCGACGCCAAAGCCCGCGCCGTGACGATTTGCGGGGCTGGAACCAGCGCATGGCTGTCTTCGATGCGGCGCGCCACGACCCGCGCCGGCAGGCCGAACTGGCCAATGACCGTCTGCAGGAACGACGCCTTTTTGCGGTTGCTTTCAACCAGATCGATGCTGGCGCCGTCACGCTCGGCAAGCAGGAAGGCCATGACCAGGCCGGGAAATCCGCCGCCCGAGCCTATGTCGACCCAGTGAATGGCCTTGGGCTCGATGCGCCCGAGCTGCGCGCTGTCGAGGATGTGGCGCTGCCAGACATCGCCCGAGGTCGACTGCGCGACGAGGTTGATGCTGCGGTTCCATTTCTGGAACATCTGCTCGAACGCCACCAGGCGCTCGAATGTTTCACGTGAAACCGGACCCGCGGCGTCTTGCAGGCTCTCCCATGAGAAAGAGCTCACGCAACGTCCCTCTCGGGCGCCTGCGCACTCTCCGCATGGCGGACATGCGCGACAATGATCGCCAGCGCCGCCGGCGTCATGCCTTCCATGCGCTGGGCATCGGCGATAGAGCGAGGCCGCCGAGCCTGCATCTTCTGCTTCAACTCGTTGGACAGCCCTGGCACGCCGGCGAAATCGACCGCCTCCGGGATCAGCCGGCTCTCTTCATGCCGGATCTGCGCCACATCCGTCTTCTGGCGATCGAGATAGACCGAATATTTCGCCTCCGTTTCGAGGCGCTCCGCCGTCCTGCCGTCGATACCGGCAAATTTGGGCTCGACGCGAGCCAGCCAGGCGACGTCGACACCGGGATAGGCTAGCAGTTCATAGCCGGAGCGGCGCACGCCATCCCTGTTGATCTCCCGACCATGACGCGCCGCTTCGTTCGGGGTCATGGTGAGCGACACCGCCAAGCGCCGTGCTTCGTCGAGACGCTGCATGACGTCGCCGTAGCGCTGCATCCGCTGCGCCGAGGCGATGCCCAGCTTCGCCGCCAGGGGAGTCAGCCGCTCATCGGCGTTGTCGGCGCGCAACGACAGCCGGAATTCGGCCCGCGAGGTGAACATGCGGTAGGGTTCGCTGATGCCGCGGCTGGTCAGATCGTCGACCATGACGCCGATATAGGCCTCGGTGCGACTGAGCACGATCTGTTCGCTGCCGGCCGCCCGCCGCGCCGCATTGAGGCCGGCGAGCAGGCCCTGTCCCGCCGCTTCTTCATAGCCGGTGGTGCCGTTGATCTGTCCGGCGAGAAAGAGACCGCCAACGCGCCTCGTCTCCAGGCTTGCGTTCAGCTCGCGCGGATCGACATGGTCATATTCAATCGCATAGCCGGGCTGCAGCATGACGGCGCGCTCAAGCCCGGGAATGGTTTTCAGGATATCGAGCTGCACGTCCTGCGGCAGCGACGTCGAAATGCCATTGGGATAGACGGTGTCGTCGTCGAGCCCTTCCGGCTCCAGGAAGATCTGGTGCCCGTCCCTGTCGCCGAACTTGACGATCTTGTCCTCGATCGACGGACAATAACGCGGTCCCACGCCTTCGATCGAGCCGGAATACATCGCCGACCGGCCGAGATTGGCGCGGATAAGATCATGCGTGGCCGCGGTCGTGCGCGTGATGCCGCACTCGATCTGCGGTGTGGTGATGCGGTCGGTCATCAGCGAGAACGGCACCGGATCCTCATCCGCCGCCTGGCTCTCCAGCGAGGCCCAGTCGATGGTTTTCCCGTCCAGCCGTGGCGGCGTGCCCGTCTTCAGCCGGCCGAGCTTGAAGCCGGCGCGGCTCATCGTCGCCGACAGGCCGATGCTGGCCTGCTCGTTCATGCGGCCGGCAACGATCTTTTTCTCGCCGATATGGATAAGCCCGCGCAGAAAAGTCCCGGTGGTCAGAACCACGGCGCCGCAGGCAAGCCGCCTGCCGTCGGCCAGCAGAACGGCCGCGATCCGCCCATCGACGATCTCGAAGTCGAGTACCTCGCCCTCAACCACGTCGAGATCGTTCTGGAGCCGAATCGCTTCTTGCATGGCAAGGCGATAGAGCTTTCGGTCGGCCTGCGTGCGAGGACCGCGCACCGCCGGCCCCTTGCGGCGGTTGAGCAACCGGAACTGAATGCCGGCGGCGTCCGCCACCCGGCCCATCAACCCATCCATGGCATCGATCTCGCGAACCAGATGGCCCTTGCCGAGCCCGCCGATCGCCGGATTGCAGGACATCACGCCGATCGTGTCGAAGCGCAGTGTCACCAGCGCGGTTCTGGCGCCGGCACGCGCGGCCGCACTGGCCGCCTCGCAACCCGCATGGCCGCCGCCCACCACAACCACATCATAGTGATCGGTCATTTCCAAACGTCCTGGACTCGAAAAAGATTGAGCGACACATGTCCCCGCAACGTGGTGCTGTCAAGAAAACTCCGCGGGAAGTTTCACGTGAAACAGGGTGAACGGCCCGTCCGGCGATGTTTCACGTGAGTCACGGCAAGGGATTGCCGAAGAGTCCCCAACTTCGTCATCCACGGGCGGAGCAGGAGCGAAGCTCCGTCGCGGAGACCCGAGGATCCATTCCGCGACCTTTGGCCGTAGGAGGCAGCGGCGCAGAATTTTGAACCGTGGCAACGCTTCAAGCTCACGGCATGGATTATGGTCTGCGCCGCGTCGCTTCGCTCCTTGCTCCGCCATAGGATGACGATGCGGTTGGTGTTTCCCGTCAGTCAAAAGAGGACAAGCGTGAGTATGCGTCACCGTCGACGATCCTACGCAATTCAACCAAGTGATTGTTTCACGTGAATCACTTGCCAATGCAGAACTGCGCGAAAATCACGTCCAGCATGTCCTCGACATCGATGGCGCCGACGATTCGGCCCAGGTAGTCGGCGGCGAGCCGCAGTTCCTCGGCGCGCAATTCCTGGCCGATGGACTGGCCGTCCGTCGCACGGCGCAGGTGCCGGTTGGCCTCGCCGAGCAGTTCAACGTGGCGCAGGCGTGACGGCAGGATATCGCCGGCGCTGCCCGCAGCACTCGCCGCGCGGCGGCCGATTTCAGCCAGCAATGCCTCGACACCCGTCCCATCCATAACCGAGATGGCGTGATCGTAGCGCTTGCTCGCGTCACGAGCCGCGTGGCCATCCAACAGGTCGAGCTTGGTGCCGACGCGCAAGGCCGGTATCGCCCCCGGCGGGGAATCGACCTCCTTCCGGTCCGCAACGTCCTGCAGCAGCAGCAGGAGATCGGCGCGGTCAGCTTTGGCCCTCGCCCTCTCGATGCCGATCGCCTCGACCTTCCCCGCAGCATCGCGCAAGCCGGCAGTGTCGGTCAGTCTGACGCGCAACCCTTCGAGATCCAGCACCACTTCGAGCAGATCGCGAGTCGTGCCAGGCTCATCCGTTACAATAGCGGCATCGCGCCGCGCCAAGGCGTTGAACAGGCTCGACTTGCCGGCGTTGGGGGCCCCGAGGATGACGACCTCGAACCCGTCGCGGATGATCTCGGCGGTGCGAAATCCGGCCATGTGCCGGTCGATCTCGGCGATCATCGTCCGCACGTCAGACCAGACCGTATCCGAAACGGAACCCGGCACATCGTCCTCATCGGCAAAGTCGATCTCGGCCTCGATCATGGCGCGCGCGTGGATCAGCCGGCGACGCCAGCCGAGATAGAGTTCACTCTGCACGCCTTCCGCGTTCTGGACCGCGAAGCGCCGCTGCGCCTCGGTCTCGGCGTTGACGAGATCGGCCAGCGCCTCGGTTTCGACCAGGTCGACCTTGCCGTTGAGAAAGGCGCGGCGCGTGAATTCGCCCGGCTCCGCGTGCCTGACACAGCCAAAACCGGTGATCGTCTCCAGCATTTTTGCCACCACGGCGCGTCCGCCATGGACATGGAATTCGGCGACATCCTCGCCGGTAAAGCTTGCGGGCGCGGGGAAAAAGACAACCAGGCCGTTGTCGAGCACGCTTCCATCCGGCGCCCTGAGCTTGCGCAACGCCGCCGCCCGCTCCTTAACCATGCCGCCGGCAATCGTTTCGACTACGAATCGAGTCCGAGGGCCGGAAATGCGGATGACGGCGACGCCGGCGGGAAGCCGGCCGCTCGACAGCGCGACAATCGAATCACTTGAAATCATTTGCCCGCTCTGATGAACCGCCCTAGCCTTTCGCTATCGACACCGTGAATCGAGTTGCCCGTGACCTTGCCCGCGCAAAACCTGCTTGCCGAAGAAGCCAGCCCCTATCTGCAACAGCACAGTGGCAACCCCGTCCATTGGCGGGCGTGGTCGCCGGCGTCGCTGGAAGAGGCGAGAGCCCTGGACAGGCCGATCCTGCTCTCGGTCGGCTATGCCGCCTGCCACTGGTGTCATGTCATGGCGCACGAAAGCTTCGAGAACGACGACGTCGCCGCCGTCATGAACCGTCTGTTCGTCAATATCAAGGTCGACCGCGAGGAGCGCCCGGACATCGACCAGATCTACATGGCGGCTTTGTCCTCGATGGGCGAGCATGGCGGCTGGCCGCTGACGATGTTCCTGACGCCGGACGGCAAGCCGTTCTGGGGCGGCACCTATTTTCCGCGCGAGCCGCGCTACGGCCGCCCGGGTTTCATCCAGGTGATGCAGGCGGTGGACAAGGCCTGGCGGGAGAAGCGGGCGAGCCTGAACGAGAGCGCCGAAGGCCTGACCACGCATGTCGAGGCGCGGCTCGCCGGTTCGCATGCGGCAACAGCGCTCGACCGAGACACGCTGGAAAACCTAGCCAAAGGCATCGACGGCATGATCGACCGCGATCTCGGTGGTTTGCGCGGCGCGCCGAAATTCCCGAATGCCCCGTTCATGCTCACACTCTGGCTGTCCTGGCTGCGCGACGGCAACGCCACGCATCGCGACGACGTCCTGCTCAGCCTCGACCGGATGCTTTGCGGCGGCATCTACGACCATATTGGCGGTGGGCTCAGCCGCTACTCGACCGATGCCGAATGGCTGGTGCCGCATTTCGAGAAGATGCTTTACGACAACGCCCAGCTCGTCCGCTTTTGCAACTGGGCCTACGCGGCGAGCGGCAATGATCTGTTCCGGATCCGAATCGAAGAGACGGTAGACTGGCTGCTGCGCGAGATGCGCGTTGACGGCGGTGCCTTCGCCGCCAGCCTCGACGCCGACAGCGACGGCGAGGAGGGGCTGTTCTACGTCTGGAGCAGCCAAGAGATCGAAGCCGCGCTCGGCGAAGATTCCGCGTTGTTTTCCAAGCACTTCGTGCTATCCAGCCCGCATGGCTGGGAGGGCAAGCCGGTTCTTCATCAAACCCGCTCGCAGCAATCCCAGAGTGTGGCCGAGCGTGAAAAGCTCGTGCCGCTCAAGGCGAAGCTTCGCGCCGTTCGGGAAGAGCGGGTCAGGCCGGGCCTCGACGCCAAGACCCTCACCGACTGGAACGGCCTGATGATCGCAGCGCTGGCCGAGGCCGGCCGGTCGCTGGCGCGGCGCGACTGGATCGACGCGGCGGCAAAGGCCTTCGCCCATATCAGCGCCGCCTGCCGCGACAGCCGCTTGCCGCATTCGATGCTCGGCGCCAGGAAATTGTTCCCGGCCTTGTCCAGCGACTATGCCGCCATGACCAATGCGGCGATCGCGCTGTTCGAAGCCACCGGCGACTGGAGCTATGTCGAGCAGGCCGGCCGGTTCATCGAGCAGCTCGACCATTGGCATGCCGATGCCGAAGGGACCGGCTACTATCTCACCGCTTCCGACAGCACCGACGTGCCGATCCGCATCCGGGGCGACGTCGATGAAGCCATTCCTTCCGCCACCGGCCAGATCATCGAAGCCCTCGTGCGGCTCGCTTCCGTCACCGGCGATCTCGATTTGCAGGAGAAAGCCTGGAAGGTCGCCGAGCATGCCGCCGGCCGGGCCGCGCAGCAGGCCTACGGCCAGGCCGGCATCGTCAACGCCTGCGCGCTGGCGATCGAGCCGCTTAAGCTGGTGCTGATCGATGATTTGACCAGTCCCGGACTTGTTCCGGTTGCGAATCGAAATCCGGATCCGCGTCGGGTCGACATTGTCGTGACAATTGGTTCGGAAACGAATCGACCCATGCTGCCCGGGGGAATCCTGCCGCCGACGGACAGGCCGGGTGCGTGGCTTTGCACGGGGCAGGTTTGCCTGCCGGTGATGACGGATGCTGAAGAGTTCGACCGGTTGTTGCGGCGGCGGTAATCAGGCTGCATCTGACCGCTTCGCCTTGCTTCAAAGCGCTGGCGCTGCCCCTCACCTGCCTGCCGGCATCCTCTCCCTGTATAGTGACGGGGAGAGGGGCGCTGTCACAGGCGGCTTCGCCAAATATCAGCGTTGCAAGAAAGGCGCCAGCGTTGCGGCCAGCCTCTTTCTCCCCGTCACTATACGGGGAGAAATGCCCGGCAGGGCAATGAGGGGCAGCGCCAACCTTCGCGCCCCTTACGTGTTCATCGAATCGAAGAAGTCCGCATTGGTCTTGGTTTGCTTCAGCTTGTCGATCAGGAACTCGATCGCGTCGGTGGTTCCCATCGGCGCCAGGATGCGGCGCAGCACGAAGATCTTCTGCAGATCCTGCTTGGAGACCAGAAGGTCCTCCTTGCGGGTACCAGACTTCAGGATGTCCATGGCCGGATAGATGCGCTTGTCGGCAACCTTGCGGTCGAGCTGGATTTCGCAGTTGCCGGTGCCCTTGAACTCTTCAAAGATGACTTCGTCCATGCGGCTGCCGGTATCGATGAGTGCGGTGGCAATGATGGTCAGCGAGCCGCCTTCCTCGATGTTGCGCGCGGCGCCGAAGAAGCGCTTCGGGCGCTGCAGCGCGTTGGCGTCGACACCGCCGGTCAGCACCTTGCCGGATGACGGCACCACGGTGTTGTAGGCACGGCCGAGGCGGGTGATCGAATCGAGCAGAATGACGACATCGCGGCCGTGTTCGACCAGGCGCTTGGCCTTTTCGATCACCATTTCGGCGACCTGCACGTGGCGCACCGCCGGCTCGTCGAAGGTCGAGGAGATCACCTCGCCCTTCACGGAGCGCTGCATGTCGGTCACTTCTTCCGGCCGCTCGTCGATCAGAAGCACGATCAGATAGCATTCCGGATGGTTGGCAGTGATCGAATGCGCGATGTTCTGCATCAGAACCGTCTTGCCGGTTCGCGGCTGCGCATTGATCAACGCGCGCTGTCCCTTGCCGATCGGCGCCACCAGGTCGATCACGCGCGGCGAGATGTCCTTGCTGGTCGGATTGTCGATCTCCATCTTCAGCCGCTTGGTCGGATAAAGTGGCGTCAGATTGTCGAAGTGTATCTTGTGGCGGATCTTTTCGGGATCGTCGAAATTGATGGTGTTGACCTTGAGCAGCGCGAAATAGCGCTCGCCCTCTTTCGGGCTGCGGATCGGCCCTTCGACCGTATCGCCGGTCTTCAACGAAAAGCGCCGGATCTGCGACGGCGAAATATAGATGTCGTCGGGACCTGGCAGGTAATTGGCATTGGCCGAGCGCAGGAAGCCAAACCCGTCCTGCAGCACTTCGACCACCCCGTCGCCGATGATCTCGATCTCCTGGGCGGCCAGTTTCTTCAGGATCGCAAACATCAGCTCCTGCTTGCGCATGACGCTGGCGTTTTCGACCTCGAGCGATTCGGCATAAGCGATCAGCTCTGGCGGTTTCTTGTTCTTGAACTCGGCGAGTTTCATTTCTTGCATAGACGGACCTTGAATAGATGGAGTCTGGGTAAGCTTTGGGAAAATATCGGCGGGATGCGACAAATGCCGGGCGCGGCCGAAAGCAATGACAGGCGGCGCATGACGGGAAGGAAGACCCGTCTTTTATCGTCGGTTGGGTGAAAGAGCAAGCTACGTTTTGAGGGCCACGATGGCCTAGAACGGCTTGACGACAACCAGGACCACAATTGCAATCATCAGCAATGTGGGGATCTCGTTGACCATCCGCCAGTGCTTCGCGGGCTTTTCATTGCGATCCTCGGCAAATTTGCGCACCGCGCCCGCCAGATAGCCATGAACGGCGGACAGCAAGAGCACGGCACCGATCTTGGCATGCAGCCAGCCGCCCTCGAAACCAAAGCCCTTCCAGGCGAGCCACAGGCCGAACACCCAGGTGACGATCATCGCCGGATTGACGATGCCGCGCAGCAGGCGCCGCTCCATCACCTTGAAAGTCTCGGACTGCACCGAGCCCTTCTCGGCATCGGCATGGTAGACCAGCAGCCGCGGCAAATAGAGCATGCCGGCCATCCATGAGATGACGGCCAGGACATGGATCGCCTTCGCCCAGGGATAAAAACTGTCGGGCGCGACGAAATACAAAAGTGCCGTGAGAACGATCAGGGCACCGATGCCTGATATCATGCGCATCATTGCCTGGCCGGTGCTGTTCGTGTCGTTCGACTGGGTCATCGGCGTGTCGCGCTCCGCACCATTTTCACCATTGCCTCGACATGGGCTATCGGCGTCTCCGGCGTGATGCCGTGACCGAGATTGAAGATCAGCGGTCCATCTCCGAGCGCCGCCAGGATGGCCTCGACACCATCGGACAGCGCTTTGCCGCCAGCCACGAGCCGCAAGGGATCGAGATTGCCCTGGACCGCACCCGAGCGCTGCAAATCCTTCGCCGCCTCCAGGGGCACCGTCCAGTCGATCCCCAGACCCGTCACCTTGGTCTCCTGGCGATAGGTCTGGTAGCGCGCGCCGGCCCCCTTGGGAAAACCGACGATCGGAACATCGGGATGGACGGCCCGAACCTGCCGCACGATCTCCGCCACCGGCTGCACGCAGAACTGTTCGAAGGAAGCGTCATCGAGCACGCCGGACCAGGAATCGAAAATCTGCACCACATCCGCACCGGCTTCGATCTGACGGATCAGATAGGCGGCCGAATGATCGGCAAGCACCTTGAGCAGCTGCCGGAAGGCCGCCGGCTCGCGATACGCGAACAGCCGCGCCGGCGCCTGGTCGGGCGTGCCATGGCCGGCAATCATATAGGTCGCCACCGTCCACGGCGCGCCGCAGAAGCCGATCAGCGTCGTCTCGTCGGGCAGTTTCGCCCGCAGCCGGCGGACCGTCTCGTAGACCGGTTCGAGATTCACGTGAAACGTTTTGCTTTCCAGAGCCGCAATCTCGGCCGCGGTGATCGGCGTCAGCAGCGGGCCACGCCCCTCCTCGAAGCGCACGTCGCGGCCAAGCGCATGCGGAACGACAAGGATGTCCGAGAACAGGATCGAGGCATCGAAGCCGAAGCGCTCGATCGGCTGCAGCGTCACTTCGACGGCAAGGTCGGGATCGTAGCAAAGGTCGAGGAACGAACCGGCGCGTCTGCGTGTCTCCCGATACTCCGGCAGGTAACGCCCGGCCTGACGCATCATCCAGAGCGGAGGCGGGAACACCGTCTTGCCCTTCAGGACGTCCAGCATGATCCGGTTCTGGGGCATCGAGCGCTCGCTTGTCCAGCCTCCCTATAATCAAAGATTCTTATATCTAAGATTCTTCTGATTCTAAGAGTCTGTTGGTTGTGGTGGTTGTCACCTGTCCCGCTTTGCTGCGGAAAACACCAGCCAGCATATTGTCGCGCGCTTGCCTTTCCAAACTGTAGGGTTCTGGGGACAGTCGGGAATCCATCACTGGAGTCAAGGCGTTACGAGACACCGGGAAAAGCCTGCCCTGTGGACGGACGAGAGACAAAAGAAGCCGTCCCCAGACTTGTCCCCAGCCGCCCGACGAAGCTGACAGCGCAACGAATTGTGGACAAACCGCCATCTGATACAGTCGCCTGTGACCGGGCCGTTTTTCCATCCCGCTTTATCCACAGCCGCCCACAGCCCCAGGTGACCCCTTGTGAACAAACCCCAGAGCTTCTTCCACCTGCACCTGATTTCCGACGCCACCGGCGAAACGCTGCTCGCCGCCGGCCGGGCGGCTTCGGCGCAATACAAGGATGCGCGTGCCATCGAGCATATCTACCCGCTCATCCGCACCGAAAAGCAGGTGGCGAAAGTGTTCGAGGACATCGAGGAGGAGCCGGGCATCATCCTCTATACCGTCGTCGACCAGAAGCTGGCGCGCGGCATCGACGAGCGCTGCGCCACCATGGGCCTGCCCTGTGTGTCGGTGCTGGAGCCGGTGCTGACCGTGTTCCAGTCCTATCTCGGCACGCCGGCCGGCCGCCGCGTCGGCGCCCAGCATGTCCTCGACGCCGAATATTTCCGCCGCATCGATGCGCTCAATTTCACCATGGAGCATGATGACGGCCAGCTGCCGGCCAATATGGACGATGCCGACATCGTGCTGGTCGGCATCTCGCGCACGTCGAAGACGCCGACCAGCATCTATCTCGCCAACCGCGGCATCAAGACCGCCAACATTCCCATCGTGCTCGGCGTGCCGGTGCCGGAAAGCCTGGTCAACGCCAAGACGCCGCTGATCGTCGGACTGATCGCCACCGCCGAGCGCATCTCGCATGTCCGGCAAAACCGCATCCTCGGCAACAGCAGCTCTTACGAGGCGAGCGACTATGTCGACCGCGCCGCCATCACCGAGGAACTCGCCTACGCCCGCCAGATCTGCACACGCCATGGCTGGCCGATGATCGATGTCAGCCGCCGCTCGATCGAGGAAACGGCGGCGGCCATCGTTGCCCTGAGGGGGAAGTCGAGATAAATGAGCGAAAAGTGAGTTTTCCGAGCCTTCTCTAGCCGAAAGTCGATGCTGCCCCTCACCTGCCTGCCGGCATCCTCTCCCCGCATAGTGACGGGGAGAGGGGCGCTGCCATCGATGGTTTCGCCAATCGCCAGCGTAGCCGGAAACAACGCCTGCTCTGGAGCTGCCCCTTTCTCCCCGTCTCTATACGGGGAGAAATGTCCGGCAGGACAATGAGGGGCAGCGCGAACTTTGCAGACTAGAGTTGTTGATACTCTAACCGCGCCTGTGTCAGCGCCCGAGTGCAAACCATGACCGAAAAAATCATCCTTGCCTCTGGCAGTCCGTTCCGCAAGGCGATGCTCGTCGATGCCGGCGTCGATGTCGAGGCGGTGGCGGCCGATGTCGACGAGCGCGCGCTCGAGGCGCCCTTGCAGGACAGCGGTGTTTCACCCGAGGATGTCGCCCTGGTGCTGGCCGAGGCCAAGGCCTCCGAGGTCAGCGAGCGCCGGCGTGGCGCGCTGGTGCTGGGTTGCGACCAGACGCTGTCGCTCGGCGACGAGGTCTTCCACAAGCCGGTCGACATGGAAGGTGCGCGCCGTCATCTGCTGGCGCTGTCGGGCAAGACCCATCAGCTCAACAGCGCCGCCGTGCTGGTCCGCGATGGCGCGGTGCTGTGGCGGTATGTCGGGATTGCCAGCATGACCATGCGCAAGCTCGACCCGGCCTTCATCGGCCGCCATCTGGCCCGCGTCGGCGCTAGGGCGCTGGCCAGCGTCGGCGCCTACCAGGTCGAGGCCGAAGGCATCCAGCTGTTCGAGAAAATCGAGGGCGACCATTTCACCATTGTCGGCCTGCCGCTGCTGCCACTTTTGGCCGAACTTCGTGATCTCGGGGCGATCGATGGCTGAGGCGTCGAAAAAGGCCTTCGTCACTGGCCATCCGATAAAACATTCGCGCTCGCCGAAGATCCATGGCCACTGGCTGGCCAAGCATGGCATCGACGGCAGCTATCAGGCCATCGACGTGGCGCCGGAGGATTTCGCCGAGTTCCTGCGGACGCTGCAGGCGAATTTCTATCGTGGCGGCAATGTCACCATCCCGCACAAGGAGGCCGCCTTCGCGCTGGTCGGCCGCCGCGATCAGGCCGCGCAGGAGATCGGCGCCGTCAACACGCTGTGGTTCGAGGATGGCATTTTGTGGGGCGGCAACACCGACGCTCACGGCTTTGCCGCCAATCTCGACGATCACGCGCCGGGCTGGGCGAGCAACGGCCCGGCGGTCGTGCTCGGCGCCGGCGGCGCGTCACGCGCCGTCATCCATGCGCTGAAGGAACGCGGCGTCGCCGACATCCGCATCGTCAACCGCACGCTGGCCCGGGCGCAGGAATTGCGCGATCGTTTCGGCGCCGGAGTCTCGGCGCATGGCATGGCGGCGACCGGCGAACTGCTTGCCGATGCCGGCCTGCTGGTCAACACCACGGCGCTCGGCATGCATGGCAATGAGGCCCTCGCCGCCGATCCGGCCCTGCTGCCGGACCACGCCATCGTCAGCGACATCGTCTATGTGCCGCTGGAAACGCCGCTGCTTGCCGCGGCGCGGGCGAGAAAGCTGAAGACCGTCGACGGTCTCGGCATGCTGCTCAACCAGGCTGTTCCCGGCTTCGAGCGCTGGTTCGGCGTCAGGCCGCGGGTGACGGCCGAACTGCGCGCGCTCATCGTCGCCGATCTGGCGCCGAAACCATGATCGTGCTCGGCCTCACCGGCTCGATCGGCATGGGCAAGTCGACGACGGCGAAGATGTTTGCCGAGGCCGGCGTGCCGGTTCACGATTCCGACGAGGCGGTGCATCGCCTCTATGCCGGCAAGGCGGCGCCCCTGGTCGAGGCGGCCTTTCCCGGCACGACGATTGCCGGCGTGGTCGATCGCGCGAAGCTTGGCGAGCGCGTGCTCGGCGACAGTGCCGCGCTGAAGCGGCTGGAGGCCATCATCCATCCGCTGGTGCGCGCCGATGCCGATGCTTTCCTTGCCCGCAACCGCGCCGCCGGCGCGCCGATTGCGGTCCTCGATATCCCGCTGCTGTTCGAGACCGGTGGCCGCAACCGCGTCGACAAGGTCGTCGTCGTCACCGCACCGGCGGAAGTGCAGCGTCAGCGCGTGCTGGCGCGGCGGGGCATGACCGAGGACAAACTGGCGTCGATCCTGGCCAAGCAGGTGCCGGATGCTGAAAAACGCCGTCAGGCCGATTTCATCGTCGACACCGGGGAAGGGATGGACGCCGCCCGCGCGGCGGTCGCCGCGATTGTTGCGGAACTGTCCGGGGTCGGCGGGCACTGACCCCTTCGCCAGGGATATCTGTTCAGAAAAACAGTGCGCGATGACAGCGCTGCCCCTCATCGCCCTGGCCGCAACGCCGGCGCTTTTTTCTTCAGCGCTGAAAGTTGGCGAAGGCAGTGATGAAAGCGCCCCTCTCCCCGTCTCTATACGGGGAGAGGATGCCGGCAGGCAGGTGAGGGGCGGCGCAAACCTGTTGTGATTGCCTCAGCCATCGCAGTTCCCCATTGCCATTTTGTTCCGGTCTCACGATTCTGCTCGCCTGGAGCGACTGATTCGATGCGTGAGATCATCTTCGATACCGAAACCACCGGCCTTGATTCGCGCGACGACCGCGTGATCGAGCTTGGCGGCATCGAGCTGGTCAACCGCTTTCCGACCGGAAAGACCTTCCACCACTATATCAATCCTCAGGGGCGCGCGATCCACGCCGAAGCGCAGGCGGTTCACGGCATCAGCATGGCCGACCTCGCGGGCAAGCCGACCTTTGCCGAGATTGCCGAGGAATGGCTCAACTTCATCGACGGCGCCAAGCTGGTCGCCCACAACGCGACGTTCGATGTCGGCTTCCTCAATGTCGAATTCGGTCGCCTCGGCCACCCGGTCATCGACAATGGCCGTGTCGTCGACACGCTGGCGCTGGCGCGCCGCAAGCACCCGATGGGCCCCAATTCGCTCGACGCGCTCTGCCGGCGCTACGGCATCGACAACACAAGGCGCACCAAGCACGGCGCCCTGCTCGATTCCGAGTTGCTGGCCGAGGTCTATATCGAGCTGATCGGCGGCAAGCAGGCCGCCCTCGTCCTCGACAGTGCGACGGCGCCGGCGCAGGGCGGCGAGAATGTCCGCCAGATCGAAATCATCGTCAGCCAGCGCCCGGCGCCCCTGCCGCCGCGCCTGACCGAGGCCGAGCGCAACGCCCACGCCGGCATGGTCGCCACGTTGGGCGAGAAGGCGCTGTGGCTGAAGGTTATGGGCAACTAGCGGCGACTTGGAGGCTGGGCGGCAGCGAGGTTGGTAGCCCAAACCTCGGAGGTTGGCCGAAGCGCTCCTCACGTTCGTCATCCTAGGGCGAAGCAGGAGCGAAGCGACGTCGCGGAGACCCTAGGATCCATGCCGTGACGTGCGCCGAAGAATGCTGCGCATCAGAATGTTCTTCTGGCGAATTGCCCGGTAGCCTTGGCTCATGACCGGCTATGTCTACATGACCGCGAGCCAGAAGGGTGGCACCATCTATATCGGCGTCACCAACGATCTCGGCCGCCGCATGCCAGAGCACAAATCTGGTGAGGGTTCGCGTTTTACAAGTCGCTACGGCGTTCAGCGGCTGGTCTGGTACGAAGAATATTTCGATATCACCGATGCCATCCAGCGCGAGAAATCGCTGAAGCGTTGGCCGCGTCAATGGAAGATCGAACTGATCGAAAAGGCCAATCCGCAGTGGTTCGAGCTGTTTCGCGGTACGGGATGGTAGCGCGGTCGATCCTGGACCGCTTTGGTCCGTCGCAGACGTCACGGCATGGATCCTAGGGTCTCCGCGACGTCGCTTCGCTCCTGCTCCGCCCTAGGATGACGAAGGTATGGGAGTCTCGGGCCAATCGCAGATGTTGGAGACTGACGCTCAAACAAAAGCCCGGCACAAGGCCGGGCTTTTCAAACGCTAACGCGACACCTGGCCTCAGCTCACCTTGACCTTGGACGCCGCCTGGTCCTCGGCCAGCTTCTGCTGGAACATCTGCGCGAAATCGATCGGGTCGAGCATCAGCGGCGGGAAGCCGCCATTGCGCGTCGCCTCGGCGATGATCTGCCTGGCGAACGGGAACAGCAGGCGCGGGCATTCGATGAACAGGATCGGCAGCATGTGTTCCTGCGGGAAGCCGCTGATCGCGAACACGCCGCCATAGACCAACTCGACATTGAACAGCACTTCCTGGTCGAAGGAGGCCTTGGCGTTCAGCGTCAGGTTGACGTCGAACTGCTTGTCGGAGAGCGGGTTGGCGTTGACGTTGACATTGATGGCGATGCCGGGCGCCTTGTCGCGGCCGCGCAGCGAATTCGGCGCGCCGGGGCTTTCGAAGGACAGATCCTTCACATATTGCGCCAGAACGTTGAGCGACGGCTGCGCCGCATTGCCGTTTCCATTGGCTGCGCCGACGGGCGCGTCATCTTTGCTTGCCATAAGCCTTTGTCCTCTTTGCCTGGGCAGCATCGCTGACCGAATTGAAATCGGGCGTTCGCTACCATGGTCGGCATGACAAGACAAGGTTTGCCGCCTTGCTTCTCCGTCCGGATATGAGGGAGCCCCTACTCGTCCTTGAGGCGGCGCCAGGGAGAGTTGTGGTCCGGGCCGCGCGCATAGTCATCGCTGCGCGAATAATCGCCATCGTCGAGGTCGATGGTCTTGTCGCGTTGCCGGCCGCGGAAGCCGCCGGTGCTGAAACTGGTGGCGAGCACGACACGGCTCTTCAACGTCCGCCAGGCGAGGTCGCGGACCGGCGGCAGGAACAGCAGCAGGCCGATGATGTCGGTGATGAATCCGGGGATGATCAAAAGGATCGCCGCCAGCACGATCATGGCGCCATGCGCGAGCTGCCGGCTCGGATCGCGGCCGGCGTCCATCTCGGCCCGGATCCGCGTCATGACGCTGAAACCCTGGTGCCGGAGCAGCAAGGCGCCGGCGATGCTCGACGCCAGCACCAGGCCGACCGTCGCCAGCGCGCCGACCTGGCGCCCGACAACCACGAAGCCGGCGATTTCCAGCAGCGGCAGCGCGAGGACAAAAAGGGGAAGGAACGAAATGCGCAAAGTCTTTGCCGACCCTCTAGATTGTTTTGGCCTTTCGATCGGTATGGCCAATTCCTGGTTTTGGTCGCCGGCGAGCAATCGCCGCTGGCACTGAGCGTGTTAGATAGGTATGCCTGCCTTTGATTTGAATGATTGCGCCTTGCGTTCTATATGCTTTGAATGTTGAACGCTATGCGACCGTGGCCCCTTGGCCAGACGGTCCGGCCACAGGGCAGGGATTGATTGGCGGAAGATATGGGATTCTTCGACTTCGGCACGATTTTCTTCCTGATTGCGGCGGTGGTCATCTTTTTCCAGCTGCGCAATGTGCTGGGCCGTCGCACAGGCAGCGAACGGCCGCCCTTCGATCCCTATACGGCCGCCCGCACCGGCGACAAGGATGCCGCCCAGAAACCCGAAAACGTCGTTTCGCTGCCGCGCAAGCGGTTGCCGGGCGAGCCGGCGGCCGACACCTATGCGGCCATCGACGCCTTCGCCAAGCCCGACACCGACCTCAACAAGGGTCTGCGCACGATCAAGGACAATGATCCGTCCTTCGACCCGAAGGGTTTTGTCGACGGCGCCAAGATGGCCTATGAGATGATCGTCATGGCCTATGCCGACGGCGACCGCAAAACGCTGAAGAACCTGTTGTCGCGCGAGGTTTTTGACGGCTTTGTCGCCGCGATCGGCGAACGCGAGGCCAAGGCGGAAAAGATCCAGTCGTCTTTCGTCGGCATCGACAAGGCCGATATCGTCTCGGCCGAGATGAAGGGCGGCGAGGCGCATGTCACGCTGCGCATCATCAGCGAGCTGATTTCGGCGACCCGCGACAAGGCCGGCGCCGTCATCGACGGCGATCCCGAAACGGTGGCCGAGGTCAAGGATGTCTGGACCTTCGCCCGCGACACACGCTCGCGCGATCCGAACTGGAAGCTCGTCGCCACCGAGGAAGAAGACTGAACCCGGGATAAGCGGCGAGGCTCCGCGGTGTCGCTATCGCCTCTCTTTGTCGCCAGGTCTTTTGCTGATCTCCCCGGCTGGGATGACGACGACCATCTGGCGGCCTTCGCCGCCTTTCGCCGTTCCGCCTTTCACGTCCTGACCAAGCCCTATCGCAGCGGCGCGCTCGGCGTCGACTTCGATGCCTTTGCCGAGGCCTACGCCGAGGCCCGCTTTGTTTCGCCGGCGAATCGGTCGCAGGCACGCGCCTTCTTCGAGCGTCACTTTGTCCCGATGAATATCCGCGCCGAGACTGTCGGCCTCGTCACCGGCTTCTACGAACCGCAAGTCGAGGCGTCGCCGGTGCGGACGGACCGGTTTCCGGTGCCGCTGCTGTCGCGTCCAGCCGATCTCGTCGATGTCGACGACGCCAACCGGCCGCCGGGCATGGACCCTTACCTCGCCTTTGCCCGCCAGACGCCTGAAGGACCGGTCGAGTATCCCGATCGTGGCGCCATCGAGCGCGGCGCGCTCGACGGCATGGGCCTGGAAATCGCCTGGCTGGCCGACAAGGTCGATGCCTTCTTCATCCATGTGCAGGGCGCGGCCAGACTGAACATGACCGACGGCCGGCTTCGCCGCGTCACCTATGCCGCCAAATCCGGCCAGCATTTCACCGGACCCGGCAAGGTCTTGAGCGAATTGGGAGAGATCCCGCTGGCAGAGGTGACGATGCAGTCGATCCGCGCCTGGTTCAAGGCGCATCCGGACCGTGTCGACGAGATCCTTTGGCAAAACCGCTCCTACATCTTTTTCCGCGAGGCTGATGTCGAGGACGCCGCCCTTGGTCCGATCGCCGCCGCCAAGGTGCCGCTGACGCAGGGCCGCTCTATCGCCGTCGACCGCCTGCTGCACACATTCGGCACGCCGTTTTATATCGACGCGCCATCATTGACCGCGTTCGACGCAAAACCGTTCCGGCGCCTGATGATCGCGCAGGACACCGGTTCGGCCATCACCGGGCCCGCGCGGGGAGATCTCTTCGCCGGTTCAGGCGATGCGGCCGGCGAGATCGCGGGCGTCGTGCGCAATGCGGCCGATTTTCATGCGCTTGTGCCGCGTGGCCTCATTTCGGGTACGAATCGATGACTCGGCGCTCGGACAAGCTCAGCGAGGACGACCGGGTGCTGTGGAACCTGGTGGCGCGCACCGCCAAGCCGCTCAAGGGCAGGATTGCCGTCGATATTCCCGACATCGCGGCCGAGGCCAGGCCGACGCCGGCGCAACCGGCCCAGCCGATTGCCAATCAGGCCGGCGCGGCAAAGCCGAAGACGCAGCATGTCGCGCATGCGCTCGACGAACCGACGCTGGACAAACTGTCGAAAGGCCGGCTGCCGATCGAGGGCCGCGTCGATCTGCACGGACTGACCCAGGACGAGGCCTATTCGCTGCTGTTCTCGTTCCTGCATCGGGCGCATGCCGGCGGCATCCGCTACGTGCTGGTCATCACCGGCAAGGGCTCGTCCTCGGGCGGCGACGGTGTCTTGCGGCGCGCCGTGCCCGCCTGGCTGTCGACGCCCGCCTTCCGGCCGCTCGTCTCCAGCCACGACCATGCCGCCCGCAATCATGGCGGTTCCGGCGCGCTCTACATCCGCCTGCGGCGGCAGCGTGCATGAGGACGCCCGAATGACCCCGTTCGGCGAGAAGCTGCGCGCGCTCAGAGGCGAACGCGGTGTCAGCCAGAAGGACATGGCGGCGGCGATCGGCGTCAGCGCCGCCTATCTGTCGGCGCTGGAGCATGGCCGGCGCGGTGCGCCGACCTGGACGCTGATCCAGAAGATCATCGGCTATTTCAACATCATCTGGGACGACGCCGAGGAACTGGCGCGGCTGGCCGAAGCTTCGCACCCGCGTGTCAAACTCGACACGTCGGGCCTCAGCCCCGCCGCCACCGAACTCGCAAATCTCTTGGCCGAGAACATCGAGAAACTCGACGAGGCGGAGCTGCGCCGCATCACCGCGTCGATCCGCGCCGCGCTGGGCCGCCGGGGGTAACCGGCGCTGGACAAAGAGATAGAGCGGTTCGACGTTTCCGTGAAACGATGAACCGCTCTGGCGGCGGTGCGCCAGGGGCGCGCGTTCCCTCTGCTCGCGCCCCGGCGTTCGCCTCATGTGAAGAGCTGCCCGCCGGCCGGCAGCTGCGGTGAGATCATTTTTTGCCGGCCGTGCCGCCCTTGTCTCCCCGGCCGCCCTTGTTTCCATGGTCGTGGCCGTCATTGCCACCGCCCAGGCAGTTCGAGTCGCCGACCCCGCAACAGCGTCCGCTCCACAGATCGTTGGTCGGCGTCTTGCCGCAGCCTGTGATGGTCTGATCGGCCAAAGCGGATCCGGCCAGGGCCGATAGCGCGACGGCGGCGAGAAGTGCGTTTCGCAAAAGTGCAGTCATCCGAAGTCTCCATGGTTGGTTTGCGTCCACAGCCATGTGTCGGCGGCTGGGAGGAAATGGTTCATGGAGAAATGCGGATTGTTGGAGGCGTGCACGAAGCGCAGAGCTTGCAGCGTCGCGCTGCCCCACATCCGCCTGCCGGCACCTTCTCCCCGTATAGTGACGGGAGAAGGGACTGGCCGCGACGTTGGCGCCATATCGCGACGACGACAATTGGGTGAGTCAGTGATGAGAGCGTCTTTCTCCCCGTCTCTATACGGGGAGAAATGTCCGGCAGGACAATGAGGGGCGGCGCCGAGTTCCGGTATCTACCGAAAGTAGCTGAACACGCGCGCTACTGCACCGCGCCGACCAGCACCTGCTGGCCACCGCGGATCGAGACCCAGCGGCCGGTGTTGTCGATTGCCTGCCGCTTGAGGAAGCGGTAGCCGGTCTGGTCCCACGGCCTGACCTTGTCGTTCAGGTTGTCGAGCACGTAGTCGCCCTTGTCGGTGCGCACCGTCAGCACCGCATGGCCCTCGCCGTCCGGCTTGCGCACGACGGTCATCAGCAGGTCGGCAAGCGATATGCCCATGCGGGACAGCTGGCGCCGCTTTTCCAGCACATAGTCCTCGCAGTCGCCAACGCCCTTGTCGGGATAGGCCCAGACCTCGTCCTTGCCGTAGATATCCATGTCGCTCATCGGCTTGACGGCGGCGTTGACCCTGGCGGTGACGTTGATCAGCTTGCGCATCAGCCCGTCGGTCATCGCTGCGGGCGCCAGATTGCTCGGGCGGATCGAGCATTCGCCCGCATGAAGCTTGCAGAAATCATAGTGGCCGATCGGCTGCGAGGTGAGGCCCCCGGTCGCCATCGCTCCGGCCGCCAAGGCCGGTGCCACCCAGCCTCCCGTTACTGCCAGCCCGGCTGCCACGCACAAGCGCAGCTTTCGCCCTAGTGGTGAGGAAGTCATTGTCCCCGCTCGCCCCTTTGTTATTAACGAAAGGTTAAGGGGGATTTACAGTCCGTGTCAATTACGATGACGGTCAGATTTGTGGCATGGTTACCCGAGCGGCAGGACAGCGGCACTTGTGCAACAGAATCGGCCGGCCGGCCGGATTTCGCTGGCCAATTGGCCATTATCTCGCTGCCGGCCTATCTCTTGATGTCGCCGTAGCGACTATCTCTTGGCGACGCGGACCAGTTTCGGCTTCACCGCGACACGGTCCTGGCGGCCATAGCTGGTGATGAAGTCGACGATGCGCGGCACGATTTCGGAGCGGAAGCGCGAGCCGTTGAACACGCCGTAGTGGCCGACCGCCGGCTGCATGTAGTGAGCCTTCTTGTCGGCGGGGATGTTGACGCACAGATCATGCGCCGCCTTGGTCTGGTCAAGGCCGGAAATGTCGTCGTTCTCGCCTTCGACGGTGAACAGGGCGACGTTGCGGATATCGGACGTGTCGATCCTGGTGCCGCGATGCGTCATCTCGCCCTTGGGCAAGGCATGGCGCACGAAGACGGTGTCGACGGTCTGCAGGTAGAACTCCGCCGTCAGATCCATGACAGCCATATATTCGTCGTAGAAATCGCGGTGCTTCTCGGCATTGTCGCCGTCATTCTTCACAAGGTGCATGAAGAAGTCCTTGTGGGCGATGATGTGGCGGTCGAGATTCATGCTCATGAAGCCGGACAGCTGCAGGAAGCCGGGATAGACCTCGCGGCCGAAGCCCGGCACCGGCCAGGGCGCCCGCATCACGACATTCTCGCGGAACCAGTCGATGCCCTTTTCCTCGGCCAGGAGATTGACCGCGGTCGGGTTGCGGCGGGTGTCGATCGGCCCGCCCATCAAGGTCATCGTCGAGGGCACGAAGGGGTCGCCGCGCGATTCCATCAGCGCCACGGCGGCCAGCACCGGCACCGAAGGCTGGCACACCGCCATCACATGCGTGTCTGGCCCCAGCGTGTGCAGCATGTCGATGATGTAATCGATGTAGTCATCGAGATCGAAGCTGCCTTCGGCGAGCGGCACCATGCGGGCATCGACCCAGTCGGTGATGTGCACGTCGGCATGGGGCAGCATCGCTTCGACCGTGCCGCGCAGCAGCGTCGCGTAGTGGCCCGACATCGGCGCCACGATCAACAGCTTCGGATCCGGCCGGCGCCCTGCAGGCGCGTCGCGTTCGAAACGCACGAGATCGCAGAACGGCCGCGACCACACGGTCTTTTCGGTGACCTCGACGCTCTTCCAGTCGACCACGGTCTTGTCGAGGTCGAATGTCGGCTTGCCGTAGCGGCGCGTGGTGCGTTCGAACAGTTCGGCCGTCGCCGCGACCGAACGGCCCCAGGCCGTATGCGAAAACGGATTGAGCGGATTGGTGTAGAACAGGCGCACCGCGTCGGCGTAGACGCGCGCGGGCTGCACGGCGGCGTGGTTCATTTCATAGAGCTGGTAGAACATTAAGGACCCCGCTGCTGCTGCGACCGAAGGGACGACGAGCAGCGCCGAGCCTCAAATGTCTCGCGGCGAGGTTAACAACTAATTGCTGCGATGCAATACGTCATGTGGCGTGACAAATGCATCTTTCGTCCAATGCCCTGAAAATTCGGCCTGAACGGCGCAGCCGGCTCACTGTGCTTTGCGAAGTGTGTACGAAATGTGTCCGGCCTTGGCGCCGGACACCCGATCATGATCCCGAAAAGTGGATTGCGGTTTTCGGAAAGGTCATGGTCCGAGTCATAGCCAGTTCAAACGCGCGCCATGCAGACGGCGGTGTGGCCGGAACCGATAAATCCGAGCTGGCCCGCCGCACCCTTCGACAGGTCGAGCACGCGGCCCCTGATGAACGGGCCGCGATCGTTGATGCGCACGACGACGCTGCGGCCGTTGTTCTGGTTGGTCACCCGAAGCTTGGTGCCGAAAGGCAAGGTGCGGTGGGCGGCGGTCAGCGCCGACGGGTTCATGCGCTCGCCCGATGCGGTCCTGGAGTGCAGCGCGTACCAGGAGGCGCGGCCGCACTGGCCGGCGGCGTTTGCCGAGGTGGTGGAAGCGCCGACCATGAGGCCAGCAACGACCGTTACCGCGACAAGCGCGGTCTGTTTTGCGTTCTTCATATTTGGGGGATGGCTCCGTTTTTGACAGACCCCAGCCGTTAGGTACCAAATAAGGCGGCAAATGCGGCAAGCATCTGGCGGTTCCATGGCAAAGGTACACGTTTGGAGTCGCCGGGTAACAGTCTGTTAGGGATTTTCGGCAGGCGGATGATCAATTTCCGATGATCTTCGTGCCAAGATCAGCGACTTGTTTGACAAGATCGAACGTTGATATCCAAGTAGAAGTGAGCGCGGTCGGGTCCCTTCCTTCGGTTCTTTCATCGCGCCCACAACGCCGCAACCGATCGACTTCGAAAGGGAGATCCGTCAATGAGACTGACCAAAAATCTGCTGGCGCTGATCGTGGTCGCCATCGGCGCGCTGTGGTCGCTGCAGGGCGCCGGCGTGATCGGCGGCAGCTTCATGACCGGCCAGTCGCAATGGCTCTATGTCGGCCTCGTCACCATGCTGGTCGGCCTGGTGGGACTGGTATGGGCGAACCGGTAGAGCTTCGATGAAAGGGTCGACCACCACTCCGTCGAGCTTCGCTCGACACCTCTCCCCCGATCGACGGGGAGAGGAAAGGCGCGAGCTTAAGCGAGGTTGGCGCCCTTCCTCTCCCTCCGGAGGGGGAGAGGTGTCGAGCGAAGCTCGACGGAGTGGGGGAAGCCGCTCCTCAATCGCGCCGCCCCCGACAGACCTACCCGAACAGCCGATCCAAAATCCTGCCTTCGAGGCGGGCAAGCTCGACCGAACCGCGCCGGCGTGGCCGTTCCACCGGCACATCGAGGTCGAGCGCGATCTTGCCGGCGCTGATCACCACCACCCTGTCGGCGAGCGCGACCGCCTCGGCGACATCATGGGTGACCAGAACAGCGGTGAACTTCTGGGCGAGCCAGATGCGTTCCAGAAGCTGCTGCATCTCGATGCGGGTCAGGGCGTCGAGCGCGCCGAGCGGCTCGTCGAGCGCCAGGATCTGCGGGTGGCCGACCAGCGCGCGGGCCAGTGCCACGCGCTGCTTCTGGCCGCCGGACAATACCGATGGCCATTCGTCGGCGCGATCGGCGAGCCTGATCTCGCGCAGAATGGCGAGCGCCCGCTGCCTTGCGTCCGCGGCGGAGGCGATGCCGGTCAGCCCGACCTCGACATTTTTCACCACACGGGCCCACGGCAGTAGCCGCGGCTCCTGGAACATGAAGCGCGTGCGGCTGTGGCCTTCCTCTGCCGAGCCGAATGTCAGCGATCCGGCTGTCGGCCGGTCGAGCCCGGCCAGCAGACGCAGCAGCGTGCTCTTGCCGCAGCCGCTCTTGCCGATGACGGCGACGAACTGGCCGACCGGCACGTCGAGGTCGATGCCGTCGAGCACGGTCTTGTCGCCGAAACGTTTTCCTGCGCCCCTGAAGGCAAAGGCGCGCGGTTTCTCCTCGATCTGCTCCGGCTGCAGCGGGGTGGCGACAAACGAACGGACGGCGGCGAGGTTGGCTGCGGGCATCGAGGAGCCTCAAGCGTTCTGGAAGGCGGGATGCCAGCCGAGCGACAGCCGCTCGAGCAGGCGGGCGAGGCTGTCGGCCAGCTTGCCGAGCAGCGCGTAGATCAGGATCGACAGCACGACGACATCGATCAGCAGGAATTCGCGCGCCTGCATCGCCATGTAGCCGAGGCCGGAACTCGCCGAGATGGTTTCGGCGACGATCAGCGTCAGCCACATGATGCCCAAGGCATAGCGCAGGCCGACGAAGATCGCCGGCAGCGCGCCGGGCAGGATCACCCGGAAGAACAGGGCCGGGCGGTCCATGCCGTAGACGCGGCCCATCTCGACCAGCTGCGGGTCGACGCTCTGGATGCCGAGCAGCGTATTGACATAGATCGGAAAGAACACGCCGAGCGCCACCAGGAACAGTTTTGCCTCTTCGTCGATGCCGAACCACAGGATGACCAGCGGGATCAGCGCCAAATGCGGAATGTTGCGGATCATCTGCAGCGTCGTGTCGGTCAGGCCACGGCTCAGTGTCGACAGCCCGTTGGCAAGGCCAAGCGCAAAGCCGATCGAGCCGCCAACGGCGAAGCCGGCAAGCGCGCGCGCCGTGCTGACGCCGATGTTGCGGATCAGCTCGCCCGACAGCGTCAGCCGCCAGAAGGCCTCGGCGACGGCACTTGGCGCCGGCAGCACGTTGGGCGGCATGACGCCGGCGCGGCTGGCGATTTCCCAGCCGGCGATGACCAGCACCGGCAGCAGCCAGCCGATGCCGTTCCTGTGGAGGCGCGCAGAAAAGCTCATGACGCGGCCTGCAGGCGGGCGGCGCCATGGAAGCCGACCGAGAATTCGTTGGCGATGTCTTCGCGCGCCCTGAGCCGCCTGCTGCCGAGCCCGAGCTTCGGAAACAAAAGCTCGGCGACGCGATAGGCTTCCTCGAGGTGCGGATAGCCCGAACCGATGATGGTATCGATGCCGATCGCCTGGTATTCGCGGATACGCTCGGCGATCTGCTCCGGCGTGCCGACCAGCGCCGTGCCGGCGCCGCCGCGCACCAGCCCGACGCCGGCCCACAAATTGGGCGAGACGACCAGCCGGTCGCGGCGGCCGCCATGCAGTTCGGCCATGCGGCGCTGGCCGACCGAGTCCATCTGGTTGAGGAAGCGCGCCTGCGCATTTTCGATCTGGGCATCGGTGACATGGCTGATCAGCCGGTAGGCGGCGCGCCAGGCTTCGTCCTCGGTTTCGCGAACGATGAAGTGCAGCCTGATGCCGAAGCGCAGCGTGCGGCCGCGCAGCGCTGCCTTGCTGCGTGCCGAGGCCAGTTTCTCGGCCACCTGCGCCGGCGGCTCGCCCCAGGTCAGATACATGTCGACGAGATCGGCGGCGAGGTCTTGGCCCGCATCCGACGACCCGCCGAAATAGAGCGGCGGCCGCTCCTGCAGCGGCAGAAGGTCGAGGCGGCCGTTCTCGACGCGGTAGTATCTGCCGTCGAAATTGACGCGTTCGCCCGACACCAGTCCGCGCCAGATGGTCAGGAACTCGTGCGCCTGGGCATAGCGCTCGTCATGCGGCAGGAAGACGCCGTCGCCGGCGAGCTCGGTCGGGTTGCCGCCGACCACGACATTGAGCAGCAGCCTGCCGTTGCTCAGCCGGTCGAGCGCCGCCGTCTGGCGCGCGGCGAAGGTCGGCAGCGTCACGCCGGGCCGCAGCGCGACGAGGAATTTGAGTTTTTCGGTCAGTGTCGCGAGGCCCGTCGCGGTGATCCAGGAATCCTCGCAATTCTGCCCGGTCGGCAGCAGCACGCCGGGAAAGCCGAGCCGGTCGACCGCCTGCGCGATCTCCTTGAAGTAGCCGAACTCGGGCGGCCGCTGCTGTTGCTCGGAGCCGAGATAGGAGCCGTCGCCATGCGTCGGGATGAACCAGAAGAAATCAAGCGGTGTGGAGCTGGTCATGGATGGATCTCCTGGACAGGCGAAAACGGGAAGCGGCGCCGGGCGGTCTCACCCGGCGCCGCCTGGACAAAATCAATTGCCGGGTGCGGTCCACACCGCGTCGGAAATTCGCACCGCGTTCGGGATCAGCCCGAGTTTGTAGAAGCGGTCGGCGGTTGCCTGCTGGCTGGCGATGATCTCGTCGGTGATTGGAAAGATGCCGAATTTGGTGCGGTTGGCGGCGATGGTCTGCGCATCGAGCGGCACGCCGGTCACCTCGTGCAGCGCCGCGGCCACCTTGTCGCGGTTCTGGTCCGCCCATTTCGCCGCCTCGCCAAGGGCGGCGATCGTCGTAGTGACGATTTCGGGATGCGCCTTGGCGAAATCCTTGTTGGCGAGGAAATAGGTGTTGACCTTCAGCACCTCGCTGGAGCGGGCGAGCACGCGCGGCTGGTAGCGGGTTTCGGCGATGGCGAAGAACGGGTCCCAGACGGTCCAGGCATCGATCTGGTCGCTGGCGAAGGCGGCCGCCGCATCGGCCGGGCTGAGATAGACCGGCGTGATCTGGCCGAAGGGGACGCCGGCCTTTTCCAGGGCGGCGACGAGCAGATTATGCGCGCTGGTGCCCTTGCCGACGCCGACGCGCTTGCCCTTGAGGTCGGCGACCGACTGGATCGGCGACGCCGGCTTGACGAAGATCGCCTCGCCGTCGCCGTTGGACGGCAGTGCCGCCGCATAGACGATGTTGGCGCCGGCCGACTGGCCGAAGATCGGCGGTGCGTCGCCGGTCCAGCCGGCATCGATGGCGCCGACATTGAGCGCCTCGACCAGCGGCGGACCGGCGGTGAACTCGACCCACTTGACCGTGACACCCTTGTCGCTCAGCGCCTTTTCGATCACCTGCTGCTGCCTGGCGATCACCGGCAGCCCGGTCTTCTGATAGCCGATGCTGAACTGCTTCAACTCCTGCGCCGCGGCGCCGAACGACATCGCAACGCTCGCCGCCAGCAGGCCGATGCCGAAAACACGTCTCGTTAGATTGAACATGATCCTCTCCTTCAATGCGGATCGGCGTCGGGAAAGTCCCCGCCGGGTGGAAGATGGATCAGGCTAGGTAGGTCTATAAACTTAGTAGAGAAATGGTTTTGCGAGTTGATGGCGCAGCGTGAAATATTTTCTACGGGCACCCCTGGCGAGAGAGGGATGTCTCGGCCAGTCTCGAAGGCTTGTGATTGGCCGCTGTGTGCCGTCCAGGAGGCCCCTTCACTGCGACCAATACTGCCAGGCCCAGTAAAAACTCTCGTCGCGCGGCGGCAGGCGGTCGCGTCCGGCCTGGAATTGGACAGGCGTCGGCGATCGCGGGCCATCTTCTTTTGTCCGTTTGTCATCGGACGCCAGGCCCAGCAGCCAGGCGCCGAAATGGCTGAACAGCACGGCGGTGGAATGGGTCACCGTCATTCTCCCTTTTCCGATCATTCCTTTCCTGCCCACGGGACGAGCACGCGCTCGATCCTGCGGATGGTGAATTCGAGCACGAAGGCGATGGCCGCGATCACCAGTATGCCCATCACCACGACGTCGGTGACGAGGAACTGGGCGGCTGACTGGATCATGAAGCCGAGCCCGCGCGTCGCCGCCACCAGTTCGGCGGCGACCAGCGTCGACCAGCCGGCGCCGAGCGCGATGCGCAAGCCGGTCAGGATCGACGGCAGCGCGCTGGGCAGGGTCACATGGCGGACCACCTGCGCGCGCGTCGCGCCAAGCGAACGCGCCGCGTTGATGCGCTCTTGCGAGACGCCGCGAACGCCTGACGCGGTCGACAGCGCCACCGGCGTCAGCATGGCAATAGTGATCACCAGGATCTTCGACGGCTCGCCGATGCCGAACCAGATGATGACCAGCGGCAGATAGGCGAGCGGCGGGATCGGCCGCAGGAATTCGAGCAGCGGATCGAAAATGCCGCGTCCTATGGCGCTGATGCCGATCGCCAGCCCGACCGGCACGCCGATGATGACGGCGGCGACCAGCGCGGCAAACACGCGAACCAGGCTGGCCACGGCATGCTGCAACAGCGTCGCATCGACGAAGCCGTCACGGGCGACGACGATGAACTTGTTCCACACGGCGACAGGCGAGGGCAGGAACACCGGCGACACCAGTTGCAGGCGGGCCGACAGCGCCCACACCGCCAGCACCACCAGGATGGTGACCGCGCTGATCATGCGCGCCGAAATGCTTTTGCGCTTCGGGCTGGGCCGCGACCACGGTACCGACAGGCCGTCGGCCTCGTCATTTCTGCGACCCGGCCGTTCCGTATAGGATGAAATGGTCATGCCACTTCTCCTTCGAAGATCGCGTCGGTCAATTCGCCGCGCGCCGCCGCGAAGGCCGGATCGGCCTTGATGCCGCGGATAGCTTCACCGGCTGCGTAGCGCCTGGAGAAGCCGGGCTCGAAGGTTTGCACCACGCGGCCCGGTCCGGGAGCCAGCACGACGATGCGGGTGGCGAGCACCAGCGCCTCCTCGATGCCATGCGTCACCATCAGCACGCCGACATCGCTGGCCGTCCACAGGTCGAGCAGCGTCGTCTGCATGCGTTCGCGCGTCAGCGCATCGAGCGCGCCGAGCGGTTCGTCGAGCAGCAGGAATTCAGGTTCGGCGGCGAGCGCCCGGGCCAGGCCGACACGCTGGCGCATGCCGCCGGAAAGCTCCCAGATGCGCTTGTCGCCGGCATCCGCGAGCTTCACCAGCGCCAGCAGCTCGTCGGCGCGGCGCGTCCGTTCGGCTGGCCTGGCACCACGCAGCCGCAGCGCGAAGGCAACGTTCTCGCGCGCCGTCAGCCACGGAAACAGCGCATCGTTCTGGAACACCACGGCCCGGTCCGAGCCCGGCGCGGTGATCGGCTCGCCGCCGATCGTGGCATGCCCACGCGCCGGCGCGACCAGGCCGGCGGCGACATTGAGCAGCGAGGTCTTGCCGCAGCCGGATCGGCCGACAAGCACGACGAAGTCACCCTTGGCGACGTCGATCGACACACGCTCGACGGCAGGTGTCGGCTGGCCGTCATAGTGGATCGAGATTCTGTCGAGCACGAGATGCGACATGGAGCCCTCGCAGGAGGTTCTGGAGCATGATCCCGAAAAGTGGCGTCCGGTTTTCTCGGACAAACGGTTTCCGCTTGTCCAGAGATCAGGCTCAAACGAATGGACAATCCGACTGCCCCGGAACCGCTCCTCGTCAGCGGTTCCGGGGCAGGCAGCACGCGGCGTCAGGGAAGAAGATCCGCGCGCGTTCAGGTGCAGCCGGGCGCTCAGTTCGAGGCCAGCGCCTCGGTGACGTATTTCGACGAGACGTATTTGGAATAGTCGGGCAGCACCGCGTCGATCTTGCCTTGCTCCTTGAGGAAGGTGGACGCCGCCTCGATCGCCTTGATCGTGCCGCCGCCGAGGAACTTGTCCGAGGCCTGCTCTTCCAGCGTCGGGAAGACGTAGCCCTTGAGCAGCTGCGGCACTTCCTCCAGCTTGGCGCCGGTGAGCTTGGCGATCTCCGCCGCTTGCGGCGTCGACACCGACCACGCATCCGGCTTGGTGAGGTACTCGGCATAGGCCGCGCCGGTCACCTTGACGAAGTCGCGCACGGCTTCCGGGTTCTTTTCGGCAAAGTCGGTGCGCACGATCCAGGCGTCGAAGGTCGGCGCGCCCCAGGCGGCGACCTGCGAGGAATCCAGCACCACCTTGCCGGTCGTCTTGATCTGGCCGAGCGCCGGATCCCAGACATAGGCCGCATCGATGTCGCCGCGCGCAAAGGCCGCCGCGACTTCGGGTGGCCGCAGATTGAGGATCTCGACCGCCTTCGGATCGACGCCCTCATGCTTCAGCGCGGCGAGCAGGCTGTAATGCGTTGTCGAGACGAAAGGCACGGCCACCTTCTTGCCGGCGAGGTCGGCGATTTTCTCGATGCCGGCGCCGTTGCGGGCGACCAGCGCCTCGGATTGCCCGATCAGGCCGACGACGAAGATGGTCTGGATCGGCAACTCGCGGCTCGCCGCCGCCGCCAGCGGGCTCGAACCGACATAGCCGATGTCGACCGAGCCGGAAGCGACCGCGGCGATGACATCGGCGCCGGAATCGAATTTCCGCCAGTCGATGGCGGCCTTCGTCGCCTTTTCATAGGTGCCGTCGGCCTGCGGCACTTTCGAGGGCTCGACCACCGTCTGGTAGCCGATGGTGATCTTGAGATCGTCGGCCAAGGCCGGGCCGAGGAAGGCAGCACACGCAAGTGCCGCCGATGAGAGCAGAATGATGCCGTCGCGAAATGGTGGACATGAAGGGCTCCTGAAAACGAGAAAACCGGAATGCCCAATGATAGTCCGCTAATTCTATCGTTCTTGTAGAGTTAAATCCTTCCAACCAAGGTGGAGTTGTTAGAAAAAAGCCACCGGTGGCGGGTTGCGGAAGCGGATAGCAGACCTTGGGACGACCTGACGTCAGCCGAAGACGCAGAATGAAAAGCTCGTTCTGTCGAGTTCCCGCCCACCCCCCTCTGTCCTGCCGGACATCTCCCCCGCAAGGGGCAGATCGGCAGCTTCGACGCCGCGCCCACCCCGGCAACGATGGAGATTGGCGAAGGCGGTCGAGCGCTCAATCTCCCCCTTGCGGGGGAGATGTCCGGCAGGACAGAGGGGGTGGGAAGGATCGCTACAGAGCCGCTTTCGCTTGTGCGCTACCCTGTCTGGCTGCCGCCACGGCCGGGCGGTGAGCGCTGCGAACGAGATTCCCCGTCTAGCCTGTGATGGGGCAAATCCATGCCTCAAACAGCCGTGGATTTAAAAACCTGTTCCGCGTGTTCGAGGGTAAGTATAGTAATCTTATCGACATTGGGAACTGGAGGCGACGATGAGCGGCCACCTTATCGCGATGATCGCCGGCAACGCGCTTCGGCCGTCAAAGTTCTGCGCGTTTGTGTCCCTGCGGGCACAAAGTCCTGACAAAATGGCCATAGCGGCTTGAAAACGAAGCAAAATCAACAGCTCTGGGCTTGTCCATCATGTCACTAGAATTTATGTGTCATGGCAGCTTGGACGCGACGGGGTCGCACGCCAGGCGTTCCGCAACCGATGGTTTCGCGCCGTCGCCTGACAGAGAAATTTTGATTTCATGCTCACGAAAAAGGGCAAGTACGGCCTCAAGGCGCTCGTACACCTCGCGCAACTGCCGGCCGGACAGCTCGCTTTCGTTGGCGACATCGCCACCGGCAACAACATCCCGAAGAAATTTCTCGACGCCATCCTCGGCGAGCTGCGCAATGCCGGCTTCGTTCAGAGCCGCAAGGGCAAGGATGGCGGCTACCGCCTGGCGCGGCCTGCCGACGAGATCAAGGTCGGCCACGTCGTGCGCGTGCTCGACGGGCCGCTGGCGCCCATTCCTTGCGCCAGCCGCACCCAGTACCAGCGCTGTGAAGATTGCAACGAGGCGACATGCCAAGTCCGACATCTGATGCTCGAGGTCCGGCAGGCGATCGCCGAGGTGCTCGATCAGCGCAGCCTCGCCGAAATGCGCGACATGGCTGGCGACGAGCTCTCGACGGCGTTGAAAATCCAGGCCTGACGCCGGCGCCTGGCACAAGGCAGTCCCGCGCATGACCGGGCGCGCCAACTCGATCATCATTGTCGGCGGCGGCGCCAGCGGCGTGGTGATGGCCGCGCATCTCCTGAAATCGCCCAATCCCGATCTGCGCGTCACGCTGATCGAAAAGCGCCCGCAGTTCGGCCAGGGGATCGCCTATTCGACGCTGCTGTCGGCGCATGTGCTCAATGTCAGTGCCGCCGGCATGAGCGCCTATGCCGACGATCCCGGCAATTTCTGGCGCTGGCTGCTGGAGCGCGGCCTGGCGACCCCGGACCAGGCGCCGGTCTACGCGCCGCGCAGTCTCTATGCCCGTTACCTCAAGGAATTGCTCGACGAGCTGGAAACGCGCGAGCGCGAAACCGGCCGGTTGCGCCTGATCCGCGAGGAAAGCCTGTCGATCACGCCCACCGCGTCCGGCGTCGAGGTGGCGCTGGCCAACGGCACCAGCGTCGTCGCCCATCTCGGCGTGCTGGCCACTGGCCATGACGAGGAGCCGGCCCAGGGGCATGCGATCAGGATGGGCTCGGAAGCCGACACGGCACTTGCCGCCGACAGCCGCGTCATGGTGCTCGGCACCGGTCTCAGCATGGTCGATGCTTTCCTCTCGCTGGAGCAGCGCGGCCATCGCGGCGACATCGTCGCGGTGTCGCGGCGCGGCCTGCTGCCCTCGCCGCATCGCAAGGGCAATCCGATCAAGCTCGACGTCGCCGACATCCCGCTCGGCACCCAATTGTCCTATTTCGTCGGCTGGTTCCGCGACCTGATCAAGGAGAACCAGAAGGCCGGCGTCGACTGGCGCGACGTCGTCGACGGCTTGCGGCCGTTCAACCAGAAGATCTGGCAGAACTGGCCAGCATCCGCAAAGCGCCGCTTCGTCGAACACACCAAGGCCTGGTGGGACATCCACCGCCATCGCATGGCGCCCGAAGTTTACGCCCGCGTCACCGAGGCCGTGCAATCCGGCCGCATCCGCCTGGTCGCCGGGCGCGTCGTCGACATCGCCCGGAACGGCGACTTCACGGTTGAGGTCCAGTCGCGCCACACGCAGCGCCTCGAAACCTTCGAGGTCGCCCGCATCTATGATTGCGCCGGCATCGTCCGGGACATCTCGACCTCGCCGAACAGCGTCGTGCGCTCGCTGGTCGATCGCGGCCTGGCGCGGCCGGACCCGCTGCGCATCGGCCTCGACGTGTCGGCCAATTGCGAGATCATCGCCAGCGACGGCGGCGTGTCCGCCAAGATCCTGGCGGTCGGCCCGCTGACGCGCGGCACTTTCTTCGAGATCGACGCCATTCCCGACATCCGCGTTCAATGCGCCAGGCTGAGCAAGCGATTGCTGAGCTAGGAGCCTAGCCGCCCAGCGCCTCGCAAACGAGGCGCGCGGTCTCCGCACCCGAGAAATTCTGCTGCCCGGTGATCAGATTGCCGTCGCGCACGGCAAAGCCTCGCCACAGTCCGGCGTGGATATAGTTGGCGCCGAGGGCCTTCAGCTCATCCTCGATCCGCCACGGCATCAGATGCTTTTCAGGTTCGAGCGCGCCCATCTCCCAGGTCGCCTTGTCGGCAAAATCCTCCTCGACGTTGGCGAAGCCGGTCACCGTCTTGCCGGCCACGAGCAGCGATCCGTCCGCGCGCCGGGCATAGCGCAGCAGCGCGGTGCCATGGCACAAAGCGGCGGCCACCTTGCCGCCTTCATGGAAGGCGACGAACGTCCGTTGCAAGCCTGTCGCGTGCTCATAGGTGAACATCGGCGCCTGGCCGCCGGCGACGACGATCGCGTCAAAACGTTCGACCTCGATGTCCACCACCGGCCGCGTGTTGTCGACCAGGGCCGCAAGGTTCGGGGTCGATATGAAGCCGAGCGAGATGAGGTCTGTCTCCGAATAGCCCGATGGATCGCGCGGGTCGCTCAGCGCATCGGCCTCGCATTTGCCGCCATCGGGCGAGAATATCTCCACCGCGTAACCGCGTTCGGTGAAGACGAACCACGGGTGGGTGAGTTCGCTCCACCAGAAGCCTACCGGCCACCCGGTCGTGGTCGAGAGTGCCGGGTTGGCGATGACGATCGCCACGCGCTTCGGGTTCTTCGCGTCGACCGGATTGGCATCCCGCACACTCATCGTCGCTCTCCCCTTGAAGGCGTGTTGCAGACTGATACGGGCGCGGCCCTGCGCTGCCTAGCTGGCCAGATGGCCTGGCAAATTCCGCTTCCGTCGCTGCCGGGCCTTGCCTACCATGCACGCATGACCAACGCGGTAGACTGTACGGCTGCCCGGTCGAATTCGCGCTCGATGCGCTCGGCGGCAAATGGAAGCCCCTGGACCCTGACCCCAAACCCGGAATTTCATTCCCCATCTGGCCGGTTGATTGGCACGATCTATCTTCTTTCCGACTGTAAAGGGCTGGAAAAGAGGATACGCTGCCGCTCTGCCCCGAGGCGGTCGCTTGATCATGGAGCATCGATATGAGCGAGCACAAGATCGCCGCGTCGGAACGCGCAACGTCCCGCCTGCGTCCGCCCTATGCGTCGGTTCTCGACCTGATCGGCCAGACGCCGGTGGTCGAGCTGACCAAGTTCGACACCGGCAAGTGCCGGCTGTTCATCAAGCTCGAAAGCCAGAACCCCGGCGGCTCGATCAAGGACCGCATCGCGCTGTCGATGATCGCCGCCGCCGAGAAACAGGGCAAGCTCAGGCCCGGCGGCACCATCGTCGAGGCGACCGCCGGCAATACCGGCCTCGGCCTCGCCCAGGTCGGCATCCCCAAGGGCTATCGCATCGTGCTGGTCGTGCCCGACAAGATGTCGCGCGAAAAGATCCAGCATCTGCGCGCGCTCGGCGCCGAGGTGCGCATGACCCGCTCCGATGTCGGCAAGGGCCACCCCGAATATTACCAGGACATGGCCGAGAAGCTCGCGGCGGAAGTGCCTGGCGCCTTCTATGCCAACCAGTTCGCCAACCCGGCCAATCCGCTGGCGCATGAAACGACGACCGGACCGGAGATCTTCGCCCAGCTCGGCGGCGACGTCGATGCGGTGGTCGTCGGCGTCGGCTCCGGCGGCACGCTGACCGGGCTCGGCCGCTACTTCGCCAAAGTGTCGCCGAAGACCGAGATGGTGCTGGCCGATCCGGTCGGCTCGGTGCTGGCGCCGCTGATCAAGACCGGCAAGATGGAAGAGGCCGGCAGCTGGACGGTTGAAGGCATCGGCGAGGATTTCGTGCCGCCCAATGCCGACCTGTCGCTGGTGAAGAAGGCCTATTCGATCACCGACAAGCAGAGCATGCTGGCGGTGCGCGACCTCTTGTCCAGGGAAGGCATCCTGGCCGGCTCGTCGTCGGGCACGCTGCTGTCGGCCGCCTTGCGCTATTGCCGTGAGCAGACGGTGCCAAAGCGCGTCGTCACCTTCGTCTGCGACAGCGGCAACAAATATCTGTCGAAGGTGTTCGACGATTTCTGGCTGGCCGAACAGGGCCTGGCCGAGCACGAGCAGCATGGCGATTTGCGCGACCTGGTGATGCGCACGCATCGCACCGGCGACACCGTCTATGTCGGCCCGGACGAAAGCCTGCTCAACGCCTATGGTCGCATGCGCCGCTCCGATGTTTCGCAGCTGCCGGTGCTCGATAATGGCAGGCTCATCGGCATCGTCGACGAGAGCGACATCCTCGCCCATGTCGAGGGTCCCTATGACGGCCGCTGGGAGCGCTTCAACGGCCCGGTGCGCACGGCGATGACCTCCAATTTGCACACGCTGCAGGCCAGCCAGACGCTCGACGCGCTGCTGCCGGTGTTCGACCGCAACGAGGTCGCCATCATCTTCGACGGCGACGAGTTCGTCGGCCTGATAACCCGCATCGACCTGATCAACCATCTGAGGCGCGCACGATGACCAGCCACACCCCACCACCATCGGGCAAAAATCGCCTGGCCTTTTCGACCCGCACCATCCATGGCGGCCAGAGCCACGACCCGCTGACCGGCGCGGTGATGGTGCCGATCTACGCCACCTCGACCTATGGCCAGCAGTCGCCCGGCGTGCACAAGGGTTTCGAATACGCCCGCAGCCAGAACCCGACCCGCTTTGCCTTCGAGCGCGCCGTGGCCGATCTCGAAAGCGGCAGCAACGCGTTCGCCTTCGCTTCGGGGCTGGCGTCGATCGCCACCGTGCTCGAGCTGCTCGATGCCGGTGCCCATATCGTCGCCACCGACGATATCTATGGCGGCTCGTTCCGGCTGATGGAGCGGGTGCGCAAGCGCTCGGCCGATCTCAAGGTCAGCTTCGTCGACTTCACCGACCTTGCCGCCGTCGAGGCGGCGATCCGCCCCGAAACGAAGCTGCTCTGGGTCGAGACGCCGACCAACCCGCTGCTGCACATCGTCGACCTCGAAGGCGTCGCCGCCCTCGCCAAACGCAAGGGCGTTCTTACCGTCGCCGACAACACGTTCTGCAGCCCCTACATTCAGCGGCCGCTGGAACTCGGTATCGACATCGTCGTGCACTCGACGACCAAATATCTCAACGGCCATTCCGACATGGTCGGTGGCGTCGCCGTGGTCGGCGACAACAAGGACCTTGCCGCCCAGCTGAAATTCCTGCAGAACGCCATCGGCGCCATATCGGGCCCGTTCGACAGTTTTCTGGCGCTGCGCGGCCTGAAGACGCTGGCGCTCAGGATGGAGCGTCATTCCGCCAATGGCCTCAAGATCGCGCAGTGGCTGGAGGGGCGCCGCGACGTGCGCCGCGTCATCTATCCCGGCCTTCCCAGCCATCCGCAGCACGATATCGCCAAAAGGCAGATGCATGCCTTCGGCGGCATGATATCAGCCGTGCTCGACCGCGACCTCGCCGGCACCAAACGCTTCCTCGAACGCACGCAACTGTTCACGCTGGCCGAAAGCCTCGGCGGGGTGGAGAGCCTGATCGAGCACCCCGCGCTGATGACGCATGGCTCGATCCCGGTCGAGAAGCGGGCGCAGATCGGCATATCGGATTCGCTGGTAAGGTTGTCGGCGGGGATCGAGGATGGCGATGATCTGATCGCCGATCTGGACCAGGCGTTGGGGGGCTGAGCAAACCTCTGCAACGTTGTGCTTTTCGGCTGTTCACGTTCCGTAGCGATCCTTCCCACCCCCTCTGTCCTGCCGGACATCTCCCCCGCAAGGGGGGAGATCGAATGTCATCAACGCTTTCGCCAATTTTCGACGTTGAAAACGAGAGCCAGCGCTTGAGCTGCCAATCTCCCCCATGCGGGGGAGATGGCCGGCAGGCCAGAGGGGGGTGCTGTCCCGCCGACATCACACAAACTTCTACACCGCCGCCCACCTCGCAGCGTCACGACGGTCAAACCGCAGTTCATGCATCGTTCGCCAATTGCCGTTGACCCCGACCCCCATCTGCCCGAATTGTAGCGCCCCATGGCCACGCGCGAACCCCCAAAACCCACGGAAACACCCCTCACCTTCGCCGTGCTGGTGTTTCCCGGCTTTCCGATGATGGCGTTCAGTTCCGTCATCGAGCCGCTGCGCGCCGCCAATGTGCTGGCCAAGCGGCAGTGCTATCGCTGGATCATCGTCGGGGCGACGCAAGGGCCGGTCGAGGCCTCGAACGGCGTCGTCATCCAGCCGGGCTTTTATGCCGGGGATGCGCCCAAGGTCGACCGCATCGTCGTCTGCTCGGGCGGCGATGCCGATCACCTCGTCGCCGAGGACGCCGCCAGCTGGATCCGCAAAAGCCTGCGGGGCGGCGCCCATATCGGCGCGGTGGCGGACGCGGCGTTCTTCCTGGCCCGCGCCGGCCTGCTCGACGGCCATGCCTGCACCTTGCACTGGACCAGCCAGGCCGCCTTCACCGAGGCGTTTCCCAACATCGAGCTCAGGCGCGACCTCTATGTCATCGACCGCAAGCGCTTCACCTCGGCCGGCGGCGTCGGCAGCCTCGACATGATGCTGGAGATCATCACCCGCGACTACGGCGCCGAGCTTGCCGCCGGCGTCGCCGAATGGTTCGTGCACAGCCAGCTGCGCTCCAGCATCGACCGCAAGATGATGCCGCTGCGGCTGCGCACCGGCGTCCAGAACGAGCTGGTGCTGTCGGCCATCGCCATCATGGAGGACGCGGTCGAGGAGCGGCTCGGCATGGCCGAGCTGACGGCCAGGCTCGGCGTCTCCTCCGACAAGCTCGAGCGCTCCTTCCGCTCCGAACTCGCCATCTCGCCCAACGGCTACTACCGGCGGCTGCGGCTGAAGCGCGCCGCCGACCTTTTGGCGCACTCGACGCTCGCCGTGCGCGACGTGGCGCTGGCCTGCGGCTTCGCCTCGATGTCGAGCTTTGCCCGGGCGTTTCGCGAGGAGCATGGGCATCCGCCGAAGCTGGCGAGGAGGCATTAGCTTGCTGATGCTGGCGGGACAGCGCCCCCCTCTGTCCTGCCGGACATCTCCCCCACACGGGGGAGATCGGCTGTCACCGCCGCTTTCGCCAATCGCTACGTTGAAGAAGGCGCGCGGTTGCCGACACTGCAATCTCCCCACTCGTGGGGGAGATGCCCGGCAGGGCAGAGGGGGCGCGAAGGATCGCGACGCCTCTCAATTGCCAGCGGCATCCCGCATAACCCCTGCGGTTTTCCGCACAATCATCCCGCCCCTTCTGCGCCATGGTCTGACCCAGCAACCCCAGCCAAGGCCAGCCCCCATGAGCATCGTCGTATTCGACCCCGACAGCACCGAAGACGTCGACTTCAAGGATCGCATGCGCCACCCGGCCGCCGCCGATCCGGCCGGCGGCATGTGGCTGTCCGACACCGAGCCGTCCTTCATCGATGCCGACGCCTTGCGCAAGGGCAGGCTGGCAAAACTGCGCGGCTGGATGCGCGAGGCCGGCTATGGCGGCGTGGTGCTGTTCGATCCGTACAACCAGCGCTACGCCACCGGCTCGCGCAACATGTTCGGCTATTTCCTGCGCAACTCGACCCGCTATTTCTTCATTCCGACCGTTGGGCCGATCGTGCTGTTCGAATACCCGCAGAGCTACCACGTCTCGATGGTGCTCGACACGATCGACGAGGCGCGTCCGTCCAAGCTGGTCTGGTCGTCGGTCTCCGGCCGCGACGACGAGACATCAGGCCCGTTCGCCGACGAGATCGCCGAACTGTTGAGAAAGCACGGCGGCGGCTCGATGAAGCTCGGCCTCGACCGCTGCAGCCATCTGCAGGCGTTGGCGCTGGAAAAGCGCGGCTGCGAGGTCAAGGATTGCCAGGGCGAGATCCTCGCCGTGCGCGCGGTGAAAACGCCCGAGGAAGTCAAATGCCTGCAGGTGTCGATGGCCGGCGCCGAGGCCGCCGTCTATGCGGTGCGCGAGGCGATCAAGCCCGGCGTCTCCGAAAACGACCTGTTCGCCATCATGTATGGCGAGGTCATCCGCCAGGGCGGCGAGTTCATCGAGACGCGGCTGTTGACCTCTGGCCAGCGTACCAACCCGTGGTTCAACGAGGCCAGCGGCCGCAAGATCCGGCCCGGCGAACTGTTGGCGCTCGATACCGACACCATCGGCTGCTACGGCTATTATTCGGATTTCTCCCGCACCTTCCGCTGCGGGCCGGGCAAGCCGACGCCCTACCAGAAATCGCTCTACCGCATGGCGCACGACCAGGTTCAGCACAATATTTCCATCGTCAAACCCGGCATGGCCTTCCGCGAGATCGCCGAGAAAGCCTGGAAAATCCCCGACCGTTTCGTCGACCAGCGCTACACTTCGGTCATGCACGGCGTCGGCATGCATGGCGAAACACCCTTCATCGCCCATGCCATGGATTACGAGACCTATGGCCGCGACGGCCATATCGTGCCAGGCATGGTGGTGAGCGTCGAAAGCTATATCGGCGAGAAGGGCGGCCGCGAGGGCGTCAAGCTGGAGGACGAGATCCTGATCACCGACACCGGCACCGAACTCCTGTCGCGTTTTCCTTATGAGGATGAGTTTTTGGAGAGGCAGGTTTGATGCGGGTAACCAACGCTCATGACGAGCGCCTCATTCCCTCCCACCCCCCTCTGTCCTGCCGGACATCTCCCCCGCAAGGGGGGAGATTGGCAGCGTCGCCTGCAGCGTCTTTTCCTGCAACTTTGGCGATTGGCGAAGGCTTTCGCGATGGCCGATCTCCCCCCCCTGCGGGGGAGATGCCCGGCAGGGGAAGCGTCTCGGACTGCTTCGCCTCGGGATGACGAAAGCGCATGAAAACCCCCATCGCCCTCAAGCGCGGCACGGTGGCCGCGGTGTTCATCGACCTGCAGGAAGAGCACCGGCAGGACCAGCGCTATCTGGTCGAGGGTTTTGCCAAGATCCTCGCCAACGTCCGGCGCCTGCAAGCGGCGGCGCGGCAGAACCATGTGCCGCTCTACCACTGGGCCTACATCGTCGATCTCGACAAGCAGGATCGACCGTTTCATCCGGTAGGCGCCGACGGCAAGTCGGCCTTCTCCGACAAGAGCGATCCGCTGACCGAAATCTGCCATGAGGTGGCGCCCGCCAGGGGCGAGGCCCTGCTGATCAAGGCCGAGGCCAGCGCCTTCCGCACCGGGCCGGCGGCCCGCGACCTCAAGTCGGCGGGCTTCGAATGGCTGGTCGTTGCCGGCGTGTGGACCGAGGCCTGCATCGACGCCACCGTCAAGGACGCCGTGGCGAAAGGCTTTCGCGTGCTGCTGGTCAAGGATGCCTGCGGCAGCGGCAGTGCCGCCATGCACCAGACCGGCATCCTCAACCTCGCCAACCGGCTCTATGGCGGTGCCGTCACCGACACCGAGGGCGCCTGCCGGCTGCTGGCAGGCGAGACCGTCACCGCCTGGCAGGTCGAAGGGTCGGTGCCGCTGCGCTTCACTTTTGAAAACGCAGCCGATCTTTACAGCGAGCTTTGATGCATGCCGCCCAAAAGTGTGCAGCGGTTTTGGCATAACGACATACGTAAGGAAGAGATCGGCAAGACGGAGATGACCAGCCGCCGCAAATACGAAACCCGGCTCGATCCGGCTTTGTGGGCCTATATCGACGCGGTCAATGCCTGGTATCCGCCCGAGATCGTCGGCCTACCGATCGACAAGCAGCGTGCGGTCTATGACAGGATGTGCCGCGCCTTCCACCAGGGTCGCCCGCCAGGGGTCAAGGCCAGCGACGGCCTGATCGCCGCCGCCGGCCGCGACATCCCGGTCCGGCGCTACCAGCTTGCCGGCAAGGCGGCAGTGGCCATGGTGGTCTATTATCACGGCGGCGGCTTCATCCTCGGCGGCCTCGACAGCCATGACGACATCTGCGCCGAACTCTGCGCCGGCACCGGTTTCGACGTGCTGTCGGTCGACTACCGCTTGGCGCCCGAGCATGTCCATCCCGCCGCCTTCGACGATGCCGTCACCGCCTTCGAATGGGCGGCAGCGGCCACCGGCCTGCCGCTCGTTCTGTGCGGCGAAAGCGCCGGCGGTAATCTGGCGGCGGCGGTGGCGCGGGCGACACGCCACGGCGCCGCGATCGGCCAGCTGCTGATCTATCCCGAACTCGGCGGCGACGAGAGCGCCGGCTCCTATATCGAGCATGCCGACGCGCCGCTGCTGTCGCTGCACGACATCGCCTTCTACCGCGACGTCCGCTCGACCAAGGCGCAATCGCCAGACGATCCGACCTTCTCGCCCTTGCGCGGCCGCGATTTCTCCGGCCTGCCGCCGACCGTGATCGTCACCGCCGAATGGGACCCGCTGTCGTCGGACGGCGAGGCCTACCGCGACCGCATTCTGGCCGCCGGCAGCAAGGCATGGTGGCACGAGGAGCCGGAACTGGTGCACAGCTTCCTGCGCGCCCGCAAGACCGTGCCGGCGGCGGGGGAAGCGTTTGCCCGGATTGTCGCGGCGATTGCTGCGCTGGGCCGGGGCGAGTGGCCGTACTAGGGCCGACGGTGGAGTGCCAATCTCCCCCTCGTGGGGGGTTGAGGAGCGGTCCGCGTAGCGGACGGAAAGCCAATTGCTTGGCTTTCCGAGCAACGAACGCCCGGTAGGGCAGAGGGGGCGCTGTCCCGCCGACCTTTCAGCCCATTGCCGATACGCCTGCAAAACTGAGTTCGATTGACCAGGGCACCGAAGGGTGGCGATCCTTCACACCCCCTCTGTCCTGCCGGCCATCTCCCCCGCAAGGGCAGGGCAATCGCATACGGCGCCGCCAGCCCCCCACTCCGGCCGCTGCGCGGCCACCTCTCCCCCATGTCCATGGGGGAGAGGAAACCCAAGCCTTTCAAGGCTGCGACCTCGGCGGTTGGCATTTCCTCTCCCCCACGAATGTGGGGGAGAGGTGGCTCGGCGAAGCCGAGACGGAGTGGGGGAGCACCATATGCGTTTGCCCTCCCCCACAAGGGGGAGATCGGCTGTCCCTCCTGCGGAGCACCGCACAATCACTGCGGAAAACCGAACACTCCCCTGCGTCACCCCGCTCTATCATTCGCCTGCTCAGGCAACGGCGTCCCGGCGGTCGCGCCCACACCGCGTTGGATGTGTCCGCCGGGGCGCCCAACAAGAGGGAACGACGATGAAATTCATGCTGACCGACGCAAAATTGCACCCGAAGGCCAAACCCGTCGCCGACGATTTCCGGACAGGCGGCATCAGCCGCCGTGAATATCTTGCCCTGATGGCCGGCCTCGGCGTAAGCGCCGCCGGCGCGCTGGCACTGGGCGGGCTTGCCCCGACCGTTGCCCGCGCCGCCGAACCCAAGCGCGGCGGCACCTTGCGCGTCGCCATGAACGTCAAGGGGTTCAAGGACCCGCGCACCTTCGACGGTGTCGAGATGTCCAACGTCGCCCGCCACTGCAACGAATATCTGGTGCGCTGGAACACCGACTTCTCCTTCGAGCCCTGGCTGCTCGAAAGCTGGGAGGCGAGCGACGACGCAAAAACGCTGACGCTGCATGTGCGCAAAGGCATCACCTGGTCGAACGGCGATGCCTTCAACTCCGACGATGTCATCCACAACCTCACCCGCTGGTGCGACGCCTCGGTGGCCGGCAATTCGGTCGCCGCGCGCATGGGCGCGCTGGTCAATGCCGACACCAAGAAAGTCGTCGACGGTGGCATTGAGAGGGTCGACGACTTCACCGTAAAACTCAATTTGCCGAAGCCCGACATCTCGCTGATCGCCGGCATGGCCGATTATCCGGCGCTGATCATGCACCGCTCCTATGAAGGCGACGGCGACCCCCTGAAGGCGCTCGCCATCACCACCGGCCCGTGCGAGCTGGTCAGCTGGGATGCCGAGACCGGCGCCGAGGTGAAGCGCAAGGACAAGCCCTGGTGGAAGGGCGAGTTCTACCTGGACGGCATCAAGTGGGTCGACTACGGCTCGGACCCCAACGCCATGCTGTCGGCCTTCGAATCCGGCGAGATCGACACCGACCACGAAACCGCCTCCGATGCCGTCTCGCAGACCGACAAGATGGGGCTGAAGAATTCCGAGATCGCCACCGGCTCCACCATCGTCGCCCGCTTCAATGTCGGCAACGCGCCCTATGACGACGTCAAGGTGCGACGCGGCGCACAGCTCGCCGTCGACAATTCGGCCGTGCTGGCGCTCGGCCTCGGCGGCCGCGGCAAGCCCGCCGACAACCATCATGTCGGCCCCATGCACCCCGAATATGCCGACATCGGCCCGGCCAGGCGCGACGTGGACGGATCGAAGAAACTGCTCGCCGAGGCCGGCAAGGCCGATCACGAGTTCGACCTCATCTCCGTCGATGTCGAATGGCAAAAGAGCACCGGCGATGCGATCGCCGCGCAGATGCGCGAGGCCGGCCTGAAGATCAAGCGCACCGTGCTGCCGGCCGCTACCTTCTGGAACGACTGGAGCAAATACCCCTTCTCCTGCACCGAATGGCTCGGCCGCCCGCTCGGCGTCCAGGTGCTGGCGCTGGCGTATAAATCGGGCGCCGCCTGGAACGAGAGCGCCTACGCCAGCAAGGAATTCGACGAACTGCTCGACAAGGCGCTGGCCATGCCCGACGCCGCCCAGCGCAAGGAGATCATGGCCGGGATCGAGAAGAATCTGCGCGAGAGCGGCATCATCATCCAACCCTACTGGCGCTCGGTCTACCGCACCTATCGCAAAGGCATCGAAGGCTGCGAACAGCACCAAGCGCTGGAGCAGCACTTTGAGAAGGTTTGGATTGAAAGTTAAGGCGTAGCGCGGCGCCTCTTCCTTCCCCCCTTGTGGGGGAAGGTGGCCTCGCGAAGCGAGGTCGGATGAGGGGTGTTCCAGCTTGGCGACACGGTGCATAAAACTGAGCTGAACGGAGCAGAACGATCACCGCCTCACTCCGTCCAGCACCCCTCATCCGTCTCGGCGCTGCGCGCCGATCCACCTTCTCCCACAAGGGGAGAAGGTAAAAGCGTCCCATCCAGCGACGACATCTCCACTACGCCTGCCCGCCCGGCGAGCCTTCTGGTTGCCCTTGGACAGCAGCGGCCGGCCGCTCGCGGCAAAAATACAGGATCGCCAGCTGCACCGCGACAAGCAGAATGGCGTAGTAGATCGACAGGCGGGCATAGAGTTCCGCTTTTTCCATCGTGAAGGGGTGAGCCGTGCTGTTTGAGCGCAGAAGTATCGAGGCAACCAGCGCGTCATGGGAAAACATCTGGTTTATCGCGGCCAGCGGCAAGGTCGAAAAGGACAGCACGGCGTTGTACAGCTTTGCCCTGGGCGTGAATCGCAGCAGCATCACGCCGCCCCAACTGGAAAGGACGCTGTAGAGCGCAATCGCCGCCATCTTCTGCGGGCTATCTTCGACCATGAGCAGGAATGGCACGCCATCGCCCGGTTCGGTTGAGTGGAGCAAGGTCCAGAGTCCGGACACGAAGCCGAGCGTGCCAAGCAGAAGGTTGGCCCATTGACGCTGGCCGGCGGGCTTCTCGGCAAGCGCGTAGGACAACAGCCACTCACCCAACGAGGCGTTGGCGAAACGTGCAAGGCTAAGCAGGACCAGCGAAACAACCTGGCGGGCTGCCCATGACATCGGCTGGCCAAGAATGGTCTCGACAATTTCGGGAAACAACCGGTCGGCCAGAACCACGGCCGCGTTTATCCAGACATAATCAATGCAGAGGCTGAAAAACGCCAAGACATATTTGCGCAATTTGAAATCCCCCGAAAGCCCGAGCTGTCGCCCCTGCTTGCCAGGCGGAGTGAAGCGGAAAGCGGGAGAGGTGTCGAGCGGCGAAGCGCGCCCTTCCCTTCTCCCCCTTGTGGGAGAAGGTGTCGCCGAAGGCGACGGATGAGGGGTGTTCCAGAAGACACCAACCTCTCACTCCGTCCAGCACCCCTCATCCGTCTCGGCGCTGCGCGCCGATCCACCTTCTCCCACAAGGGGAGAAGGTAAAGCCCCCTACCTTGCCACCGTCACATGCGGCGCGAATGTCCGGATCGCCTCGATCATGTCCTCGCCGCGAACATCGAGCGAGGAGATTTCCATGTGCACCATGCTCCTGCCGAAGGGCAGCATCAGGCCCAGCGCATTGGCGGGCGCGAATTTGATCGCGTCGGGCGGCTCCCCGGTGAGCTCGAAATTGAGCATCGCCGCGCCCTTGCCGCCCGAGGCGAGGCGCACGCTGCGCACGTCGCGCCAGGGCACCAGCACGTCGCCGGCGCGGCAATCGCGGAAACCTTGGCTGTCTAGAGCACGTCCGGTTTAATCTGGGTCATAACCTGCGGCCTTGAAGTAGTTCTGGCATTCGGCTGGGGTGAAGAGGTCGACGAGCGATCCGACGGCGGTCCACAGGGCTGTGATTGTCCTCTCGGCTTTGGCCCGCATAAGAGCCTTGAGTTTTGAGAAGGCGTTTTCGATCGGATTGAAGTCGGGGCTGTAGGGCGGCAGGAACATGAGCCTCGCGCCGGTCGTCTCGATTGCATCGCGAACGCCGGCGGCCTTGTGGGCGGGAAGGTTGTCCATCACGACGATGTCGCCCTCCGACAGGGTCGGGACCAGCACCTGCTCGACATAGGCCAGGAATACGTTGCCGTTCATGGCGCCGTCATAGACGAACGGGGCGGTCATGCCCGTCAGCCGCAGTGCGCCGGTGAAGGTGGTGGTTTTCCAATGGCCGTGCGGCACGCCCGCCCGGCAACGCTCACCGCATGGCGCACGGCCCCGCAGCCGGGCCATCTTGGTCGATAGTCCAGTTTCATCGATGAACACCAGCTTTGCCGGATCGAGATCGAGTTGGCCGTCGAACCACGCACGACGGCGCTTCAGGATGTCGGGACGATCCTGCTCCAGTGCATGTGCGGACTTTTTTTGAACGTCCAGCCGTGCCGGCCAAGCCAGGCGCTTAAGGCGCTGCGACTGATCCGAGCCGATCGCTCGACCGCCAGCCGCTCTACCATCTCGTTCAGCGTGATGTCCTTGCGCTCATCGATCAACCCCACGATGAAGGCTTTATGCGCATCGAGGCTGGACGCGCGTCGACGGCCTTGCGGCCGCGGCGTCCGCTCGCCGATCTTCGCCCGTGCGATCCACCGGATTGCACTCGATATGCCGACGCCGAACCGCGCCGCCGCCTGCCGGGCAGACATGCCCGCGTCCGAAGCCTTCAAGACCCGCGATCGAAGATCGTCGCTCAGTGCTCTTCCCATCATCCACCTCATCAAAGTGGATGTTGAATCACCCGCGAAGCCCGACGTCACATCACAATCGATTCATTGATCGCGGGACGTGCTCTAGAATGACCTTGACCGAAGTGTCGAACGCGCCGCGCGCGATGAAATAGCCGAGCCCTAGGCAGGCAAGCGCTATCAACGCGATGACCAGCACCCACCCGCCATCCGCGCCCGAGGCAAGCCCGCGCACCGCGCCGATGCCGAACATGATGCCGATCAGCACCGGCCCGATGGCCGGAAGGATCTTGCCGGTGGGGCTGTTGCGGATTTCGAGCGGGGTGGACATTGTCTCACCGGGCGGGCCTCAGCAAGGTCCAGATCCAGCCGGCGAAGGTCAGCACCAGGAACGGATAGCCGGCGGCGGGCAGCGGCGACGAGGTCGGCAGCAGGGGCGTGCCCCACAGCACCATGCCCACCGAGGCGAAGAACAGCGCGGCGGCAACGAATGCGGTGAACCGCATCCACAGCGCAAAAGTGCTGGGCACACTGACCATGATGAGGGCCGCTGCCCACAGCGAGATGCCGCCGACATAGGAAGGCACGCTGGCCTCGAGGCCCGCCGCATTGCCGGACAAGAGCAGGCTTTCGCCGGCCAGGAAGGTCAGGAACCCGGCCGCGACGCAATCATTGCCCAGCCGCTGGTATTTCATGGTGAGCAACGCCGTCGCCACCACGAGCGCCACGCCGTCGATCGCCCAGAGGGATTCGCGGAGCGGAGCGCTGGCCACGAAGGTGCCGGCAAGGCCGAAGATGCCGCCGATGGCGAGGCCGATCGCGGCGGTGGTGTCGAGAGGGTTGGTGCGCATGCGACATCTCCCCGAGCCGGAAGAGGATACGCCGAGATGGGGTTTTATTGAAGGGCGGCCTTACCCTCGAAGGGGAGCGGTCCAAGAGCTAGCAACACGGCCCCGCTGCGGTAAGCCCGATGGGGCAACGTCAATGCGATATCTCTCCGCTTGAGATAGCATACGAGAGCTTCTGGAAGAACTCAGGTGCATCAGAACCCGAAGCGCTATATACGATTTCGTCAATATTAGTGGTAAATTCCACTCCCCGGAGAGGGTTCATTAATATGATCGCCTCGTATGTTTCTTTTCCTTCGAAATATCGCAGGGCGGCATAGACGATTACCTGCCGTAAGTCATGGCTCCGAAATTGCCTATCTGCGTATTTCATCTCCACAAGCGTATTTGCAAACTCAAAATCTCCTTTACAGCTTCCAATAATACCATGGCCGCGATACGTCGGGGCCTTGATATCGTTTAAAGAAATACCTTGTGACAAAAAGTAACGCCGAAGCCATCTAGCCAACCTGTCCACTTCGTCGGCCTCGGCCGCGCTCAACTCATCACGCTCGGCGGCGAGTTCTGCGATGTTGAGTTTCAAGAATTCCAATGCCTTCTTGACTGCCACCGGTCTCAAGTCGGCAATTTGTTCATCCGGCTGTCGAGCAGACTCAAAGAAAAGAAAATATCCTGCCTCGCTGATCAAGTCCCGCCTTGAAGGGCTGGTGCTGGGACTGGCTGGCCGACTTATTCGATCGTACCCAAGGTTCATAGATCGCGTAACGGACTCCAAGTTCGGAAGCGCGCTGCGCCAGAAGTTAGAAAACTGCGATGCAAACAACCTCTCGCTTATCATATCGCTAGCGGCGCATTTGGTTTTTCCGATCGCCAGTCACGGACAATCATCTCGAAGGCATCAAACCTGCTTTTCATATGGTCGCGCCAGTGTGAGCCCTCGTCAACCATCGAATACGACGCCAAAATAAGTGCTCTTCGCTGCCAACCTGAGATCGCGCCAAAACTAGCCTTAAAGACGGACAGCCACGAAAAATTACCCCAATTTGCAAATATCATGATGATATCCCTACGAACCAGCTCAGACAGCTCGCGGTCAAAGCATCGATGAAGATACCCTCTATTGCTGATAGTGTTACACTTTCCTACAATTCGATTTGAGTATGCTACATGCATGTCAAGAGCCATTACCTCATGGCCGCTATCATATAATTCTATCAGCCGAGCACAAATCCCCTCCTTCTCCCTTTCACCAAGCTCGTCTATCACCTGATATATCGTCTGAAAGACGGTTGGCGCGATGGGATAAAGAGCCTCCATATTGTCAAGCATCGGCAATATGGCCCCATACTTTGCATTCACGCTTACTAGTCTCAGCGCTTCCACTATCTTGCGTGTCGATGGTATGTGTACGCGTGTCTGTGATAGCTGCTCATTTAGAAGCGCCACCACATCGATCCCTTCTAGTTCGTCCTTCAACTCTTCGTACTGCTCCGCGGAATTGGGGGCGTAGGGGTCAAATCTCAATGTCAGCGACATAAGCCTCTGAATAGGGGATCTAAGCTCTTTATCATCACCTTTTATCTGGGAAAGAACATTTCTGAATTCCGACGATGTCAGTATTCTCGTTTTCGATTTTTGAAGGGATAACCCTTCGTTGTCTAGCGCCTTATATATCTTAACAATAATCTCATGCGCTTCTTTTTTGCTGTTGCAAAAAATATGGTAATCATCCGCATATCGAAAGAATTTTATGCCTGAGCTAAAAAGGTAATCTTCCGAATTGGCCAGAGCCAGTTCTGCAAGAATTCGTGCCGCCGGACCGCCAATCGGTAAGCCAGCCGATCTCGTTCCTGTAAGATACTTCATGTATTCAAGAATAATCTTCCGAACGACTGGTTGTGACCCAATCATGCGGAGGGCGTTATCAAGCTTGTGATGGCTAACGCGCGAATAGCAATCTGCGATATCGCATGTGACGACATACTGATCGCTTTGGCATTCGGCCAGCGAACTTGCGATGAAGTCCTTCCAAGAAACATCGCGTCGAAAGAGTTCGCCAGATAGATAACTGTCCTTGTTCAGCCGATAGGAGAAAATCCTATCCGGGCCAAGCCGGGCCTTCTCGATCGCTTCCGCGATCGAAAGAACGTTGCCCAGCAGAAATGCGTTCCAAAGTGGATCTAGTTGCGACGCCCATCTAAACCCAGAATGGTGGACGGCCACAAGTGATCGAATATCGTTGGAAGGGTTTTGTACGAAGGACTTATCGAAATCGCCGTAGATCTGTAGGAGTAGTTTGACGACGGCGGTTTTCTTGTCGTGCATTATTCGATTTTCGATCGGGAACGGAAATATGTCCGTGTCACCGAATCGATATATGTTGTCTATCGCTGCCTCGAAGAAGTTCTTCATACATCCATCAATCAAAGTGGCACTGAGGGGCGCACCTAGAGCACGTCCCGCGATCAATGAATCGATTGTGATGTGACGTCGGGCTTCGCGGGTGATTCAACATCCACTTTGATGAGGTGGATGATGGGAAGAGCACTGAGCGACGATCTTCGATCGCGGGTCTTGAAGGCTTCGGACGCGGGCATGTCTGCCCGGCAGGCGGCGGCGCGGTTCGGCGTCGGCATATCGAGTGCAATCCGGTGGATCGCACGGGCGAAGATCGGCGAGCGGACGCCGCGGCCGCAAGGCCGTCGACGCGCGTCCAGCCTCGATGCGCATAAAGCCTTCATCGTGGGGTTGATCGATGAGCGCAAGGACATCACGCTGAACGAGATGGTAGAGCGGCTGGCGGTCGAGCGATCGGCTCGGATCAGTCGCAGCGCCTTAAGCGCCTGGCTTGGCCGGCACGGCTGGACGTTCAAAAAAAGTCCGCACATGCACTGGAGCAGGATCGTCCCGACATCCTGAAGCGCCGTCGTGCGTGGTTCGACGGCCAACTCGACCTCGATCCGGCAAAGCTGGTGTTCATCGATGAAACTGGACTATCGACCAAGATGGCCCGGCTGCGGGGCCGTGCGCCATGCGGTGAGCGTTGCCGGGCGGGCGTGCCGCACGGCCATTGGAAAACCACCACCTTCACCGGCGCACTGCGGCTGACGGGCATGACCGCCCCGTTCGTCTATGACGGCGCCATGAACGGCAACGTATTCCTGGCCTATGTCGAGCAGGTGCTGGTCCCGACCCTGTCGGAGGGCGACATCGTCGTGATGGACAACCTTCCCGCCCACAAGGCCGCCGGCGTTCGCGATGCAATCGAGACGACCGGCGCGAGGCTCATGTTCCTGCCGCCCTACAGCCCCGACTTCAATCCGATCGAAAACGCCTTCTCAAAACTCAAGGCTCTTATGCGGGCCAAAGCCGAGAGGACAATCACAGCCCTGTGGACCGCCGTCGGATCGCTCGTCGACCTCTTCACCCCAGCCGAATGCCAGAACTACTTCAAGGCCGCAGGTTATGACCCAGATTAAACCGGACGTGCTCTAGATTGATGTACTAATTTTACTCACGCAAGTTCCCGGAGGAAAATCTTTTTAATCCCCCATCTTCAAGGCCTGGATAAACGCCTCCTGCGGGATATCCACCTTGCCGAACTGGCGCATCCGCTTCTTGCCTTCTTTCTGCTTGTCCAGCAGCTTGCGTTTGCGCGAGACGTCGCCGCCGTAGCACTTGGCGGTGACATCCTTGCGCAGCGCCGAGATGGTTTCGCGGGCGATGACCTTGCCGCCGATGGCGGCCTGGATCGGGATCTTGAACAGATGGTGCGGGATCAGCTCCTTCAGCTTCTCGCACATCTGCCGGCCGCGCTTTTCCGCCGCCGTGCGGTGCACCAGCATCGACAGCGCGTCGACCGGCTCCTCATTGACCAGGATCGACATCTTCACCAGGTCGCCCTCCTTGTAGTCGGTCAGATGATAGTCGAACGAGGCATAGCCCTTGGAGATCGACTTCAGCCGGTCATAAAAGTCGAAGACGACTTCGTTGAGCGGCAGATCGTAGGTCAGCATGGCGCGTTTGCCGACATAGGACAGGTCGGCCTGAACGCCGCGCCGGTCCTGGCAGAGCTTCAGGATGCCGCCGAGATAGTCGTCGGGGGTCAGGATGGTGGCGCGGATCCACGGCTCCTCGATCGCCGAGATCTTCACCACGTCGGGCATATCGGCCGGGTTGTGCAGCTCCTTCATCGAGCCGTCGGTCAACAGCAGCCGGTAGACGACGCTCGGCGCGGTGGCGATCAGGTCGAGGTTGAACTCGCGCTCCAGCCGCTCCTGGATGATTTCCAGATGCAAGAGGCCAAGGAAGCCGCAACGATAGCCGAAGCCGAGTGCGGCGCTGGTTTCCATTTCATAAGAGAAGGACGCGTCGTTGAGGCGCAGCTTGCCGACCGCGGCGCGCAGGTCCTCGAAATCGGCGGCGTCGACCGGGAACAGGCCGCAGAACACCACCGGCTGCGCCGGCTTGAAGCCGGGCAGCGCCTTGGCGGTGGGGCGCTTGTCTTCGGTGATGGTGTCGCCGACGCGTGTGTCGGCCACTTCCTTGATCGAGCCGGTGAAGAAGCCGAATTCGCCGGGGCCGAGCTCGTCGACATTGATGCGGGCCGGCGTGAACACGCCGGTGCGCTCGACCAGGTATTTGGCGCCGGTGCCCATCATGCGGATGGTCTGGCCCTTCTTCAAGACGCCGTCGATGATGCGCACCAGCACGATGACGCCGAGATAGGCGTCGTACCAGCTGTCGACCAGCATCGCCTTCAACGGCGCCGTGGCGTCGCCCTCGCGCGGCGGCGGCAATTGGTGGACGATGGCTTCCAGCACATCGGGAATGCCAAGCCCGGTCTTGGCCGAGATCAGCACGGCGTTGGAAGCGTCGATGCCGATCACCTCCTCGACCTGCTCGCGGATGCGCTCGGGCTCGGCGGCCGGCAGGTCGACCTTGTTCAGCACCACGACGATCTCGTGGTTGTTGTCGATCGCCTGGTAGACATTGGCCAGCGTCTGCGCCTCGACGCCCTGGCTGGCGTCGACCACCAGCAACGAGCCCTCGCAGGCGGCGAGCGAGCGCGACACTTCATAGGCGAAGTCGACATGGCCGGGCGTGTCGATCAGGTTGAGGATATAGTCCTCGCCATTGTTGGCGCGGTATTTCAGCCGCACCGTCTGCGCCTTGATGGTGATGCCGCGCTCGCGCTCGATGTCCATCGAGTCCAGCACCTGTTCCTTCATGTCGCGCAGCTCCAGCCCGCCGGTCAGCTGGATCAGCCGGTCGGCAAGCGTGGATTTGCCATGGTCGATATGGGCGACGATGGAGAAATTTCGGATGTGGTCGAGGGGCGTGCTCATGGCGCGCGCTTTAGCAGGGGCAGCTTGCCCGAGCAAGCGGCCCTGCCCGGGGCAAGCGCGGGTACTTGTCGGCTTTATCGGGGGATTCCCCGGAAACTCGATAAATTTTAACCAAGTCCGTTAGAGCAAAGTTTGCGACTGTCATGTTAGCCGGTGGAGACAATTCGTCGATAAGGATCAAGGTATGCGGGCGCTAGCAAGCAGGTTTCTCGGGTCGAGGAGCGGCTCGTTCGCGCCGATACTCGTCCTCGGCATGATGCCGATACTTGCCGCGGTCGGCTTCTCGGTCGACTACACCTCGGCGGTCCAGACCAGGTCGAATATGCAGGCAGCACTCGATGCCGCGATCCTGTCGATCACCACGATGCCGACGACCTCGACGCTGCCGCAGCGCCAGACGGCGCTGCAGACGGCCTTCGACGCCAATTTCGACGGTGGCCAGGGCACAGCAACGCTGAATAGCTTCGTGGTCGCCTCCGACGGCACCGCCACCGCGCAGGCCACGGCGAGTTTCTCCATGCCGACCATATTCATGAAGATCGCCAGGATCGACAACGTGCCGATCGCCGTTGGATCGGCGGTGAACAAGAAGCCTGCGCTGGTGCAGAGCACCTTCAAGGTCACCGCAGTGTCAGGTTACTGGAACAAGAAAATGACGCTCTACGGCACGCAATTCGGCGCGTCGGTGGCCAAGCCGCTGATGACGATCGATTACGTCTACGGCGGCGGCACAGATCCCAAAGGTTACGGCACCACCACAGTCAGCACCGTCAACAGCTTGGGCGTCTCCACGGTGGTCCAGAAGCAGGTCTGCACGGTCGGCAGAAACGCGCCCAACGGGGTGACGGTCAACACCGATAAGTTTGGCACGAAATATTACTGTGTCGACACGATGTATCCAGCCAACAGCGCCGGCGCTGTAATCGACGTCAGTCTGATGGCCGGCCTCTCTCTGCAGATGAACGTGCCACAAGGCAACCCGCAAAACCTCCTGTCGAACGATGCGACCACCTCCAATCGGCTCTATATCGACGGCACCGAGGTGCCGACCGGCCAGATCGTCGACATCTTCACCGCCGTGCCCTGCGGCCAGCCCAGTACGCAGGCCTGGGAGGATGGTGGCAACACGGTGCCGGCGCCGGTCTCCAATGCCGACTTCTTCTACAGCGTCACCGGCCAGTGTGCCTTCAACAAGCGCCCGTCCGACACGCTGCTGACGCAGTAGGGTTGCCAATCTCGCCCTCGTGGGGTCCAAAGGGCGTGCGAGGCCCCGTGACTCGCCCAGGGCGGTGGATTGGCACGCAGCCCGAGACGGTTGGCTGGACGGAACGCACCGACCAATTAATCTGGCGCCATGCCGCACCAACCCGTCCCGCCAGCCAAGCGCAGCTTCGCCCGTTCGCTCCGGCGCGAAATGACGGAAGCCGAAAATAGGCTGTGGCATGAACTGCGTGACCGCAGGCTCGACCGGATAAAGTTTCGGCGCCAGGTTCCCTTTGGAAGGTACATTGCCGATTTCGTTTGCCTTGAAGCTTGCCGGATAATCGAGGTCGATGGCAGCCAGCACGCGGAGTCGGATTCCGATCGGATCCGCAAGGCTGAATTGAAGGCGCGGGGCTTTCGCATCCTGCGCTTCTGGAACGACGATGTTCTGAAAGACTTGAACGCTGTCTGCAATACGATCATCGCCTATGTACGGGATACGAGTTTGCAGCCCTGGCGGTAGGGCGCCGACTTCCCTTCTCCCCCTGTGGGAGAAGGTGGCCGAGCGAAGCTCGGTCGGATGAGGGGTGTTCCAGCTTGGCACTGGCGGCAATCCGTCCAACACCCCTCAACCGTCTTGGCGCTACGCGCCAATCCACCTTCTCCCACAAGGGGAGAAGCAGAGAACGCCGGCGAACCGATCACAAACCGGTGAGCGCTGTAACGAAGCCTCGGCCGGCGGCGAAGTGGGGACATGAGCGGCGCATCCGGGCGCCGCCACCCACGGAGCTAGCCGATGTCGCGATCCCGCAGGTCTATCGCTTTGTCCAGCCTGGGCGCGCTTGCGCTCGTGGCGTCGCTCGGTGCGGCGCAAGCCCAGCCGCTCACCGTGGTCGAGCTGTTCACCAGCCAGGGCTGCTCGTCCTGCCCGCCGGCCAACGCCAATCTGATCAAGGTCAAGGACCAGCCCGGCGTGCTGGCGCTGTCCTTCAACGTCACCTACTGGGACTATCTCGGCTGGAAGGACACGTTCGGCCGCCAGGAATTCACCCAGCGCCAGGTCACCTACGAACCGCCGCTCGGCCATGACGGCCCGTTCACCCCGCAAGTGGTGGTCAACGGCCATGCCGATGTCGTCGGCGCCGCGCCCGGCGAAATCCAGCAGCTGATCGCGAGCGCCGGCCGCACCAGCGGCCCGGCGCTGTCGCTCGACGGCGGCAAGGTCAGCATCGGCGCCGGCTCGGCGCCGGGCGGCCGGGCCGATGTCTGGCTGGTGCGCTATGCCAAGGGCGTGGTGGAGGTGCCGGTGGCGCGCGGCGAAAACACCGGCCGCACCTTGCCGCATGCCAATGTCGTGCACGCGCTGACGAAGCTCGGCAGCTGGACCGGCGCAGCCGCGGCGCTGGATCTGCCGGCCGCACCCGGCGGGCTCAGCACCGCCGTGCTGGTGCAGTCGCCGGGCGGCGGACCGATCCTCGCCGCCACGACCAACTGAAGTTCACCCCGGCATTTTCCCAGAAGGATCATGCGCCAACAGGTCTGCGCCACGCCGCAGGAGCGGCGTCGCAACAACCCGGCCGGCAAAGCCGCGCCATCATCGCCAACGACCAACCCAAGGAGACCATCATGACTACTTTTTTCCGGCCGACACTGTCGGCCCGCCTGACGCTGCCGGCGCTCGCTCTCGCCCTGTGCTCGACGGCGCTGTTTGCAGGCGGCATCGCCCGTGCCGACGACGCGACCAACGCCATGAAGCCCGCCGCCAACGCCATGAAGCCGGCGACTGACGCGATGAAACCGGCGACCGATGCGATGAAGCCGGTCGATCCGATGGCCACCAACGCCATGAAGCCTGCCGCCGATGCCATGAAACCCGCTACCGACGCGATGAAGCCGGCGGCGGAAGCGATGAAACCGGCTGCCGATGCGATGAAGCCCGCGGCGGATGCCATGGCTCCGGCCAATTGAGATTGGTCCGTGGCCTGCTGTCCCTGGCGGGCTCCCTGTCCAGCCAGGGGCAGTCCTTGAGGGCGCACGCGAATGTGAGGCGCCGTCGCAACTCACACATCGCGCCGTCGCGCCTAATCCAATAGACTGATCCCAATGGAAGCCACAGGAGTGCAACCATGACCAACATCAGGAAACCCAGCCGTCGGATCGGCCCTCACCGCCCGATTGGCTTTGCCAAAGCCGCGCTCGCGGCCCTCGCCCTGGCCGTCGCTGGCGCCGCCTTCTGGCTGACGCCGGCGGTTTCCGCCGAGGACGCGGTGGTGATCCCGCCGCCGGCGATCGACGAGAAGGCGGCCAGCGGCAGTGAAAAGGCGATCTTTGCCGGCGGCTGCTTCTGGGGCGTGCAAGGCGTCTTCCAGCACGTCAAGGGCGTCAGCAAGGCGGTCTCCGGCTACACCGGCGGCAGCAAGGATGACGCCGTCTACGAGACGGTCGGCAGCGGCCGCACCGGCCATGCCGAATCCGTCGAGATCACCTACGACCCGTCGAAGGTTACCTATGGCCAGCTGCTGCAGGTCTATTTCTCGGTCGCCCACAACCCGACCCAGCTGAATTTCCAGGGACCGGATTCGGGCACCCAGTACCGCTCGACGATCTTTGCCGAAAACGATGCGCAGAAGAAGATCGCGCAGAGCTACATCGCCCAGCTCGACCAGGCCAAGGTCTTCCCCAAGCCGATCGTCACCACGCTGGAAACCGGCAAGACCTTCTATCCGGCCGAGAACTATCACCAGGACTTTTTGACGCTGAACCCGACCTATCCCTACATCGTCTACAACGACCTGCCCAAGGTGGCGAACCTGAAGCAGCTGTTTCCGGCGCTGTACAGCGAGAAGCCGGTGCTTGTGCTGTCGGCGAGCAACTGAGGGCTGGGTGCGGATGGCGCGGGTGGGCAGCGCTGCCCATCCCTTCGTCATCCTAGGGTCTGCGCCGCGTCGCTTCGCTCCTTGCTTCGCCCTAGGATGACGAAGCGATAGATAACGCCACGTCTTCCGCCACCCACTCACACCTCAGTCGTAGGTCAAATCCGTCGCCTTGCCGCCGAACACCCGGTAGGCATAGAACGAATAGAAGATGATGACCGGCAGCACCACCACGGTGCCGGCCAGGATGATGGCCAGGCTTTCCGGCGCCGAAGCCGCCTGCCAGATGGTCAGGCGATCGGGCACCACGAACGGGTAGAACGACCAGGCGAGACCGGCAAAGCCGAGCGCGAAGATGGTGGCCAGCGTCAGGAACGGCGTCAGCGAATGGCGGTCGTCTGCCTTTGGCAGATGGAAGGTCTGCCGCCACAGCCACAGGAACAACAGCGCCGACAGGATCGGCAGCGGCGACAGATAGAGCATCGCGGGCCAGACGAACCATTTGTCGAAGATGCGCGGGCTGGCGAAGGGCGTCGCCAGCGATACCGCGGCCATGCCGAGCGCGGTCAGCACAAGGGTGGTGCGCAGCCAGCGCACCGCCTTCTTCTGCAAGTCGCCCTCGGTCTTGTAGATCACCCAGGCCGCCCCCATCGCCGCATAGGCCGCGGCAAGGCATAACGCCACCAGCACGCCGAACGCCATGCCGCCGAAGCCGACATCGAGGCCGAGCACATAGACGCCGAGCATATAGCCCTGCGCCAGCGAGGCGATGACGGAGCCGAGGAAGAAGATACGGTTCCAGCGGTGCTTCTTGCCGCTCGGCACCTTGGCGCGGAAATCGAAGGCGACGCCGCGCAGGATCAGCCCGACCAAAAGCACGAACACCGGAATGTAGAGCGCCGTCAGGATGACGCCATGCGCCAGCGGGAAGGCGACCAGCAGCAGTCCGACGGCCAGCACCAGCCAGGTCTCGTTGGCGTCCCAGAACGGGCCGATCGCCGCGATCATCGTGTCTTGCTCGGCGTCTTCGGCGGCGGCGAACAGGATGCCGATGCCGAGGTCGAATCCGTCGAGAATGACGTAGATCAGGATGGCGAGGCCCATCAGGCCGGCGAAGATCAAAGGCAGCAGGGTTGGCCAGTCAAAGCTCATTTTCTTCTCCTACTCGCCCGCGGCCGGCTGCGACATCGGCGCGTTGAGCACGCCCGGCAGCGGCGATGAATCGCCGTCCTTCGCCGCCTTCAGCGCCAAGTGCACCAGCACGCCGAGATAGGCGATCAGCAAAAGCACGTAGAGAATGAGGTAGATGGCCAGCGTCAGCGCGACATGGCTGCCGGCCACCGGGCCCACGGCGTCGGCGGTCTTCAGCACCCCGGTCACCAGCCAGGGCTGGCGGCCGATCTCGGTGGTGTACCAGCCGGCCAGCGTCGCCAGCCAGCCCGACAGCGCCATCGGCACCATCAGCAGGGCGAGCGGCTTCGGCAGGCTGTGCCGGCGCTTGAGGAAGAAGGCCGCCGACCAGGACACCGCAAGCATCAGCAGTCCTGTGCCGACCATGATGCGGAAGCTCCAGAAGATTGGAAAGACCGGCGGATGGTTGCCGGGAAAGTCGTTCAGCCCCGGCACCACGCCGCTGGTGCTGTGCCGCAGGATGAGGCTGGCGCCGTCGGGGATGGCGATCTCGAACCTGTTTTCCCTGGCCGCCTCCTGGGGCAGGGCGAAGAGGACCAGCGGCACGTTGGGGCCGGTGTTCCAGTTGGCCTCCATGGCGGCGATCTTCTGCGGCTGGTGCTCCAGCGTGTTCAGCCCATGCTGGTCGCCGGCAAGGATCTGGATCGGAATCAGGATCGCCGCGGTGAAGACGCCGGTGCGCAGCGCCTTCCACATCGATTCCGAACGGTCGCCATTGAGATAGCGCAGCGCCGACAGGCCGGCGATCAGGAACGATACCGTCAGCCCGGAGGCGAGCAGCATGTGGACCAGCCGGTAGGGCATCGACGGGTTGAAGACGATCGCCCACCAGTCGACGGCGTGTGCGACGCCGTCGCGGATTTCGAAGCCGGCCGGCGTCTGCATCCAGGAATTGAGCGCGATGATCCAGAACGCCGACAAGGTCGTGCCGCCGGCCACCAGCACCGTCGCCAACGTGTGGATGCGGTTGGAGACGCGGCGGAAGCCGAACAGCATGATGCCGAGGAAGGCCGCTTCGAGGAAAAAGGCGGTGAGGATCTCGTAGGCCAGCAGTGGCCCGGCAATGTTGCCGACCTTTCCCATGTAGCCCGGCCAGTTGGTGCCGAACTGGAAGCTCATGGTGACGCCCGAAACCACGCCCATGGCGAAGGACAGCGCGAACACCTTCACCCAGGTGAAATAGGCGCGCATCCAGGCGGAATCGTTGGTCGCGTTGTAACGGAGCTTGAAGAACAGCAGCACCCAGCCAAGCGCGATGGTGATCGTCGGAAACAGGATGTGGAACGAAATATTCGCGCCGAATTGCATGCGCGACAGGATGAGCGGGTCCATGGTGGGCTCCGGCTGCTTCTAATGAGGCAAGAATAGGCCTGTCGCGCCCTAGGGTCAAAGCGGCGTCCAGCCGCGAGGCGGAACGCCGCAGCGTCCGGGCAAGATGCCGCATGCGTGCGGCGGCGTCTCGCCATCCGCCGGAATGGCCGGCCTGCAACGATTGTCGAGAACTGTCAGCAGCGGCATTGACTTCCGGTTGCATGCAACGACATTCGGCCTATATCAGGTCACCTCTTTCAAGCAGCCGTTTTCAGCCATGCCCTCCATCCTGTCCATTTCCGGGGTCTCCAAGACCTACGCCACCGGCTTCACCGCGCTCAAGGAGGTCAATCTCGACATCCAGCGCGGCGAGATCTTTGCGCTGCTCGGCCCCAATGGCGCCGGCAAGACGACGCTGATCTCGATCGTCTGCGGCATCGTCAACCGGTCGACGGGCACCGTCACGGTCGACGGCCATGACATCGGCAAAGACTACCGCGCCGCGCGCAGCCTGATCGGACTGGTGCCGCAGGAACTGACCATCGACGCTTTCGAGAGCGTCTGGGCGACCGTCAACTACAGCCGTGGCCTGTTCGGTAAGCCGGCTAATCATGGCTTTGTCGAGAAGGTGCTGCGCGATCTCTCGCTATGGGACAAGAAGGATGCCAAGGCGATTACGCTGTCGGGCGGCATGAAGCGCCGGCTGATGATCGCCAAGGCGCTGTCGCATGAGCCGCGCATCCTGTTCCTCGATGAACCCACGGCCGGCGTCGACGTCGAGCTGCGCCAGGACATGTGGGAGATGGTGCGCCGGCTGCGCGAGGACGGCGTCACCATCATCCTCACCACGCACTATATCGAGGAAGCCGAGGCGATGGCCGACCGTGTCGGCGTCATCAACCGCGGCGAGATCATCCTGGTCGAGGACAAGGCCGAACTGATGCACAAGCTCGGCCGCAAGCGGCTGCTGCTGGAGCTGCGCAGCCCGCTGACGGCGATTCCCGACGCTTTCTCGCGCTACGCGCTGGAACTGTCGCCGGATGGCGGCCAGTTGACCTACACCTATGACAACCAGGCCGAGCGGCCGGGCGTCGCCTCGCTGATCCGCGACCTCGAGGCCGGCGGCATCCAGTTCCGCGACATCGACACGCAAAACAGCTCGCTCGAGGAGATCTTCGTCAATCTGGTGAGGAGAGAGCCATGAACCGGCCCGCGACCATGAATCTACGTGCGGTATGGGCGATCTACCGGATGGAAATGGCGCGTGCGTTCCGCACCGTGCTGCAGAGCATCGTCTCGCCGGTCATCTCGACATCGCTGTATTTCGTCGTCTTCGGCTCGGCCATCGGCTCGCGCATCACCGAGATCGACGGCATCAGCTACGGCGCCTTCATCGTGCCGGGACTGATCATGCTGTCGCTGTTGACGCAGTCGATCTCCAACGCCTCGTTCGCCATCTACTTTCCGAAATTCGTCGGCTCGATCTACGAATTGCTGTCGGCGCCGGTCTCCTATATGGAGATCGTCATCGCCTATGTCGGCGGTGCGGCGACCAAGTCGATCCTGCTTGGCCTGATCATCCTGGCCACCGCCTCGCTGTTCGTGCCGCTCACCATCCAGCATCCGTTCTGGATGCTCGCCTTCCTGGTGCTGACGGCGATGACCTTCAGCCTGTTCGGCTTCATCATCGGCATCTGGGCGAAGAGCTTCGAGCAGCTGCAGCTGGTGCCGCTCTTGATCATCACGCCGCTCACCTTCCTTGGCGGCAGCTTCTATTCGATCAACATGCTGCCCGGCATCTGGCGCACGGTGACGCTGTTCAACCCGGTCGTCTATTTGATCAGCGGCTTCCGCTGGAGCTTTTACGGCAAGTCCGACGTCTCGGTCGGCGTCAGCCTCGGCATGACCATCGTCTTCCTGCTGGTCTGCATAACCATCGTCGCCTGGATCTTCAGGACCGGCTATCGGTTGAGGAACTGACGGATTAGGACTTGGGTTCCTCTTCCCCGCTTCGCAGGGGCGAGGAACCCAAGTCCTGTCAAATCGCCTTGACCAGCCGCAACAACCCCAGCATCTCGACATAGGTGCCCTTGCGAAAGGCGATGTAGACCGGCTCCTCGACACCGTGGAAGCGGCGCTTGAACGCTGCCTGGCCTTGCAGGTTGAACCTGCGGCGGTTGATCCACGGCGAAGAGTAGGCGCGCTGGAACGCACTGCGCCAGAAATCGCTTTCGGCAAATCCGCTCGGGCCTACGTCGAGCATCGGCGACAGGCCAAGCGTGACCACCGAGATGCCTTGCTCGCGGAAACGGTCGACGGCGAATTTGGTCAGGCCGATCTCGGCGTGCGGCGAGGCATCGATATGCTTGCGCTTGAAGGCCGTGGTGTAGCCGATGACCTTGCCGTCGGCAAACAGCGGGTCGAAGTCGAGCAGCGCGACCAGTTCGCCATGGGGGCCATGCAGCACGAAACGGCGCATGTCGGTGCCGAGATGGTCGGCGAACGGGCGGTTGAGAAAGCCCATCTCCCAGCGCTTGACGATGCGGTCGCCGCGCCAGTTTTCGGAAAGCCGGGCAATCTCGTCGAGGTCGATGGTCCGCCTGTCCTCGTCGAACGAAAAGCCCTTCTTCAGGAGCCAGCGCTCGGAATAGCGCACGGTCTCGTTGCGCTTGCCGGAAAAATCATGGCCGGGCAGGTTGAGGCGGGTGTCGATGCCGAGACGATTGACCTTGTAGCCGAGCCCGGCCAGCACCCGCGCGGTCTCTTCGCCGATCTGCACGAACCACGGGCTGCCGGCGGTTTCAACGAAGCGTCTGATATAGTCGGGCCGCAGCATTGGGGCCGCCACCGGATCGCCGAGCGCGAAATGATGCTTCATCTTGGTGCCGAAGGCGATGTAGCCGTCGGCATCGCCGAAATAGGAAAGCTTGCCTTGCACGGCGGTCGAATAGGCAAGCGAGAAGTCGCCATGGCGGCGCACCAGCGCCAGGCGCTCGACATGGGTCAGCGCCTGCCGCGCCACCTTGGGCGCGGCGCCCTCAAGGACTTTGTCGAAATAGATCCGCAAGGAGGGCATGGTCGAGATTCCGCGTGCCGCCTACAGCGCCGCGCGTCCTGGACGCGCAAAGGTGCTGTAACACTTTGATTCTGCGCATGACCTCGGAAATCAAACTCGATTTCGGGCATGCGCGTGGGGGATAACACAGACCCGTCAGCCCTCAGGACCCTCGAATCGATCACATTGCCGCGACCTGATTACCGCTGATATCGCGCATATGCCATATAGTGCGCAACCGCTGCCTGGCGTATGGCTCGAAAATCGGCAGCGGTTTGTTGTATGAATCCTGCGCGGGATCAAACCGTTACAGCGTCCCTGCAAGCTTTGCGGGAGTGTAGCGACAGGCAAACAGGGAACTCGAGAGTAAATGGCTGATACGACAATCGGGCGGGTGGCGGACCAGCCGGTGACAGTCGAGCCGGCAATCGTCGTCGGTGCCGGTGCTGCCGGACTGGCCGTCGCGCATGCCTTGATGAACGCCGGCGTGCCGACGGCGATCCTGGAAAAGGAAAGCCGGCTGGCCGAGCCCTGGCACCGGCGACACCGGCAGTTGCATCTCAACACCCACCGCGACCTTTCTTCGCTGCCTGGCCTTGCCTATCCGCCGGGCACGCCTGCCTTTCCGCACCGGACGGTCGTCATCCGCCATATGAATGATTTCAGGGAGGAGAACCGGCTGCCGGTGCAGTTTGGCGTTGCTGTCGAAGAGATCGCCTTCAAGGGCGATCACTGGGCGGTGCTGACCAGCGCCGGGCCGCGCCTGGCCCGCCATGTCATCATCGCCACCGGGCGCGACAGGCAGCCGTTCATTCCCGAATGGAAAGGCATGGAGGGTTTCGCTGGCCGCATCATCCACGCGGCGGATTTCGGCGACGCGCAGGACTATGCCGGCAGGAAAGTGCTGGTCGTCGGTGCCGGCAATTCGGGCTTCGACGCGCTCAATCATCTGGCGGCCATCAACACGGCCGCCATCTGGCTGTCGGCCCGCAACGGCCCCGCGCTCTTGCCCAAGCGGATCGGCAAGATCGCCGTGCACCGGCTTTCGCCGTTCATGGCGCGCTTGCCCCTGCGGGTCGCCGATGTGGTGATGGCGGCAACGCAGCGCCTGGTTTTCGGCGACCTGACCAAATTCGGCATGCCGCCCGCGCCAGCCGGCGGCGCCAGCCGCCTGACCTCGGACTATACCGCGATCGCCGCCGATGACGGCGCCGTCCGCGCTATCAAGGCCGGCAAGATCGTTGTGATGCCGGCCATACGCGAATTCACCCGCGACGGCGTGATCCTGGCCAATGGCAACCTGATCCATCCCGACATCGTCATTGCCGCCACAGGCTACCGCACCGGGCTGGAGCCCATGGTCGGCAAGCTCGGCGTCCTCGATGGCAAGGGCGTTCCGCTCTTCAACGGCGGCGAGGCCGATCCGAATTTGCCCGGCCTGTGGTTCACCGGCATGCGGCCAAGCATTCGCGGCTGCTTCGCCAATGCCGCCATCATGGCCAAGGCGATCGCCAAACGGATTGCCGGCTCCGCTGGCGTCTCCCGCCAATCCGGCGGCTCAGGCTGATTTCGGTTCGAGCCGCCGGAAACCGACCACTTCCATCAGCATGTCTTCTTCGACCATGCCGGCATTGTGCAGGGCAAGCAGGGTGAGAGCCAGTTCGCGCGCTTCGGTCGATTCGGGATGCGCTTCGCGGCGCCGGCAGGCTTCGTCGAACACACGTTGCAAGGTGGCGACTTCGGCAGGCTTGAGCAGGCCACGGTCATAGACGGACTTGGGCATGGCGATCTCCTGGTAAAGACCTAGGGCGCCATGTTTAAATTGCCAATCTTTCCCGTGGCTTGAGTGATTTCACGCAGAAAAGGAGAGGCCCGGATCCCGAAGCCCCTCCTTGAGATTGCAAGCAAGCGCCCGATATCAGACCGCGATCTTGCCACCGCCCTGTTTGGTGATGGCGACGACCGCCGGCCGCACCGGCATGTCCGGCTTGAAGTCGGGCCAGCGCGTCGACAGGTCCTCATAGTAGGAGGGGCGGCCGAACGGCTTCCAGTCCTCGCCGCCGTCGCCCGGATGCTGGACGGCGACGAAGGCGGTCTGATCGTCGGGCGCAAACAGCGGGCCGCACATTTCGGCGCCGATCGGCACGCGGAAGAACAGCTTTGAGGTCGCCCGCGCCGACCCTTCGGTGTCGACCGCCCACAGGCCATCGGTGCGGCCGGTGGCTTTCGGGCCCTGGCCGTCGGTGGCGACCCACAGGCGCCCGGCCGAATCGACCGCGCAATTGTCTGGCATGCCGAACCAGCCATTGGCCGTCGTTGCCGTCGAGAAGGTGGCGCCGACATCGGCAACCGCCGGATCGCCGCATTTCAACAGCACTTCCCACTTGCCCTTGGTGGCAGCGAAATCGCCACCATCCTCCGATATCTCGATGATATGGCCGAAGGCGTTTTCGGCGCGCGGGTTGGCGGCGTCGACCTGGTCTGGCTTGCGCTTCGAATTGTTGGTCAGCATGACATAGACCTTGCCGTTGACGGCATTGGGCTGGATGTCCTCGGGGCGGTCCATCTTGGTGGCGCCGAGCAGGTCGGCGGCACGGCGCGTTTCGATCAGCACGTCGGCCTGGCTGGCGAAGCCGTTTTCAGGGGTCAGCGGGCCCTGGCCGAAGACGATCGGCAGCCATTCGACCGAGCCATCCTCGGCGAACCTGGCGACATGCAGCGTGCCGTCGTCGAGCAGGTCCTTGTTGGCGGCATGGTCGTTGGCGTTGAAAATCCCCTTGGTGACGAACTTGTAGGCGTAGTCGAAGCGCTCGTCGTCGCCGAGATAGAAGACGACGCGACCATCCTTGGCGACGATCGACTCGGCGCCCTCGTGCTTGAAGCGGCCCATGGCGGTGCGCTTCCGCGGCGTCGAGGTCGGATCGTTGACATCGACTTCGACGATCCAGCCAAAGCGGTTGGCCTCGTTCGGCTCCTTGGCCAGGTCGAAACGGTCATAGTGCGCGGCCCATTCATAGGCCCCTTCGGGAATGCCGAGGCGCTTGTAGTTGGCGGCTTCCTTATGGCCCTCGGGCAATTCGCCGGAAAAATAGCCGTGGATGTTTTCCTCGGCCATCACATAGGTGCCCCAGGGCGTGACGCCGCCGGCGCAGTTGTTGAAGGTGCCGAAAACCTTCGTGCCGGACGGGTCGGCATTGGTCTTGACGCGGTCATGGCCGGCGACCGGGCCGGACAGCGCCATTTCGGTGTTGGAGGTGATGCGGCGGTTGAGCTTGCCGTCGCGCACCACCTGCCATTTGCCCGACACCTTGCGGATCTCGACGATGGTGCCGCCATGCGCCGCCATCTCGACGTCGATCTGTTCCTTGCTGAGCGGTGCGACGTCCGCCGACTTCTTGCCGTCCTTGTCGACGATCTTGACGATGCCCGGGAACATCAGATGCGGATTGGTGTATTCGTGGTTGACGACCAGCAGGCCATGTTCGGCCGAACCGTCGATCGCGATGTAGCCGACATAGTCGTTGTTGTAGCCGAACTGTCTCGCCTGGGCCTGCGCCGACTGTTTCGTCGGGTCGAACTCCGGCGAATCGGCAAACAGCGGATCGCCCCAGCGCAGCAGCACGTCGGCATCGTAGCCCGGCGCAACATGGTGCGTGTCGTCGATGCCGGCCTCCAGTTCATCGAACGCGAAGGCGGAGCCTTCGGCGGCCCGGGCTTGGTCGGCGCTGACCAGCGCCAGCGGGCTGACGGTGGCGGCAATGGCCGAGACGGCCAGCGAGCCTTTCAGGAAACCACGGCGCGAGAACCGCGCGGCGATGATCTCGCCCATGGTGCGGTTGTCGGTGGGGTTGGTGGCCGGGCCGTCATTTTCCTCGAGCAGGCTGGTGCGGAATTTGGCGTCGGGGGAGCGGTGTTCGGTCATCTGGCTTGCCTCTGGCTTTAGGGGTGGCTGGAGCGTGTTGCCTGTTCGACCCCCTTATAGTCGGCCGATCACATTTTCGTGACATCAAGCGACCTTTCAGACACAACAGGCATTCCGCGCCGTCGGCTAAGCATTCTGCGGGCAGCACGTAGCGTGGGAAAAGCGTCCCTTGTCAGACCCGGCAAGGTTTTTGGCGGCATCGCATCGGTCGTGGCAAGGCCGCCATCTCGGGGATGGGCGGCCATTTGTGAACGCCGGCACTGCACTCGACCGCACGATTGTCGAACGTCCCGCGACGGCGGACGATATCAGTCGTCTTCAGGCCTTATGAAGGTCTTGGAGGGCCTACAAGTCACCTCCGCCGCCCCCGGCGGAGGTGACTTGATGTTCGGCGTCGGCCGCCGCCGGGCGTCAGGAAAGTCAGGCTCCCGTCGGCGATGGCGGGCCCGCCGCCGTCCATAAGAGGTATTTATTAGCATATGCTTGGGACTTTAGTCCAATCTTGCGCTTGCAAAGGTCCTGGGTGACAAGCGCAACGGTCGGATGCGGCTTTCAGGGATCACTTCTTTCGGCGATGCTTGTGCGATTGCAACGTCGACGGTGGGCGCGCCAGCTCGACGGAGATCAGGATGCACAGATCGATCACGACCCGTTGTTGCCGGCTGGCGCTTAGATCGGCGGCCGCGCTGGTGCTGACCATCGCTCCCTATCAGTTTGCCTTCCACGGCTCCGCTCCGGGGCTCCACGACGCTAGCGCACAGGCTGGCGGCAATGGCGGCGGCGGCGGCAATGGCGGTGGTGGCGGCGGCGGCAATGGCGGTGGTGGTGGCAACAGCGGCGGCGGCAACAACGGCAACGGCAACGGCAACGGAAACAGCGGCGGCGGCAAGTCTCACGGGCAGAACAGCAGTGGCAACGGCCATCATGTCAACGCCAAGACCGGTGACCAGGTTGACGTGCAAGGCAAGAAGATCACGGTCCTGCATCCCGACGGGATAAAGGAAAAGATCGATAATGGCCGTTTCAGCATGGAGGATGCGCTCGGGCGTACGATCATCGATCGCCAGGCCACGCCGGCGGATGTCAGCCGCCTCAAGGCCTTGTGAAGCTGGCCAACAGGCAGCGGCCGGCTTCACACGTCACCTCCGCCGCCCCCGGCGGAGGTGACCTTGTTTTTGTCACCCCGTTTCCGTTCGGAATTGCATTAAACAAGGATCGAGCGGTTTGGCGTGAAACGGTGACCGCTCCAGGGTTGGTGGCACCCTCTACGGATGGTTTCGGTCCCGGTCGCGCAACTCACGCATCATCAAGGCCGCTTCGGTGCGGTTTCGCACATTGAGTTTCGACAGCACGCCGGTCATGTGATGCTTCACGGTCTTCTCTTGCAGCTCCAGCCGCAGGGCAACTTCCTTGTTGCTTAGCCCTTCCGCCACCAACCGCAGAATTTCTGTCTGTCGCTCGGTGAGTTGCCGCAGCCGGTCCGCTATGCCGTCGGTCGGCTGCAGGGACTGGAGATCCGAAAGCAGGCGGGCCGACAGCGTCGGCGAAAGATAGCTTTCGCCAGCCGCCACGGTGTGCAGGATCTCGGCCAGCCCGCGCGATCCGACACCCTTGAGGACATAGCCATGTACCCCCGCATTCAGGGCCCTGGTCACATCGGCATTGGCCTCCGAAACAGTCAGCATGACGATCTTCTGGGCGGGATGGTCGGCGAGGATGCTTGCAACCGCGGCCAGGCCGCCGCCAGGCATCGAGATATCGAGCAGCAATATGTCGGGCCTTACTGTCGAGACGATGCGTTCGGCATCCTGCGCCGTGGCGCCCTCGCCAACCACCTCGAAGCCTCCGATTTCCGTCAGGCTGCGCGTCACGCCTTCGCGAAACAGGGGATGATCGTCGATAATGGCGATGCGGATGGCACCAGTCATGCTTGCTCCTCGACCGATAAACGGATCACCAATCGCGTGCCATGCGGCCCAGTCAAGGTCTCGAACTGACCGCCAATGCTTTCGACCCGCTCCCTGAGGCCGGCGAGGCCGAGGCCCTCGACTCGTGCCGGATCGAAGCCTGGCCCGCCGTCCGACACTTCAACGAAAAGCCTGCCACCCTTCATCCCGGCACTCACCGCTTGATCCTTGCCTCGCCCGTGGCGATAGGCATTGTTCAGCCCTTCCTGCACGAAACGATAGATGCTGATCTTCTCGGAGGCGCCAAGTTCTGGCAACTGTCCGGTCAGCGTGAGCGTCACGGACGTTCCCGTCCTCAGCTCGTGTTCGTTGACGGCCAGCCGCAGGATCTCCGTTGCGGCAGCCGTCTCTATCTGCGGCAGGACGAGGCCGGTGCAGATACCGCGTATTTCGCGCATCGCATCCTCCAGCGTCTTGCGGATCATCGCGATCTCGGTCGCGCGGCTTTCGCCCGAATGGCCATCGCCGGAAAATACCGGACTGTCCATGCGCAGCGCCGCCAGGGCCACGAGCTGGGCCGGACCGTCATGGAGATCGGCGCCGATGCGGCGCAGGTATCTTTCATTGAGCGCGGTGGCGCGGCGGGAGGCCCGCTGCACGCGCAGCCGCAAGGCACTGTTTTGCGTCACCAGGTCCTGCAGCTCCGACACCTGGCGGCGCAGCGCCCCGCGCTGGTCGTCGATGGTGCGACTGCCGCGCAGGACGATGCCGGACAGGAGCAGAAATGCCGCCAAGGTGGCGCCGGCCACGATCAGCCAGCTCGACAGCAGGGCGGAAGCCAGGGTGGCTTTGAACTCGTCGGCGACCTCATAGAATTCGGTGACGGCCACCACCGCGCCGGACCAGGGCTCGCGTACGGGATTGTAGATCTCCAGCAACGGCACGCCGATCGCCTCTTCCTGGCCTTCGTTCTCATCGAACGTATCGAATTGGGCGACGACATTGCCCTGGAAGGCGGAACGCAGACCTTTGCTCGGATCGAAGCGGCGGCCAATCAAGGCCGCCTCCTTCGCATAGAGAACCGTGCCGTCGCGGCGCCAGAGCCTGAACGATACGATGCGCTTGCCGAGCGCGCCCTGGCCAAGCGTTTCGTCGAGCGCCTGCTTGACGGAATCGCTGAGCTCCTGGCTCTTGCGCAAGTCGGGCAGCAGCGGCGCAATCACGCTGTCGACATAGAGGGCCGTCGTGGCAGCCGAATTGCGGATGACGCCTTCCCGGATCTGCGTCGTCACCCAGGAGCCCACCACCAGCATGACGGCCAACAGGCCAAAGCCGCCGGCAATGACGAACTGCAGGGCAAGGGAAAGCTCGCTCCAACGCCGCGCCAAGTCTTGAAAAAAACGAATCATGGACCCCTGACCGCCCTTCAATCGACAAGGCTGGGCGATATCTGCACATTGAGCTTCCGGCTTGCCGTTGCCAAGACCTACGTTTGATGATGGTTTCTTGACGTTCCGGCGCGCTTGGGAAACAAGGTCCGCGACACACGCGGCGCGAGCCGCTTCGAGAGGGGATGGGACGTGAGCTTTTCGGGGTTGCTGCAGCTTGGCCTTTCGACGGTGATCTTCCTGCTGGCGGCGACGGCGGCCAAGCAATGGGGTCTGGCGCCAAGCCTCGGCAAGATCCTGCTGACGCTGGCGCTCTATTCGCTGGGCAATCTGGTTATGCTGCGGCTGATCCGCGAGTTCGGCATGTCGGTGTCGTTCAGCCTCTCGGCCGTCATCCAGCTGGTCTCGGTGAATGTCGTCGCCCTGGTCTTCTTCGGCGAGCGCGTCAACGTGCTGCAGGCGACCGGCATCGTGCTGGCGATCGCCGCCGTGGCGCTGATCACGCTCGGGCCCTATGTGCAAGGGCGGTTGTAACGGGCGAGTTGCCGATGAAGAACGCCGCGAAGGCTCTGCTCAACCGGGTCGAATTCCCGGTGCTGCTGGCCGGCCTGGTCGTCGCCGGCTGCCTGTGGGGGTTCGAGGAGCTGATGGAGGTGGCGCGGGCCACCACGCCGCACGCCTTCGACACTGAAATCCTGCTCGCCTTCCGCCAGCCGGGCCAGCCGGGGGTGCCGATCGGCCCGCTTTGGCTGGAAGGTGCGGTGCGCGACCTCACCAGCCTCGGCAGCTCAGCCGTGCTGGTGCTGATCACGGCAGCGACGATCATCTATTTGCTGTTGATCCGCCGGCCGGCAACGGCGCTGCTCATCTTCGTCGCGGTGGCGGGCGGACAGGTGCTGTCGAGCCTGCTGAAGGTCGGCGTCGACCGGCCGCGGCCCGAGCTCGTTTCGCATCTCGTCAACGAGACGTCGCTCTCGTTCCCAAGCGGGCATGCCATGCTGTCGGCCGTGACCTATCTGACCCTCGGCTCGCTGGCGGCCCGTTTCCTGCCAGGCCGGGTGACGAAGATCTATGTGTTGTCGCTTGCCGTGCTGACGACGGTGCTGGTCGGCGTCAGCCGCGTCTATCTCGGTGTCCACTGGCCGTCGGATGTGCTGGCCGGCTGGTGCGCCGGCTTCGCCTGGGCGATGCTGTGCTGGCTGGCGGCATGGGCTCTGCAGCGATGGCGCGGACAGAGCGACGATGCCTGACCAATCGCCGTCAGATCAGCCTGTTGATCAGGTGTCCGCAGCCCGATAGCAGGAAAACCACCGACAGCAAGCATGCCGATGTCATGAAGGTCCTGAAAATATTCAACGGCGTCGCCCCTGCCCCGGATGGCAACACCCTAGCTCGCATTCCTTGGGAAGTATCCGAAAAAATGGGACAGGCAGGCGATGGCGCTTACGTCTCGGACATTCATGTCGATACACCATCAGCATGAACCACTCGCTATGCATTAGACGTACCTAAGCTTCGCTGTCCAGAAACATGCGATCTGCTACTGTTTGCCACCGGCAAACGGCTCTGGATAGCCGCGCCCGACATCATGCACAAGACCAACTCAAAACCGGAGAATGGCCATGAAACGGCTTCTGACGGTCGCTGTCCTTTTGGCGGCGAGCAGTTTGTTTGCAATGCATAAAGCAGCGGCCGATGATGCTGCGATGATCAAGAGCGCTGAATCCGCAGCGCCCGCCGCGGTGGCAAGCGGCGCTGCGATCTACGCCATGGATGACAAGGGTGCCATGCGCACGCTGCGCGAGGGTAAGAACGGCTTCTGGTGCATGCCGGACAGCCCGTCCACGCCTGGTCCAGACCCGATGTGCGGCGACGCCAACTCGATGGAATGGGCGATGGCTTGGGTCGAAAAAAAGGAACCGCCCAAGGGCAAGGTCGGCTTCATGTATATGCTGGCCGGCGGCACCGACGGCAGCAACACCGATCCTTATGCGACGAAGCCCGAGGAAGGCAACAATTGGATAGAGACCGGCCCACACGTGATGATCGTCAACGCGATGGACTTGATGAAGGGCTATCCGACGGATCCCAAGCCTGACACGTCCAGGCCATATGTGATGTGGGCGGGCACCCCTTACGCACATCTCATGATCCCAGTTAAGTAGCTGAATGGACCACCACGCGGGCGCAAAACGCTTGTTTCGCCCGCGTGTGTCACCAGAAGGCTCATTGCAGGTGAGGGTAGCCCGCTGATGCGGCGGTGAAAACCGCCAGTTGAGCCTCGTATGCGCGCTTGAAGGCCGGCCGCGCTTCGCCGCGGGCGACATAGGCGGCGAGGTTCGGATCCAGCAGGCCCGATCCGTTCAACCGGCGCAGGACACCCACCATCACTAGGTCGCCGGCGCTGAACGCACCGTCGAGCCAGTCCGCATCGCCCAGGCGATCGGAAAGCTGGCCCACCCGGTCACGGATGCGCTTCTCGACGATCGGCCGACGCTGCTCGTAATTGGTCTTGTCGTACTGGAGGAGCATGGGGGATACGCGTTCGAGAATCGGCGGTTCAACCGTGTTGAGCGCGGCAAACATCCAAGTGATTGCGCGCGCCCGGGCATTCGCGTCGTCCGGCAGCAGGCCCGCGTGATGCTGCGCGATATGGAACACGATCGCGCCGGATTCGAACAAAGCGAGGTCGCCATCTTCATAGGTCGGAATCTGGCCGAAAGGATGCAGCGCAAGATGCGCGGGCTGCTTCATCGCGCTGAACGAAACAAGGCGAACGTCGTAGGCCTGGCCCACTTCTTCGAGTGCCCAGCGAACGCGCATGTCGCGCGCCTGTCCCATGCCGCGGTCGGGCGAGCGTTCGAAGACTGTTATGGTGGGGATCATCGGAAGGCTCCTCGTGTTTGCCCAGTTGTTGCGCTTAGCCTCCAGAGGACGAACGATCGGCGTCACTCCCGACACCCTGCCTCGTTTTTAGCTACGGGATTTCGTGATCCGAGGCTGGCTGCGCCTTGATCCGCGATGCGCGGGCGCAGCTGAACGGGAAACGAGAGACGCAGGTGCAACCGGGATATCCCGGCCGGTGACGAAGAAATTGCGGGACGGTGTCGATTTCCGTAAACGCTGTTCGTCGTTTCGATGCGAGGCCGATGAGGCCGGCTCAAAACAGGAGGCAGACGATGCGTGTGATGGTGTTCGTGAAGGCGACCGAAGACAGCGAAAAGGGCTTTGTCCCCACGCCCGAGACGATGGCGATGATGGAGGCAATGGGCAAGTACAATGACGAGCTGCGCAATGCCGGCATCCTGCTCACCGCCGACGGCCTCAAGCCCTCCTCGGAAGGCAAGCGTATTGCGTTCGATGGTCCCGGCCGCAGGGTCATCGACGGGCCTTTCGCCGAGACCCGCGAGCTGGTCGCCGGCTTCTGGCTGTGGGAAGTCAAGGACATGGACGAGGCGGTTGCCTGGGTGAAGCGCTGCCCCAATCCCATGCCGGGACCGAGCGAGATCGAAATCCGGCCGCTGTACGAGATGGCCGATTGGCAGCAGTAGCTGACGCCGGAGGTCATGGAAATCCATGACCGGACGCGCCAGAAGCCCAGCGGCACCAGCGACTGTCGGCCGCGGCCTGCTTGCCTGCCTGCCTTATGGCTTTGGCCGACAATGCGGCATGACCGCAGGCGAAACGCACCAGGCGATCGAAGCGATTTTTCGCATCGAACGGGCAAGGCTCATTGGGGGTCTGGCCCGCGTCGTGCGCAATGTCGACCTTGCAGAGGAACTGGCGCAGGACGCCCTGGTCATTGCCCTGTCCGAATGGCCCAGGAGCGGCGTTCCGGCCAATCCCGGCGCTTGGCTGATGACGGTCGCCAAACGCCGCGCCATCGACGCGATCCGTCGCGACAAGATGCGCGCGCGCAAGCATGAGGAGATCGCGCGGGAGCTGGACGGCGCGTTTGACGACACGTCCGAGATGATCGAAGCGGCCATGAATGACGATCTTGGCGACGAGCTGCTGGGCCTCATCTTCACGGCCTGCCACCCCGTGCTTTCGGCCGACGCCCGCGCGGCGCTCACGCTGCGTGTCGTCGGCGGTCTGACGACGGACGAGATCGCCCGTGCTTTCCTCTCGAACGAGGCAACGATCGCCCAGCGCATCGTCCGCGCCAAGAAGACGATCGGAAAGGCCGGACTGAGCTTCGAAGTGCCGCACGGCGCCGAACGCACGGCGCGGCTCTCCTCGGTGCTGGAGGTCATCTACCTCATCTTCAATGAAGGCTATGCTGCCACGGTGGGCGACGACCTTGTCCGGCCGAGCCTGTGCCGGGAAGCGCAACGGCTGGGCCGCATGCTGGCGGGGCTGATGCCCGAGGCTGCCGAAGTGTTCGGCCTGCTGGCCCTGATGGAAATCCAGGCATCGCGCCTGACGGCACGCATCGGGCCGGACGGCGCCCTGGTGCCGCTGACCGAGCAGAACCGCGCACGCTGGGACCAACTGCTGATCCGCGGGGGCCTCGACGCGCTGGCCCGCGCCGAAGCTCTCGGGGGCGATGGCGCCTATGCATTGCAAGCCGCGCTTGCGGCCTGCCATGCGCGCGCCCGCAGCCCGGCCGATACCGACTGGCCCCGCATCGCGGCGCTCTACGACGGGCTGCGCGCCGTGATGCCCTCGCCGGTGGTCGATCTCAATCGGGCGGTCGCCCACAGCATGGCCTTCGGGCCCGAAGCGGGCCTGCGGCTGGTGGACGAGATCGCCGACGCCGCCGCCTTGCGCAACTATGCGCCATTGCCGGCGGCGAGGGGCGACTTTCTGTTTCGAGCCGGCCGACTTGCCGAGGCCCGTTCCGAATTCGAGGCCGCGGCCAGGCTCACCCGCAACGTCCGGGAAGCGGCCTTTCTCCTCGCCCGAGCAGACGCTTGCGATTGACGGCGTCGATCTCTCCAAGACCGAAAGCCGCCATCGTGCGCTGGGCTGCCTGTTTAAAAGCGCCGCATATCGGTCGCGAACACCTGCGTTGCCATTTCCTAAGAGCGGACATGGCGGCGATGACGCTCGCGGTCGTGATTGCGCCACTTCCGGACCTTGCCAGCGACGCCGGGAAGGTCAAGTCTCTACGCCAAACGAGGCGCTGGCGGAGGAACATCCCTGCTCTGGTCGACGAGGCAAGGGCGGTAGAAGTCGACGATCCGGGTGCGGGCGCGAAGCCTGCTACCCAGGCTTATGACAAAGTCGATCGAGCACCTCGCGAAGCGCGATTGCGGCCTGGTCACGCTCGTCGGCAGACATCAGCTCGGGTTCAGCTTCCAGCCTGAAGTGCGGCAGCTGGGTTCGAACTGCGCCATTGGCGGCGGCCAGGTTGGCCCTCAGATCGATGACGCGATATGTGGCGACCGGATAGGCGATACCCTTGACCTGAACGTGCCCCAACCCCACGCAATCTATCGTGTCCTTCACTTGCGAAAACGTCTCATACGAAATGAGCACTGCGCCCGGCGGAGCCTCCTGCTCAAGGCGCGAGGCGAGATTCACGGCGCCGCCGATGATCGTGTAATCCATCCGATCCTCGCTGCCGAAGTTGCCGACTGTGCAATAGTCGGTGTGGATGCCGATGCGGCAGCGCAGTGGTGTTTCGATTCCAACATCGTGCCAGATTTCGGCGAGTTCGCTCATCCGTTTCTGCATGGTGAGGGCCATCTGCACACAGGCGAGCGCATCCTCCTTTACACCGCGGGTCTCCGGATCCCCGAAAAACATCAGGATTGCGTCGCCGACGTATTTGTCGATCGTCGCGCCGTGATCCAAAGCAATCTTCGACATTTCGGTCAGGTAGTGATTGAGGAGCTGGGTGAGATCCTCGGATTCCATCTTGTCGGTGGTCTCGGTAAAGCCGGCGATATCGGAGAAGCATATCGTTAGCTTCTTGCGCTGGCTGGCGATCCTGACGTCCTGACGGCCGGTGAAGATTGAATTGTACACCTGGGGCGCCAAGTACTTGGCGAGCTTGCTGGAGAGAGCCTCGAGCGCCATGGATTTCTCGGCGAGGTTTTCCTCCCTTTGTTTCAGCTCCGTGATGTCGGAGTAGACGGCGACCGTGCCGCCGCCGGTGATCCGCCGCTCGCTGACCATGATCCATCGCCCGTCGCCTCGCCGCTGCACCTGCGGTTCGCCCGGGTTGCGGTGCCGAGATAGCCGTTCGGCGATCCATTCCTCGACTCGCCCCTCGGCATCCCTGATGTAGCCGCGCTCAGCGGATCTGCGAATGATGTGCTCGAATGTGGTGCCGGGCATCAGTTCGATCGCAAGGTCGCTGTAGAGCAGCTCGCGGTAACGGCTGTTGCTGAGGACGAGCTGGTCGTCCGCGTCGTAAAGGGCGAATCCCTCGGAGATGCTCTCGATGGCATCGATGAGCCGCTGGCGCGCTTCGGCGACCTCGCGCAGGTTCTTCTCCTCGACTTCGACCGCGGTGTCACGGAACAGCTGCAGCGCCTTGGCCATGCGTCCGATTTCGTCGCGGCCTGCGCCAGGCAGCGGCGCACGAAGATTGCCGCCTGCGATGGCGAGCATGCTTTGGCTCAGCCCCGCCAGGCGGGCAAGAAGGTTGCGGTCGACATACAGCCACACGATCAGAACTGAACTTAGGAGGCTCAGAAAGGCGGAGCCAAGGACAACTCCGGTACCGTAGCGCTGGACGGTCGCGGCTTCGCGGCCGGCCCCGGTGATGTCACGGTCGGCGGCAGCCACGAGGCGGTCTACGGCACCGGTGAGTTTGCGCGACAGCTGATCGTTCTCGGCCAGAAGCTTCGCGCCATCTGCGAGTACTGCGAGTTCATTCTCGCGCGCCTTCGGGATGCTGCTCGCACCGTCGATCAGCGCCTTGAACTCGTCCACCCGCTGCTGGAAGCGGCTCCGCAGCTTTTCGTCGATCTCTGTGGAAACCGTGTCGAGAACGGCGAGCGACCGGCGCAGCGGAAACAGGATCAGCGACAGATCGCCTGGCGTCGGCGCGTCCGCCGTCTTGACCAGCGCGTCGTTGACCGCCGAGATCTCCTGCTGTGCCTTCTGTTGGGGAATATAGGCGGCAATCGCCCCGAACAGGTCGGCCGTCGCCGCGGTGCGCGCGTCGGGCGGTGCGGCGGCATTGGCCGCGGCTGCACGCCACTCGGGGACCTTGGAGTTCATCACGAGGATACCGGGCGCCACAAGACGCTGGCTTGCACTTGTCGTAATCGACAAGCGGCGCAGCAACTCCTCTTTGCGCGCAACCACGGTGAGGCGAGCGGCGACAAGGTCGTCGAGAGCGTTGAGGTTGCGCCGCAGACCAATCACCTCGGCTTCGATCTCGGCCACCGCTGCCGCGCTGACCGCAGTGCCTTTGAGCGCGGAAAGCAAATCTTCGAGGCGCGCCATCTCGACCCGGATCGCAGCCGAGACCTCATTGTGTTGAGCCGTGTTGGTCGTGGCCAGCACGGCGGGCGCGGTGGCGGCGACCCGCTCGGCTTGGCGGGAGAGCTCGAGCGATGCAAGCGCAGATGGAACCCGGCGCTCCGTGATTCGCTCGACGACCTCGCCCACTTGCAGGAAGGCATATACGGCCGCGGCGGTCGCGAGCACCGCGAAGGTGCTGATACTGAAGAAAGCGAGCAGCAGACGGCCACGTATGCCGAGACGCTCAAACATCGCGGCAACTGCCTGATTTGGCTGGTGCGGCCAATAGGGTCTGCACAGATTGGCCCAAAGCGATCCGCCGGATAGGCGGTCGGTTACTCCAGCGGCACGTACTCGTCACCCCTCCAGACATACCATATCCAGCTTTGTACTGTGAGATCGCCCTTGTCGTCGAAGTCGATTGAACCAAGTACGGTGTCAAATAGATGGCTGTGCAATGAAGCAATCACCTGCCGCAACTCCAGCGACCCTGCCTTATTGACCGCTTGCGCCCAGGCTTGGACGGCGCCGTAGCTCAATAGCGTGTAACCCGTGGGCTCGAAATTCTCGGCACGAAACCGCTCAACGACTGGGGCCGCTTCGGCAATTCGCCGTGCGTCTGTGGTGAACGTGAAGAGGGTACCCTCGGCGGCGGGGCCGGCGATCAAGACAAATTCCTCGGTCGCCAAGCTATCGCCTGAGACGAGCTGAACTGAGTAGCTGCGGTCGCGTGCAGCGCGAGCCATGAGTGCAACCTCGGTGAGATACCCGCCGACATATAGCACGTCAATGCCAGCCGCCTGCAACGTAGCGACCTCGGCCGAATAGTCGTTCTTGCCGGGGGTGTACGCGTCGTAGATCGCTTCGGTTATGCCCCGCTTGTTCAACTGCTTTCTTGTCTCATCGGCGAGGCCCTTCCCATAGGTCGTGTTGTCGTGAAGGATCGCGATTTTCTTGTCGCCCCAATGATCGGCCAGATAGTTGCCGGCCACGACGCCCTGCGCATCGTCTCGGCCAATGACACGAAACACGTTGGTACGGCCTTGTTCGGTCAACAGAGGATTGGTCGATCCTGGTGAAATCTGCAGAATTCCCGCCGCCTCGTACACTTTCGATGCGGGGATCGAGGCGCCAGAGCAGTAGTGCCCGACGACGAGCACTACACCGTCAGCCACCAGTTTTTGCGCGGCGGCCACCGCTTGCTCGGGATCACAGAAGTCGTCGACAGTGATAAGCCGCACCTGCTGGCCGAGTACGCCGCCCGCCGCATTGATATCAGCCACGGCCATCTCTGCGCCACGCTGCATCTGCTCGCCGATCCAGGCGAGCGGTCCCGTGACCGGGCCCGCCGCCCCGATCTGCACCTCCGCCCGCGCCGGGCAAATACAGGCGGCTGCAAGCGCGACAATGGCAACGGCAATGGCAATGATGCGGTGCATCGAGGCACCCCCAAATTGTAGCTTACGCCAATCCCGTTGGCGCCGACAGTCCTTTCCGCGAGCGCGGATATCCCGGCTGGTGCGGCTGCGCGCTCGGCTCTTTTCAGCGAGGGCGACCAGGCATCAGGATTCGCGATACAGTCTTGTGCGGAACGAAATTCTCGATGACTGGCTGACGCGTTCGCTTGTTGAGCTCTCCACAAAATCGGGTGCTAAGCGGGTTGTTCCCGGTTCTCACGACGAGCCGAATTGTCCCTTTGCAGACCTTCAGGCCCAACCTACGAAGGTCGCCTACGGGTCAACTCCAGACATTGCACCTGTCGCGCCGCGCGTCCGCTCTTGCTTTCCGGACGCCGAAAGCTGCCTGTCCGCTCCCGCCGCTGGGCTGCCTGTCTGAAAAGCGCCTCATGTCCGCCGTTGAGGTCTCCTTGGTCGTCTCCCGAACGCAGACATTCGGCTCAGGCGGAATGATGTCCGGGTTTTGACCGATTCGAGACCTATAGATTCCGAAGGAATGCCGCCATTTTGGCGGCGAAACGTCTGCAAAGGGCGCTTCGTGAGGAAGGCCAAACAGGCAAGTTCGCCCGGTCGCTTGACAATCAACGCGTGTGTAGCGAAGCGACACTAGTCCGGCAAGCCAGCCATCCGGAGTCCGTCCGCGAAATGCTCGACCGTGGCCCGATTTTGAGCGGGTTGGGCGTTCGCCCAGCCGACGACCGAGAAACGTGGGTTGTTAGCGAGAAAGAGTTCGGCTTCACGATGTGCTTCCTCAATCTGGCCGAGTTGCGCAAGGCTTGCCGCCAGTATCTTGCGGGAGCCTGTGCGATAGGTCAGCTCAGCGCGCAACACCTCGGCTGCCGCTTCGTACCGCCGCGCGGCATAGTGCGCCATCCCTAATAGCCAAAAGTACCAGCCGGCTGGCTGTGGGTTAAGCCGGAACGCCTTCTCGATAAGACCCATGGCCTCGTCGGTCTTACCTCGCCACAAGACCAGTTCGGAGCGCATAGCATAGGTGTCGGCATGGTTTGGTTCGACCCTAATCGCGGCGTCAAAAGCGGCGTCTGATTCAGCCCAATTGTGTTCATAAGCCAATAGATAGCCGAGCACCCAGTGGTTGCCTGCGTCGTTGGGGTCCAGCGCTACGGCTCGCCGCGCCATTTCCAGAGACGCGGCTCTTTTCGATGCGGGCGACTCAATGCTGAAGCTCCAGAGCGCCCAAAATGTGAATGCGAGCCAGCGAACAGCCTCCGCATAGTTGGGGTCTTTGGCGACAGCTTGCGTGAGCAGGATATGGGACTCGCGGATCGCTTCTGCAGAGCCACCGAAGTTCGCGAGCAGCGGACGCGCTCTCACACACAGCTCGTATGCTTCCAGGCTGGTTGGCCGATTCCTGGGCGGCAGCTTAGTGAGCCGGCCCACCAAGGCTTCGACGATCCGATTGGTCACTTCGTCCTGCACCGCGAATACGTCTTCCAGACTGCGATCGAAGCGATCCGCCCAGATGTGATCGCCACCGATCGCGTCGATCAACTGGACGTTGATGCGAACACGTCCGGCCAACCGGCGCGCGCTGCCCTCCAAAACGTATCGAACGCCGAGTTCACGCGCGACTTGGCGAACGTCGACAGATCTCCCTTTATAGGCAAACGTCGAATGGCGTGCGATCACGAATAGTGCCACGTTCCTCGAGAGCTCGGTGATGAGGTCTTCAGTCAGACCATCGGCGAAAGCATCCTGTTCGCGCTCGCCGCTCATGTTGGTGAAAGGGAGTACAGCGATTGACGGTTTGGCCGGCAGCATTGGAGGTGCCGGGTCAGCAATGCCGGGGGTGTACCCTTCCGAAAGTGGCCTGATACGGTAGACACGCACTGGTTCGGCAATGTTTTTTAGAGTCTTGTCGCCGAGGTCGTCAAAGGCTGCGTCGAGCCTCCGCTTGACCTGGTCGTAGACGCTTCCGGAAATGCACACCTCGCCGCCGTCAGCAAGAGCCTCCAGCCGCGCGGCGACATTGACGCCGTCACCGTAGATGTCGCCGGCTTCAACAATGACGTCGCCCAAATTGACACCTATACGAAGCACGACGTGCCTCGCTGATGGCAACGGCTCGTTCGCTTTGGCCGTATCGCTTTGGAGATCGAGCGCGCACTGAACTGCGTTGACCGCGCTTGTGAACTCGACAAGCACACCGTCGCCCATCACCTTGACGAGCCTGCCTTGATATTTCGTGACGAGGGGCGATAGCACCTCGGTGCGCCGTTTCTTCAACGCATCAAGGGTCCCGATCTCGTCTGCCTGCATCATGCGGGAATAGCCCACGACATCCGCGCTCATGATCGCGGCGAGACGACGCTGTGCGCGTTGTTCGGCCATTAGGGGCGATTGCCTCAAACCAGGAGTTTGATGGTAGGCACCCGATTACTAGAAGTCCATCGACGTCGGCTGCGGGTAGTGGGTCAGTTTGAAATCTTGATCAAGACGGATGGCCGAACGTGGTCACAATAAGCGTGGCCACTCCGAAGCAGCATACGTAAACAATGACACCGTAGGCAATGACCCGGCGGGCAGTTCGGAAAACCGGTCATACCAGACGAGCCTATGTCTTGACCAGAGCAAGCCGGCGATCCAAAACGATGCGCTCTTTAGTCGGGAAGGCCAGCCTTGCGGTAGCCTTCGACGAAGCGCTGGAGCACTTCCTCGTTGTCGAATGGCTGCGATGTTGCCCAGTGCCTGATGCTGAAATGGGGATCGTTCATCATGAAGAATTCCGCCTCCTGACGGGCTTCATCCAGGCGCCCGAGCTGCGCGAGGGCTGCCGCAAGCAAGCGCCGCGACGTGGTGCGGTAGGTTTCCGGTTTGCGCAAAGCCTCAACCGCGGATTGATAGTCGCCGAGCGCATAATAGGCTTGGCCTGCCATCCAATAGTACCATCCCGGTGGGTGCGGATTGAGCCGCAATGCCCGCTTCACGAATTCGACGCCCTTGACCGCGTCGCCCCTCAGGGTGATGAGATCCGAGCGTATCGCCCAGGCATCGGCATGATTAGGATCGAGCTTGAAGGTTGCCTCGAACTCGGCATCCGACTCCGCGTAACGCCGTTCGTGACCAAGTATGATGCCCAGCCCCCAGCGGTTCCCCGCATCGTTAGGGTCGAGCGCCACAGCCCGCTGCGCTTCCGCCAGCGCGCGAGGCTGATTGGTTTGCTTCGGCTCGTTCCAGAACAGCCAGCCGAGCCAAAGATTGAGGGCCAGCAAGCTATGTGCCTCGGCATAGTCAGGATCGAGTCCGATCGCCTTTTCCAGGAGCATGCGCGCTTCCCGCGCGCCTAACCCGGTCTGAAAACTGACGCCGCGAGCTCGCACACAAAGGTCATAGGCTTCGAGACTCGTCGGCCGTTTGCGCGCCGGCTGTCCGGCCAATCGGCCGACAAGGGCTTCGACGATCTTGGCCGTGACCTCGTCCTGCACTGCAAAGATATCATCGAGGCTGCTGTCGTAGCGCTCAGCCCAGATATGATCGCCGCCGATCGCGTCGATCAGCTGCGCATTGATGCGCACGCGCGCCGCAGCGCGCCGGGCGCTGCCTTCAACCACATAGCGCACCCCAAGATCACGCGCGGTCAAACGCACATCGACCGACCGCCCCTTGTAAGCAAAGGTTGAGTTGCGCGCGATGACGAAGAGGCCGGCTGAGCGAGACAGGTCGGTGATCAGGTCTTCGGTCAAGCCGTCGACAAAGGTTTCCTGCTCCGGATCGTTGCTCATGTTGGTAAAAGGCAAGACCGCGATCGAGGGCTTGTCGGGCAATTCCAGCGATGCGAGTCGGCCGACCGGAGCGGCTCTCGGAAGCTGTAGGTTGACACGATAGCAGTATATCGGCTCGGCCATATTCTTCACCCGCTGCTCGCCCATGGGCTCGAACGCAAACGCCAACTTCTGCCTGACCTCCTTGGACACCTTCTCCGAAACGCAGATGCCACCGGGCTCGGCGAGTTGTTGGAGACGCGACGCCACGTTCACGCCCTCGCCATAGCGATCGTCCCCTTCGACGATCACTTCTCCAAGGTTGATTCCGATCCGGACTTCGAAGCGCTGGTCTTCGGCGACGCTCGCGTTACGCTCCGCCATGCCGCGCTGAAGCGTGACCGCGCATTCGACCGCATCCACCACGCTGCCGAAATCCGCCAGCAGGCCGTCTCCCATCAGCTTGAAGATTCGCCCGTGTCGAGTCGCGATTTCCGGCTCGAACAGCTCTTTGCGGCCACGTTTCAGCCGGTCGAAGGTGCCCGCTTCATCCGCCTCCATGAGCGCCGAGTACCCGACAACATCGATGGCAAGGATTGCAGCGAGCTTCCGCTCCATGTTGAGCCTCAGTAAAGATTCACGACTCGCTAGCCGCAGGTCAGAGGCAGGACCGGCGCCTCCGGCCTTACCGGCCTATGATACCACAGATCACGCCTATTGAGACTATGGCTCGCGCGACGCCCCAGCTCTCCTGCCGCAGCGCCACTGACGCGCGTCCGACCCATCCCGCTGCTTGTTCGCAGCAGTGCCCGCGCAAACGGACCATGACCCCTTTGCGCCCTAATATCGGCCGTAGAGATCAGTTCAGTCGCTTCCTGAAAGCAGAAGACATCGCCGGCGACGAGGTTGGAAGTCGGGATTGCGCCTATATTGTTGAAAAAGTCCGACGCACGATAGAGCAAGCGTTGGCGACAGAATCTCATTTCATGGCAAGGCTTTATCCGGAATCAGGATTCGGGATCGGACTCCTGGCGAGAACGATATTCTACGCAAACGTCCTCTTCGGCTTAGGCGCGGACTTTTTCACCAATATCCGCCAACTCCTGACGTTTAGCTGGACGCATGGCAGGGTCGCGAGCCGAACCCGTTCCGGTCATTGGGTTCGGCACAAAAGCACCCAAACGGTCATGCGCGCGACCGTTATCGTCGCCCGCCAGCTAACCTGTACTCGACTTCTACCTCGATGGGCCCCGCCAGTGTCCCCGAAGTCACGCTGTACTTCCTCGCGCACTGCTTTGCGAGCCTCCACAGAGAGCGAGACAAGAGCTTGCCCAGGCGAGCCCGCACCTTTCTCAAAAGGCTCGAAGTATGCGTCAAAGGAAGGCAGCACGAACCGATGCGTCTCGGTGGTGATCTCCACGTCCTGGAAATTCGCGGCCTCGAACAGTGACCTCAATTTCATTTCGTCGCCAACCGAAAACACGCTGGCGGCCGCCACTGCTAACGACGGCACATGCCGTGCAACGGCGAGGTTGATGCGATTGTTGTAGGACCGTTCTGGCACGGTGTTGACCGAGACTGCGGCGCGCCCGCCGGGACGAAGTACGCGACGAAACTCTGCAAGTCCGCTTAGGGCATCGGGGAAGAACATCAGTCCGAGACTGCACACGACCGCATCGAAGCTTTCGTCGGAAAATGAAAGTGCCTGGCCGTCCTCGACCGCAACCGACGCGTTTTTCGAGTGGCGGAGGCGTTCGCGCGACTTTGCGACCATTGCGGGCGACAAGTCGGCGGCAGTGACGTGGCCAGTCAGGCCAACGATGTTCAGGGCAGCTTCGGCTGCGAGACCTGTGCCCGTGGCGATGTCGAGGACACGCATACCCGGCGCGATGTGAGCCGCGCGAAGTAAGTAGGGAACGAAGTGCGTTGTAACGTGGGCGAAGGCACGGTCGTAACCGGCCGCCGCTTCATCCTTGTACGTCAGTTCCTCTACCACTCGGGCGTGTCCGTTTGATTGACGGTTCAACACTAGGTTAGGACAGCGCCGAAGGCTACCTTGTCCTTGGATGCTCCTTGGCCGTTCGGATCGATGGCGGCAACGTGAACTTCCCACCCAGTCCTGTCTTTGGAGAACGGTCGGCAACGGCGGCACAGGGGTCAGCTCACGACATTGGACCCTTGAGGTTGAACGTCCGCTATCATTCTTTCCCGCACAAAAAGCGGATCTTCCGTTTTCGGCCCCAAAGCTGCCGGACGGCAATGCGCCTCTTATCGAGCATTGAGACCAACGTCGCTGTGCGCTCAGAAACGGACCCTCGCGATCCAGAATCGTTTGCTGGATGGACCAGCAAGCGCGGCGAGCAGCGGACGCGCTCGTCCGAAGAGTCTAGCACCTGGTCGGTGATCGGTCCGGCCTCCCAAGCCAATGTCCGCCTGCCGCGCTCCACGTTATTGCAAAACGTTCAAATTTGAGCTTCGGCACTCATGCTTTGTCGAGGGTACCCCTGTAATCACTTAAACCGTCTGCGCCGTAAGTTTAGCCGTTTTGAATCGCCGTCGGCGACGATGACGACGAAATAGGAGAACGCAATGACTCGTAATCACGTTGAACGTCTTGGAGAGTTCAGGGAAATCCTGGTCGCGACTCGACGCGAAGGAGTCCGCAACGTGCACCATACTCGCGACGCAATGCGGGCAAGTGGCTTTCAGATCGGGGACAGCGATGGCGCCAGCTATGGAGCCGAATTGAAGGCGCTCCAAGAGGAAATTGAGGCAGTCGATCGCGCCATCGAAGACGAGAAGCGGTTGGCCTTGGCCCTCGAGAGCGAGACGCAATCCCGCCGACCGGCTAAACCGAGAATCGTGAAGGGAACATAGAGTCAGGTATGGCCCTTGGCGCCCGTCGCGTCGATCGCCTGTATGGGTCGTTGTCACCGTGGCGAGCGCCCCGCTGCTGGCGCAAAGCGGTCGGCGCTACCCAGGATGCTAAGGTCGGCTTTCTAGCCCCGTCATCCCGAAAGCCGATGTTCCGCTTCCGGCCCCACTGCCGCCATCCACAACCGCGCCGGATTGACCGCTTCTGGCGCTTGGCGGAAGTTTCGCTGCGTGTGTTATGCAGAGCGCAAGCGGAGACGGAAAGCGTGACCCTGACCAATCGAGACATCGTCGAGCTTACGGCGTGGCGGCGCAAGCTGCACCAGCATCCGGAAATCTCGAATGAGGAGGAGAGGACCGCCCGGGAGGTCGTCGCCTTCCTTGCCGATACAGGGCCGGACGAGGTGCTGACGGGATTGGGTGGGCACGGTGTGGCGGCCATCTACGAAAGCGGCAAGGCTGGACCAACTGTCATGTTCCGCTCGGAACTCGATGCGCTGCCGATCCACGAACTTTCGGGCGCGCCGCATTCATCGCTGGTGCCGGGCAAGTCGCATATGTGTGGCCATGACGGACACACGGCGATCCTGGCATCGCTTGGCCGCCAGCTTGGGCGCGACAGGCCGGCTCGAGGCCGGGTCGTGCTGATGTTCCAGCCGGCGGAAGAAACCGGCAATGGAGCGGCCGGCGTCGTCGCCGATCCGCGCTTCGGCAGGATCGCGCCGGATTTCGCGTTCTCATTGCACAATCTGCCCGGTGTGCCGCTCGGCGAGGTGCGGCTCAAAACAGGCGTGGTGAACTGTGCGTCACGCGGCATGCGCATCGTGCTGGAGGGCAAGACCGCGCATTCGTCCATGCCGGAGACCGGCATCTCGCCGATGATGGCGATCAGCCAATTGATGCCGGCGCTGCCTGCGCTCGGGCGCGGGACCTTTGCCGACGACGAATTCAGCATGGTCACCGTCACCCATGCCACGATGGGCGAAGCCGTGTTCGGCATCGCGCCCGGCCAGGCCGAGGTCTGGGCGACGCTGCGCACCCGGCGCGACGACCGCATGGCCAACCTGTGTGCCGCCGCCGAGGCGCTGGTTACACAAATCGCGGGCCAGCATGGCCTTTCCGCACGGTGGGATTATCACGAGATATTCGTTGCCAGCGTCAACGCACCGGAGGCCGTGGAGCATCTGCGGCGGGCTCTCGATGAAGAGGGCGTCTTGCACGGAGAAGAAGCCCTGCCGATGCGCGCCTCGGAAGATTTCGGCGTGTTCGGTCACACGGCGGCATCCGCGATGTTCTTCCTCGGCGCGGGCGAACGGCAGCCGGCGCTGCACAATCCGGACTATGACTTTCCGGACGACCTGATCCCGATCGGGTCAAAGGTGTTCATGCGCGCGGTGCGCAATATTCTGGGCTAACTCCAGCCATGGTCAACTCGAATGCGGAAAACCCGACTCACAGGGACATCGTTTCGTGGGCGGAACATCCGATGGCATCAGCGCATTCTGTGTTCGTGGGGCACTGAATCGCCCGCCGGGTGCGTGGGAAACCGGGCCGGAAGGCCTTCAAAAGCGAAAGGGACAAGCAATGGCAATTGCCAAGAACACGATCTGCGTGTGGTACGACAAGGACGCCGAGGCCGCGGCCCGCTTCTACGCCGAGACTTTTCCCGACAGCGCGGTGAGCGCCGTCCACCGTGCTCCCAGCGACTACCCGTCCGGCAAGGCGGGCGATGTGTTGACGGTCGAGTTTACCGTTGCCGGCATTCCCTGCCTCGGCCTCAATGGCGGGCCGGTGTTCAAACACAACGAAGCCTTCTCGTTCCAGATCGCCACAGACGATCAGCAAGAGACCGACCGCTACTGGAACGCCATTGTCGGCAATGGCGGCCAGGAAAGTGCATGTGGCTGGTGCAAGGACAAATGGGGCGTCTCCTGGCAAATCACGCCGCGCGTGCTGACCGAGGCGATGGCTGCCGGCGGCGACGAAGCGAAACGCGCGTTTGATGCGATGATGGATATGAAGAAGATCGACGTCGCCGCGATCGAGGCGGCGCGGCGCGGCTGACGGTCAACGCCTCACGCGGTGTCGCGCGCCCATTCGGCTTCGCCAAACCATCGCGACGCGGCCTGCGAAGCTTCCTCATAGTCGGGGGCAGCGTCAGCGGCCCAGGCGACGAAGCCATCGGGGCGAACGAGCACAGCGCTTAGGCCAGCCGATCCTTGGCGTCACTTGCGACATAATTGATCCGGCCGCTACAGTGGCCTGCAAGCGCTTGAAGCGGCGTACCAGCGTCGAAGTCCAGCAGCAGGCCGCGCCCTTTCCTGAGGAGTTCGCCGAGCCTCGTTCCGTCGGCCAGCCCGAAGTCGGGCGCGCTGCGGCCCACCAGCGGGTGATTGCCGCCAAGATCGTAGCGGAGAGAAACGCCCCATACGCGCTCGGCGAAGTAGGTCGCGCCGTCGCGCGTGTCGATGAGATCGCGGATGATGGCCTCGAGCGCGCGCGAACTCCGGCTCGGCCGCATCAGCGCGACCTGGGCGCGCGACCAGTCAAGGACTTGCGCGCCCACCGGATGCCGCTCATTCGCATAGCTGTCGAGCACGCCGGCCGGCGCATCGCCACGGATCGTCGACGCCAGCTTCCAGCCGAGGTTCATGGCGTCGCCAAGCCCGAGGTTGAGCCCCTGGCCGCCCAAGGGAGAATGGATGTGCGCGGCGTCGCCGGCGAGCAGCACCCGACCTTTGCGGTAGGCCGTCGCCTGGTAGGCGCGATCCGTCCAGGTCGTGGCCAACTGGAGGGCCGTCAAGGTGATGTCGGCACCGGAGACGCGGCGCAATACGTCCTGCACATGGTCAAGCGTGATCGGCTGGGTCCGGTGGAAAGCGCCCCCGTCGAACTCGATCATCGCGATCGTCCCGGGGCGCGAGTAAGTGTACATGCCCGTCGGCGTGTAGTGGCGACCCGGGCGGAGCTTGTCCAGATCGGCCATCTCGACTTCGATGGAATAACCGGTGAACTCGGCATCGGTGCCGACGAACTTAAAGCCGCCAGCCTTGCGAACCGTGCTGCGGCCGCCATCGCATCCGACGAGCCAGCGTCCGCGGAAGGTCTCGCCACCAGCGCGAAGGGTCACGTCCTCGTCCGACTGGTCGAAGTCTTCGACGCCGAGGGCGCGCCTGATCTCGACCCCCTTCGCTGTTGCATGAGCGGCCAGGGCGGATTCGAGAGCCTCCATCTCGACCGCCATGCTGGTGCCGGCCGGGCTTGGCAGGCGATACGGCCACTTCGAGGTGTCGATGGCGTCGTGGTGGAACTGGATGCCGGCGAAATGGCCGCCCGGGCGGCGCGGCTGCTGCATCCAATGCGCGGCAGCCGAAGCGCTGCTGCTGGCCGAATCATCTTTCGCGCGTTGCGGCGCCGCGATGTCGTCCAGCAAGCCGCGACGCCAGAAGGCCTCGATGGTGGGCATCGAAAGGCCGCGCATGCCGAACGGAAGCCGCTTCAAGGGTGAGCTGGCGTCGGCTGCCTGCTCCAGCACCAGCACCGACAGCTGGGCGAGGCGCAGCTCACAGGCGAGAAACAGGCCGACCGGACCGGCACCGGAGATTACGACGTCATAAACGGGGGAATATCGGTCGTGCATGGACTGCTCCTTGGTCGATGTTCGACCGGAGCGTTCCTCGATCTTGAACACCACACGGACGAACCACTGGACGCCTGAGAAGCGTCCGATGTTCGTCGTGGGGATCTCGTGCACGAAGCCGAAGACCAGAGCTTTCGTTACCGAAAGGACTTGGGCTTACCAAACCAAGTCTGCCTTTTCCGACACGGGACTGTATAACGTCGTCGCGATTGATCTGCAACGGGCACGGCAGCGGCGGCCAAGGGCAACGCCAGCGGGCGCTGCGCAGCTATGTCCTTGTGGGAGGGAGAGTTCTGTGTACTCTCCGCAATGCTATGGGAAAGGCTTCGGATGAGAATTGCAGTGTTGGTCGCGTTGGCCGCGACATTGGCCGGATGCGTGACCTCTCCGGTCGCCTACGAAGCGTCGCTTTCGCAGCAAGACCCGAAATGGGTGTCGCCGGAATGCCAGCAAGCTCGCATGGCGGCTTCGGACTACGAGACCCGCGAAAAAGAACACCCGGGGTGGGGCTTCGGTGTCCTGCTTGGCCCGTATTCATTGGGGCTCGTGGCAACCATCAAGGAGCATGAGCAGAAGCAGCGAAAATTGTTTTCCCGCGAGGTGCACTTGCGGTGCTCAAGTCTCCCGCTGCCAGGGGAGCTGCAGGGCGATTCAAGCGCCCAGGACGCGAGTGCAAATCGGACGAAATATCCGTAGAACTGCACCCCAATCGCGTGCGGCAGGCAGTCTCAAACTGTCGCCTCGATCGGCTCGGCAAGCTTCGGGTTTGCGCGCGCGGCGATCAGGCAGCCGGTGACGATCAGGCATGCGCCCGCCAGCGTGGTCCAGGCGACCTCCTCGTCGAAGAAGAACCAGCCAAGTGTGATCGCCCAGATAAAGGCCGAGTATTCCGTCGGGATCAGGTATTGCGCTTCGGCGCGGGCGTAGGACCAGCTCATAAGGAATTGCCCGGCAAGCGACAGCACCGTCACCCCGGCCAGGGGAAGCCAAAGATTGCCCGGCAGGGCGAGGGCAAGCCACGGCGCGGCGAGGCCGAGGATGATGGCGACGCAAAGGTTCTGGAACAGCATGATCTCGACCGGCTTGGCCAACTGCGCCTGCTGCCGCGCGAGGATGAGATTGTAGCCGTAGAACACAGTCGAGACGAGCACCGCTGCCGTGCCAAGCAGGGCATCCTGCGAATAGCTTGCCCGCCCGAACTGGCCGGCCAATATGATCGCGACGCCGGCAATGCCGGCCAGCGATGCCCAGATTGCCTGCCGCCGGATGCGCTCGCCCAGCAAAAGTGCCGCAAGGAAGAGAGCGAACAAGGGTGCGACGAAGCTGAGCCCGATCGCCTCCGCCAGCGGCAGCCTGGCGAGACCCCAAAAGAAGCATATCAGAACGATGCCGACAATCGCGGCGCGCAGCGCATGCAGCCGCAGCACCGCAAGGGTTGGTTTTGAGCGCGGCCCTGCCGACCAGGCGGCGCCGGCAACGACGGTCGCGACCATGCTGCGCCACAGCACCGTGTTGTAGACGCCCACGGCAACGACCAGGGTCTTCATCGCCGCATCCATCCCCGACAGCAGAAAGATCGCGAGCGCGCATACGAGCACCGGGATCATCGGGGAAACGGCGCCGGTCAGGCTGGATGTCTTCACGGCTTCACTCATGTGCAGCCGGATATCCCAGGGCCAACGGCAGGACCAGATGGCAGCCTTGGCGATCTGGAGGTCCAATCCCGATTGGCTTTGTGTCCGCCGCTGCGGCGGTGGCCATCTCTTATTCGTTGAGCGATCCCGGACCGCTGACGAACGGGCTGCCCCTGAGATAAAACCGCAGCGGCCGATCGGCGTCCTTCGAAATGCCGATCCTGACGCCCTGCCCGATCTCGCGCGGTTCGTAGGCACCGCGTGCAGGCCCGTGGCCGTCATGGGCAAGCCACAAAGAGCCTTCCCGGCAAAGATCGATCCCGTCGAGCGAACGGTCGATCCGCAACGCCTGGGCGAGCCTCCCCGGTCCTCGCGTAAGGTCGCGCAAGCGCTCTATGCCGCGATTGCGCCGCATGATCGCAATGCCGTCGAGCGGCTCGAGCGCCCGGATCAGCACGCCGGTTCCGATTCCCGGCGCCTCGCTCGAGACATTCAGCATCATTGAGGTGCCATAGGCGAGATAAACATAGGCGTGCCCGCGCTCGAGGAACAGCGAACGGTTGCGCGGAGTCATCCCCCGGTAACCGTGCCCGGCGGCATCGCCGACGACATAGGCTTCGGTCTCGACAATGCGGCCGCTGGCGACGCCTTCGGGCAACGCCCGCACCACCAGTTTGCCGATGAGATTGCGGGCGAGAGCGGCCGTGTCGATCGGCAACTCCGATCGCGCAAGGGGGCGGTAAGTGACCATCTTATGGCGGCCGGTTTCAGGGCATCGGTTCGACCCATTGCGCACGCGATGGCCCCGGCTCGAACGGATCGCCGAAATACTGGGTCTCGCGGGCCACCTTGCCATCGAGGAACTCCATGATGCTCACTGTGTAGGACGGCCGCCCATCATAGGTCAGGACAAATTCCGTGACCCAGAGGTCGCCCGTGCCGATTATGCGCCGCACCGTGAAGCGTTTCTTGTTCGGCTGCGCGGCGCGGGACGACTGAATGCTTCGCCGTCCGCGAATGCGCTCGCCCGATTGCGGATAGTCGAGCACCGCGTCCTCCCGATAAATCTGATGTTCCGCCTCGAGATCGTTCGCATCGGAGGCGGCCCAGTGGCGATCCAGAGCCGCCCTTGTCTCCCGGTCATCCATATCGACGCTCCTTCGCCCGCGATGCCAGGCCAGCGTACCATACGCCGGCCCGAGGCGGGCAAGAAGGGTGTGTGGCCGAGATGGGTGAATCGCGACATTTGCGAAGCCGGCTAACAATTGGACAAGGGCTCTCAATCGAGCTTCAGCGCGGCGACGTCGCCCTCATTCATCAGCGGCACATAGAGGATCGACTTGCCGTCGGTGCCGATGTCGGCGCTGCCCGGCTTGAAATGCGCCACCGCTTCCGGCGCGCCGCCGGTATGATAGCGGTAGAGCGTGCCAGTCAGGTAGGCGGTGGCGTAGATGCTGTCGCCGATGGCGATGACGCCGTCGAGGTCGGCGAATTTTTGCGCCCCCGGCAGTGGCGAAACCGCCTTGCTGGCGAGATCGACCGACAGCAGGCCGCCCGGCTCCGCGGTGCTGAAGTCGGGCTTGATGCCCTTGCCCCAGGAGGCCACGATCAGCCGGTCGCCGTCGGCGAAGACGCCGTTGGGCGAAGCCAGCGCCGCGTCCTTGACGAACAGCTCCGGCCGGTCGTCGTCGATGCGGTAGATGGCGTCGGCCAGCATGTCGGTGACATAGACCTTGCCGGCCTGGTCCGACGTCATGTCGTTGAGGAAGACGGCATTCGGCACCGCGATGCTCGACACCAGCTTGCCGCTGGCGAGATCGACGACGCGGATTTTTGTGATGTCGGCGACGTAGAGCTTGCCGCCTGAAATCGCCATGCCCTTGGGCGCGTCCAAGCCGTCGGTCCAGTGCCGGGTGACCGTCTTGCCGTCGATCGACAGCACCGACAGATAGCCGTTGCCGTCGGCGGCGCCGGGATTGCCTGATATGTTGGAGACGATGATGCGGTTGTTGGCGGCGTCGAACAGTGCCGATTCCGGCTGTTCGAGGCCGGTGGCGCGCCAGAGCTCGCCGGCCTGGGCAGCCGGCGCTGTTGCAAGGCCGATGACGGCGAGCAACGCCGAGGTGATGAGGGTGTTCATGGCTGGTCTCCTGTGATGACGGCGAAGTGCTATGATTTCCGATACTTTCCGGAAAGACCGATTACCGCTAGTATCGAAAGTCGATACGAAAACTGCCGGCAAGAGGTGCATCCGATGAACGGGCTGATCTTTGAGGCGCTGAAGCGGACGCTGAAGGCGAAGGGCGTCACCTATCGTGAACTTGCCGAACGCATGGGCGTTTCGGAACCGACGGTGAAGCGCATCTTCCACGAGCGCAACTGCAAGCTCGACCGGCTGATGGAGATCTGCACGGCTGCCGGCGTCGAGTTGGAGAACGTGCTCGGCTCGATGAACCGGGGGCCGGGTCCGGTAAACCACATCGCGCCGGAGATCGAGCGCAAACTCGCCGGGCGGCCGGCTCTGCTGTTCATCTTCGTCATGCTGTCCGAGAAATTCACCCCCGAAGGCATCATGCGTTCGCAAGGCCTGAGCGAGGCCTCGATGTTCCTCTATCTGCGCGATCTGGAGCAGCTCGGCCTGGTCGCGCTCGGCCGGGGCCTGTCGGCGAAAGTGCTGGTCGAGACGCCGATCCAGTGGAATTTCGAAGGGCCGCTCAGGCCTCTGTTCGAGATGACCAACAAGAACTTCATCGGCTGGGCCATCACCCATATCGAGAGGGAAGCGACCTTCGTCAGCTTCTCCAGGCGGATGCGGCCGGAAACGGCGGAGATGGTGCGGCGCGAGGCGGAGGAGCTGGCGAACCGCGCCAAATTGCTTGCCCACCACGACCAGCACACCACACCGGAGGAGGGGCTGACCGGCTACAAATGGACGTTCGCGTTTGGCGCAACGCCGTTTCCGGCGATCATGCCGATCGGGCCGCACCCGCGCGATGCCGGCGCGTTCGATCGGCCCGCCGCTCCTGCAAAGGGACGCCGCCCGTTACCGGCCTGACACGGCCAATCATCCCGAGCAGGATAGGGCGCGTTGGGATAGAACAGATCCGGCACCAACACGGTACAGCCCTCTGCAGCCAAGCTTCCGCCATGCCGCCCAGCGCCGGCCGGGCCGAACGCATCCATGTGGAGAATGACGCCGGGCGCTGCGGTTTTTTGGTGACCTGAAGAGAGAAGCCTCCGCCTGTCCTGCTTCGGTTTTCACCATGATCTTTTGTCCGGACATTTTTGCTCTTTGCAGCCGCGTTTCAAAAATGAAATCACATTCATGATAGAGTTCGCGCACTGATTTGTCAGATTGTAGAGGGCGGGTCTGCCGAATGCGTGACACGTCCCCGTGAAATCGAAGTGATCCTATGTCGACCGCGCCAACACTTGAACTTCGCCGCTATTCGCGCCTGAAAAATTTGCGGGCGCGCGCAGAACGCCAGGGTGCTGCATTGCAGTTCTGGGCGCGTACGGCATCGCTCGCCGTGATCTCCTGCTTCTTTTCATTGACCAGCCGCTGGGATGCTTCGCTGCTCTTCGTGCTGGCGGGCCTCGTGCTGTTCCAGCTCGTCGGCCTGATCCAGTTTCTCTTTGCTCGCCGTCGCACGGCGCGATGGTGGATCGGTTACCTCGCTGGTACGCTGGACATCATTCTGTTGACCGTTCTGCTGGTAACGCCCAACCCGTTTTCCCTGGAGGTCGCGCCGGCCGCGATGCAACTGCGCGAGGGCAGCTTCAAATTCCTGCTGATTTTCGTATGCCTTGGCGCTCTGACGCTTTCGACACGATTGGCACTCTATCTCGGCGCGCTCGCGGCCTTGACATGGGCGGTTGGGGTGGGATGGGTGATTTCTCATCCGGGAACCGTAATTCCGGCGACGAACCTCTATTCGCTGCCAATGACAGAGCGACTGAACCTCTATCTCAACCCCAATTTCGTCGATACATTTGCGCAGGCGACCAACGTGTTGGTTGTGCTGATTATCGGCGCGATCATGGCGCTGGTCGTCTTTCGTTCCCGACATCTGTCGGAAGACTATGTCAAGGCAGAGCGCGCCCGCGCCAATCTCGCCCGGCATTTTTCGCCCAATGTCGTCGACCAGCTCGCCACCGATGACGAGCCCTTCGGCCCGGTCCGCCGGCAGGATATCGCGGTGCTGTTCGCCGACATCGTCGGCTTCACACACTATTCCGAGGATCATCCGGCCGAAGCAGTGTTCGAACTTCTGCGTCAGTTCCACCGTCGCATGGAACAAGTCGTTTTCGACCACCAGGGCACTGTCGATAACTATATCGGCGATTGCATCATGGCGACATTCGGGGTTCCGCAAGCCAGCCATGACGACGCGACTCGGGCCATCCAATGCGCTGAAGCGATGGTCGCCGCTCTCGAAGACTGGAATGTACAGCGGGTGTCCAGGGGATACCCGCCGCTGGACGTTCGGATCGGTGCACAATATGGCGCAGTGGTCATCGGCGCTGTCGGCAGCGAGCGCAATCTGTCCTTCGCGGTGGTGGGCGACACCGTCAACGTCGCCAGCCGTTTGCAGTCGCTCTGCCGTGAGCTTCAGGCGAATATATGCTTTGGGTCACGACTGATTGAGGCCGCGAAGGCGGAATCGCCCACGACACAGTTGAATGCGCGCGATCATGGACCGATGAGCATCCGCGGCCGGGACGAACCGGTCCATGTCTGGGTCGAACACAGAGCCGAAAACCAGGGTGCTATTGCGATTCCGGCGTGATATAGGCCGCCATGTGAAACGCCTGCACCTCGGCGGGATAGCGGTAGGCCGCGCCATAGGGGCATGTCCTGACCTAGGCCGAAAGCCATCACGTGTCCGTGGCGGTTGCGCCAGCCTTTGCGGCTGCGGCGTCTGTGCTTGCCTTGTCATCCCATGTCATCGCCCGGTAGTCGAAACCGTATTCCAGCGTCGGCTTGACGATGCGGAAAAAGGGCGACAGGTCGAAGTCGCGCGGCGTGTACAGCGAGTGGTGGCGGATGTGCATGATTTCCTTGCGCGAATAGTTCGATTGCGCCGAAGCGCGGCCGGGCGCGCGGGTGATCTCGGGCAGGATCGGATAGCGGATCTGGCCATAGGCCTCGGCGATCAGAGAGGAACAGATGGCCCGTGTCGGGTCGCCGGAGCCGAATGCCAGCATGCGGCGGCGCCAGCGCACCGGCACCGGCGGCGTCGGCAGGAAATAGCGCAGCATGTCGAAAATGTTCTTGAGATCGTATCTCAGGCCGAGCTTGCCGATCATGAAGGCAACGACCTTGTCGCGGTCTTCCGGTGTCAGCCCGCTCGCCCGGCAGATGCGGGTGTTGTAGGTGCGGTAACGCGACAGCGGCACGGCGATGCAGCCTTCGCCGAGCGTGACCTCGATCAGCCGCCGCCGTTCCGTTCCGTCTTCCGGCGCGGGCAAGGCGTCGCCGATATAGAAGGCGGCATGCGACCAGGTCGACTGGGTCAGGTACTTGATCGCCGCCGAGATCCTCTGGTTGCCCTCGATCAGCAGGATGTCGCCGGGCTCAAGCGTGCGGCGCAGCGTCTCGGCGTCGGACGGAGTATAGGGCTCGTAGCCGGACGATTCTTCCTGCAGCCGGCCGGCGAGCCAGCGGCCAAGTCGATCCAGAAGCGTGTCGCCAGGCGCGGTCATGCCATATGGGGATTAGCACGGGCAGGCGGCTGGGCGCCAGCCGCACGTGTCAGCCGGCGGTCGCTGCGGCATCTTCCGGTGACGGAGCGGCGGCGAGATCGTCGCGCGCCTTGCGGGCCAGTTTCCGCGTCGAGCGTTTGGGACTGTCACCGAACAGCTCGGCCGCCTCGGCCAGACAGGCCTTCTTCAGCTGCTTCTCCGACCGCTTCAGAAGCTTGCCCAGAAGCTTGGTGTCCTCGGGCGGCCCGAGCGGCTGGTCATCGGCTTCGAGCAAGTCGCGCATGACGAACACATCGTGCAGGTCGCCCAGCCTTTCGCCCAGTTCGTCGACCGCCTTGCGCCGGGCCTTGATCGGCGTCGGCCACAGCCTGCCGAGCAGCGACAGATGCATGCCGTGCGTCTTGGCCGCCTTGCGCAGATCGTGGAAATCATTGGCTTCGCCGCGCGATCCGGCCCTCTCGAGCGCCTTCCTGGCCCGGCGCAAGGTGATGCGGGCGCCTTCGGCAAGCACATCGGCGGCCTGCTCCGGCTGGTCGGGCAAGGCAAGGCTTTCGATCCGCTTCAGGCCTTCCTCGCAGGCGGCGGTCGCCGCGCCGATCGCCGCTTCCAGCCCGGTGCCTTCGTGCAATTCGTGCTGGCGGGCGATCAGCCTGTCGCGCACCGCGCCCAGCCCGTCGCCAGCGCTCTCCGTGGGAAAGCTTGCCGCCAGCCGGTCGATGGTCTCGATCAGCGCCGTCGCCTCGCGCGGCCCGGCAAGCAGGCCCGCCACGTTGCGGTAGCACTGGTTCTCCATCTCGCAGAATGTTTCGTCACCGGAACGAACAAGGCGCAGCAAGGCTCGAGCGTTCTTCAGCCGCTTGCGGCACTTGTGCAGCCCCTGTTCCGGGCGGCTGCGCGCGGCGTCGAGATGGGCCAATGCCTTGCCGATGTCCTCGGCAAGGATTCGCCTGACCTCGCCGGTCAGCGGCAGGCGCGGATCGATGCGAAAGCTCATGCGGCGATCTCCGGAATCCCCCCGAGGGCGAGCGACGCGTTGTAGAATTGAGACTCGCCGGTGACCTCGCGGCCGAGCCAGTCAGGCAGCATTTCGTCCGGCACATCCTCCGGCGTCTCGAGTTCGGCGACCACCAGCCCCGCCAGCGGCCCACCAAAGACATCGACCTCATAGAGATAGCCGCGATGCCTAACATGGTGGCGTGTCTTCTCTATGACATGCCCAACGGCGAAGGCCAGCATCTCTTCGGCGTCCGCCAGCGGGATCGGATATTCGAATTCGTCGCGCTCGCGCGCCCTGCTGCCGAATTTGAGCGTCAACTTGGCGGAAGCATCATCGCTGATGCGGACGCGCAGCGTCCGGCCCGGTGTCGCGGCGAGATAGAACTGGCGAATGCGGATATCCGCCTCCACCAGGTTCCGCCATGCGGCGCCGGAGACCAGGAATTTGCGTTCGACTTCCTTGCCCATGGCCGAGCACTTAAGCGGTTGCCGCCGAAGATGGCAAGATAAGTCGCGCACCCAGCTTGACTCACAGATTGACTTTAATCAATCGATTGATTAAAGTACACCAATGATCAAGTCACCAGACAGCAAAAACCGCCGCCGCGAAGCGTCTCCCGCCGAGACGACGCGCGCTGCCCTCGTCCAGGCGGCGCTGAAACTGTTCGGCCGGCAGGGTTTTCACGGCACCTCGACGCGCGAGATCGCCGCTGAGGCGCAAGCCAATATCGGCTCGATCGCCTATCATTTCGGTGGCAAGGAAGGCCTTCGCGCCGCCGCCGCCGACTTTATCGTCGAGACCATCCAGGCGGTTGCCGGCGAGGCGCTCGGCAATGTGCAGGCTCCTGCGCCGGCCAGTCCGGAGGCGGCGCAAGCGCTGCTCTTCGCGGCGCTGGAGCGGATGGTCGGCTTTGTCGTGGCAAGTCCGCAGGCCGGCGAGATCGTCCAGTTCGTGCTGCGCGAGCTTTCCCATCCGACGGCAGCCCTCGACCGCATCTATGATGGCGTGTTCGAGCCGACGCACCGCCGGCTGTGCCAGCTCTGGGAACAGGCGACGGGTGAGCCGGCCGAAAGCGAGGCCACAAGGCTCACCGTGTTCACGCTGATCGGCCAGGTCATCTATTTCCGCATCGGCCGCGAGGCGGTGATGCGCCGCATGGGCTGGACCGACATCGGCGCCGCCGAGGCTGCCAAGGTGGTGGCGGCCACATCGGGCAATCTCAAGGCCATATTGGCTGCCCGGAAGGCGCCTGGGATGAAGGGGCAAAGACCTTGAGTTTTCTGTGTTCGCTGCCGCTCGCCGCGCAGCTTTTCAGTGCCTGCGCACCGGCGGCCCCGCTGGCCGTCGGCTATGTCGAGGGCGACTATGTGCTGCTGGCGCCGATCGAGGTGGCGCAGGTCGAGACGGTCACGGTCAAGCGCGGCGACCGTGTGGTGCCCGGCACGACCGTGGTGACGCTGGAAAGCGCCGATGCCAGGATCGCGGTTGCGCAGGCAGAGGCCGGCCTTGCCCAGGCCCAGGCGCAATTGGCCGACCTGCAAATCGGCAAGCGCGCGGAAGAGATCGCGGTGCTCAAGGCCGAGGTCGACATGGCCAGCGCCCAGGCCGCCGACGCCAAGCGCAAATACGACCGCGCCGCCGATCTGTTCAAGCGCGGCGCCGGCACGCAGGCCGATTTCGACACCGCGTCCGCGAAACTGGAGACGGCCAACGCCCAGCTCGGCCAGGCCAATGCCAATCTCGCCGTCGGCGGCCTGCCGGCGCGCCCCGAGACGATCAAGGCCGCCGACAATCAGGTCAAGCAGGCACAGGCGACTCTCGAGCAGGCGCAATGGCGGCTGTCGAAGCGGGTGCTGGCCTCGCCTTCGCCGGGCCGCGTCAACGATGTCATCCGCAATCCGGGCGACACCGCCGGCCCGACCGCGCCGGTCATTTCGATCCTGCCCGATGGCGCCGTTAAGCTCAGCGTCTACATCCCGGAAGCCGCCTTCTCCTCGGTCAAGGTCGGCACCTTGCTCGGCGTGCACTGCGACGGTTGCGGCCCGGAGGTGAAGGCGCGGGTCAGCTACGTCTCGCCGGATCCTGAATTCACGCCACCGGTGATCTATTCGCTCGAGAACCGGCAAAAGCTGGTCTACCTAGTCGAGGCACGGCCGGAGGGCGACGCCGGACCGCTGCAGCCGGGCCAGATCGTTGATGTCGTTCTCGCGGATGGCGCAAAATGAACGCCATCGACGTCCATGGCCTGGTCAAGCGCTTTGGCGATAGGACCGTCGTCGACCATGTGACGATGACGGTCGCCGAAGGCGAGATCGTCGGCTTTCTCGGGCCCAACGGTTCGGGCAAGACCACCACCATCCGCATCATGTGCGGCCTGCTGACGCCCGACGAGGGCGAAGGCACGGTGCTCGGCTTCGACATCCGCACCGACAGCCTGCGCATCAAGCGCGAAGTCGGCTACATGACGCAGAAATTCTCGTTCTACGAGGATCTGACGATCGGCGAGAATCTCGAATTCGTGGCGCGGCTCTACCGGCTGAAGCCGGTCGAGGAGCATGTGGCGCGCACATTGGAGGACCTCGGCCTGACGTCGCGCCGCAACCAGCTGGCCGGCACCTTGTCGGGCGGCTGGAAGCAGCGGTTGGCGCTGGCCGCCTGCATCATGCACAAGCCGAAGCTGCTGTTGCTCGACGAGCCGACGGCCGGCGTCGATCCGAAGGCGCGGCGCGAGTTCTGGGACGAGATCCATCGCCTCGCCAGCAGCGGGCTGACCGTGCTGGTCTCCACCCACTACATGGACGAGGCCGAGCGCTGCCACCGCATCAGCTACATTTCCTACGGCAAGATGCTGGCCACCGGCACCGTTGCCGAGGTGGTGAAGAATGCTGGACTGACCACCTTTGTCCTGCAGGGCCCGCGCCTCGACCAGGTGGCCGAAGCACTTCAGGGCCGCCCTGGTGTCGACCAGGTGGCGCCGTTCGGCGCGACGCTGCATGTCGTCGGCTCCGATGGCAGGAAGCTCAAAGCCGCACTCGCCGATGTCGAGAAAAAGCACAAGGGCGTGACGGTATCGCCCGGCGAAACCAGCCTCGAGGACGTCTTCATCCAGTTCATGTCCGGCTCGAAGGACAACATGGCATGAACAACGTCTTTTCCTTCGCCCGGCTTGGCGCGCTGCTGATCAAGGAGTTCATCCAGATGCGGCGCGACCGCATCACCTTCGCCATGATGCTGGGCGTGCCGCTGATGCAGCTGGTGCTGTTCGGCTATGCCATCAACAACGACCCGAAAAGCCTGCCGGCGGCACTGGTGGCGACGAGCAGCGACCCCTATACGCGCGCCATGGTCTCGGCCCTGCAGACCACCGGCTACTACCGTTTCGACCATGTCTCGCAAAGCGCGGCCGACGCGGAATTCCTGATGTCGCGCGGCGATGTCGCCTTCGTCGTCACCATCCCCGCCGATTTCGCCCGGCGGGTCGAGCGCGGCGACAGCCCGCAGATCCTGATCGAGGCCGACGCCACCGACCCGGCCGTCGCCAGCGGCGCCATCTCGACGCTCGGCACCGTCGCCAGCCAGGCGCTGCTTAGGGCGCGCGGCATGCAGGAGGCCGCCGCCGAGGCCGCCCTTGGCCAGCTCGAAGTGGTGGTGCACCGGCGCTACAATCCCGAAGGCATCTCGCAATACAACATCGTGCCCGGCCTGCTCGGCGTCATCCTGCAGATGACGATGGTGATGATGACCTCGATCGCGCTGACGCGCGAGACCGAGCGCGGCACGATGGAAAACCTTCTGGCGATGCCGTCGAGCCCGCTCGAGATCATGCTGGGCAAGGTGCTGCCCTATCTGGCGGTCGGCGGCGTGCAGGTGGTGGTGGTGCTGGCGGCGGCGAAGCTTCTGTTCGCCATACCATTCACCGGATCGACGTCGCTTCTGTTGACCGCCGTGCTGATCTTCGTGCTGGCGCTGGTGCTGCTCGGCTATACGATCTCGACCATAGCCCGCACGCAGATGCAGGCGCTGCAGCTCACCTTCTTCTTCTTCCTGCCGTCGATCATGCTGTCGGGCTTCATGTTCCCCTATCGCGGCATGCCAGGCTGGGCGCAGACGTTCGGCGAGATCCTGCCGCTGACGCATTTCCTGCGCATCATCCGCGCGGTCATGCTGAAGGGCGCCGAACTGCTGGCGGTGGCGACGGAGATCGGCTGGCTGGTGGTCTTCGTGGCGCTATTTGCCGGCGTCGCGCTGGTCCGGTTCCGGCGGACGCTGGACTAGGGTCAGGCCGTATGCCGGCGGGACAGGTGGGAGGGATCGGGGCGGTCCCTACTCGTGCGCCGCTGCGTTGTTCGATCGCCACCCTACGCCGCCGCCATGATCTCCGCATAAGTCCCGAAATCGACATTGCCGCCGGACAGCACCACGGCAACGCTTTTGCCGGACAGCTCGATCTCGCCCGATGACAGGGCTGCCAGCGCCACGCAGCCGCCGGGCTCGACCACCAGCTTCAGGTAGGCCATGGCGTCGCGCATCGCCTGGGCCGTCGCCTTGTCGGAGACGGCAATGCCGCCGGCGAGGTTCCTGCGGTTGATCTCGAAGGTGATCACGCCGGGCTCGGCGGTCAGGATCGCATCGCAGATCGAGCTGTGGCCCGGCTCGTTCGAAACCCTGGTGCCTGCGGCCAGCGAGCGGCGGGTGTCGTCGAAATGCTCGGGCTCCACCGCCCAGACCGCGGTGTCCGGCGAGGCGTCCTTGACCGCAACGGAAATGCCGCTCGACAGGCCGCCGCCGCCGCAGGGGATCACCACCGCGTCGAGGCTGACGCCAAGCGCTTTCGCCTGGGCCATCAATTCGAGGCCGATCGTGCCCTGTCCGGCGATGATGGCCGGGTCGTCGAAGGGCGGCACCAGCACCATGCCTTTGTCGATGTAAGGGCGCACCACGCTCATGCGGTCGAAGGGCACCACCTCCGCCCCCATCTTGCGGACATTGCCGATCTTCATCGCCGGCGCATCGGCCGGCATGGCGATGACCGCCTTGACGCCGAACATCGCCGCCGACGCCGCGACGCCCTGCGCATGATTGCCCGACGAGAAGGCGACGACGCCACGGCCGCGCTCTTCCTCGCTCAGCGACGACAGCTTGTTGTAGGCGCCGCGGAACTTGAACGAGCCGGTGCGCTGCAGTGTCTCCGGCTTGAACAGGATGCGGGCGCCGAAACGCTTGTTCAGCTCCTGCGATTCGATCAGCGGGGTTTCGACGATCAGTCCGGAAAGCCGGGCCGCGGCGCGGTGGATGTCTTCTATGCCGGGAGGGATGGTCATGACGAGCCCTGCGAAGATGTGGTCCGGCCATGGTGCACGGAAACGGCCGCGCGACACCAACGAAAAATGTGACCGTTACAAATTCAATCGCGGGAACGGCACTTACTCTCGTTCAGCCGCAACCTTGGAAATTGCCGAAGCCATGTCCCCTATCCCAGCAGCGCCCGCTGCCGCTTTGTTCCACCAAGCTTGCGCCAGGTGTTGAAGCGATGGGTGGCGGCGGCGAAGGAGATCTTCATCTGCTGGGCGACCGAATAGCGCGACTTGCCTTCGTCGAACATGCGGTAGCAGCACTCCACGCCTTCTTCGGTCAACTTGCCGTCCGGGGCCTTGTTGTGCGGGTTGGCCGGATCGAATTTCTCGACCTGCTGTTCGACCAGGCCTTTCAGGCGCTGCAGATCGGCCTCGATGCTGGCGATGAGATCGAGAACGGGCTTGGGGTCATAATGGTGCGGAGGCTGTTTTACCGTCATCTGCGGGATCCCTTTCTTAGGTTGGTCCCACATATAGGTGAACATTCACTGATAATGAAGGGTCAGCTTCGTGCGCGGGCTTCAACTATTCTTGACCGCGACCCCGGCGCGCATTGACCTGGGCCACTTCAAACTCTAGTTTAGAATTATTCTAAACTAGAGTGAATTCCTCATGCTTTCCCGTGTTTTCGGCTTTGGCCGCCGACCCTTCGAATCGCTCTCCGAACAGGAGATCCTGGCGCTGGCCATTTCGTCCGAGGAGGACGACGGGCGCATCTACCGGGCCTACGCCGACGGGCTGACCGAAAACTTTCCGCAATCGGCGAAAGTGTTCGAGGAGATGGCCGAGGAAGAGGACGGCCATCGCGACGCGCTGATCGAGCTTTTCCGCAAGCGGTTCGGCGAGCGCATTCCGCTGATCCGGCGCGAGCATGTGAAAGGCTACTTCGAGCGCAAGCCCGACTGGCTGGTGAGGCCGCTCGGCATCGAGCATGTGCGCAGCCAGGCCGAGGAGATGGAGCGGCGCGCTTATCTGTTCTACGTCGAGGCGGCAAAGCGCACCACCGATGCCTCGACCAGAAAACTGCTCGACGATTTGGCGCTGGCCGAGCAGGGCCATGAAACGCTGGCGCAGCGTCTGGAGCAACAGCACGTGCCGGGCGAAGTGAGGGACGAAGAGGCCGTTGCCGAGCAGCGCCAGTTCATCCTCACCTATGTGCAGCCGGGGCTGGCCGGACTGATGGACGGGTCGGTGTCGACGCTGGCGCCGATCTTTGCCGCCGCCTTTGCCACGCATGACACCTGGCAAACGCTCCTGGTCGGGCTTGCCGCCTCGATCGGCGCCGGCATTTCGATGGGCTTCACCGAAGTCGCGTCCGACGACGGCAAGCTGTCGGGCCGCGGCTCACCGGTCAAGCGCGGCCTGACCGTCGGCATCATGACAACGCTCGGTGGGCTGGGCCACGCGCTGCCCTATCTCATCCCGCAATTCTGGACGGCGACGGCGGTCGCGGCGGTGGTGGTGTTCTTCGAATTGTGGGCGATCGCCTTCGTCCAGAACCGCTACATGCAAACGCCCTTCCTGCGCGCCGCCTTCCAGGTGGTGCTGGGCGGCGCGCTGGTCTTCGCGGCGGGGGTGCTGATCGGGAATGCTTAGTTTCTTCCCTTCCCCCCTTGTGGGGGAAGGTGGATCGGCGCGTAGCGCCGAGACGGTTGAGGGGTGCTGGACGGAATGAGGCGTTGGTGTCCTCTGGAACACACCTCATCCGGCCGCTTCGCGGCCACCTTCTCCCCCAGGGGGAGAAGGAACAAACGCTAACCTTCACCCATTCACCGCCCGGCTATCCGCAGGCGCCTCGGCCCTCTCCGTCAGCCCGTAATCGCGCACGACATGGGCAATGCGCAGGCGGTAGCCGGCAAAGATACCGCCACGGCCGGCTTTCTGCGCCTGCCGGTGCTCCTCGGTGTTGCGCCAGGCCTCGACCGCTTCCTCGTCGCGCCAGAACGACAGCGACAGGATGCGGTTTGGATCGGCCAGACTCTGGAAGCGCTCGATCGAGACAAATCCGTCGATGCCGTCGAGCAGCGGCCGAAGGTCGGCGGCGATGCCGAGATAGGCATCTCGTTTGCCTGCCGCCGGCTCGACCTCGAAGATGACGGCGATCACGGCAGCACCAGTTTGGCGTGCGGGCCGGAAGCCAGTTTCAGAAACATGCGGTCCTCCCTATGGATGAACTTTTCGCGGCGAGCGAATTCGTAGTTTGCCTTGCCGGCGGGATCGGCGGCAAGGCGCGCGCGATACGCCTCGTAGGCCGCCAGGCTGTCGATGTTGTAGGCGGCATAGGCTGTCGTGGCCGAGCCCTCGTGCGGCGCGAAATAGCCGATCAGGTCGGCGCCGCAGCGCGGAATGGCCTGGCCCCAGTTGCGGGCATACTCCTCGAAGGCGGCCTTGCCGAACGGGTCGATCTCGTAACGGATGAAGCAGGTGATGGTCATGGTCGTCTCCTTTGGAGTGTGTTTTCGCGTCGATAGTTCGAGCGTCGTCGAAACGTTGTGTCGCCCGATCTGCTAGGCAATTGTCCCTGCGGTCATGCCTGCCAGAAGGATTTCGCGCATTCGCGGCGCACGTCTTGCGGCGTCAGGCCGAGATCGCGCAGCAAATGGTCGTCGATCTCGGCAAGGTCGAGACGCTGCAGATGGCGGTCATACCAGCGGGCCAAAAGCCGCGAACGGAACCAGGTGACGACTGGGAACGATCGGCGGGCATGGAACGGTGCAGGGTTGGAAGCGGTTCGTGCTGTCATCGTCTGTCTCCTTGATCTGGTTGGAGAATAATGCTTACCTGACAAGAATGCTTCGATGAGGAACGAACTATGCGTGAGGGACCCGACATCGCCCGCATCGCCAGCCTGGTTGGCGACCCGGCGCGGGCAAACATGCTCAACGCGCTGATGGGCGGCACGGCTTTGACGGCGAGCGAACTGGCGCTCGAGGCCGGCGTGTCGCTGCCGACGGCCAGCTCGCATTTGTCGAAACTGATGGAGGGCGGCCTGCTGACGCTGGCCAGCCAGGGCCGGCATCGCTATTTCGGCCTCGCCGGGCCGCAGGTGGCGGGCATGATCGAGGCCATCACCGGTGTCGCGGAAGCCGTTGGCCCGAAGCGCGTGCGGCCAGGCCCGCGCGACGGCGCCATGCGCGTGGCGCGCGTCTGCTACGATCACCTCGCCGGCGAGCAGGCGGTGGCGATGCTCGATCGTCTGGTCGAGAGAGAGATACTGCTGCGCGACGACCAGGAGATCAGGCTCGGGCCATCGGCGGCATCGCATTTCGCTGCCGTCGGCATCGATGTCGATGCCAGGCCGCGCCGGCCGGTCTGCCGCGCCTGCCTCGACTGGAGCGTGCGCCGTTCGCACCTCGCCGGCACGCTGGGCGCTGCCATCCTCGACAAGATCCTCGCCGAGAAATGGGCGCGCCGGGAGAAGGACAGCCGCGCGGTCATTTTCTCGCCGCCGGGCAAGCAGGCGTTCGAGAAGATGTTTCTGGGCTGAGATGTTGGGCTGGTTCCCGGCATCGTTGGCGGGACAGCATCCCCCTCTGGCCTGCCGACCATCTCCCCCGCAAGGAGGGAGATTGGCTGTCATCTTGGCTTTCGCCAATCGTCAACGTCGCAAGACGAGCTCTGCGAGTGAAACTGTCGATCTCCCCCCTTGCGGGGGAGATGTCCGGCAGCACAGAGGGGGTGGGAAGGATCGCTACGTCTGCCATCAGGCTGACGTTACATTCAAAGCTCCCGCTTGACCTAGATCAGCCGCGCTTCAACACCTTCCCCTGCTTGAAAAAATCCACCCACGGATCGGCTTCGGCCAGCCGCTTCAGCGTCGTCTTGTCGCCGATCGGGAAAGCGTTCGGCGCCAGCCCGGCCTCGATCTCGGCCCAGGTCACCGGCATCGATACGGTGGCGCCCTTCTTGGCGCGCGACGAATAGGGCGCGACCGTCGTCGCGCCCCGGCCATTGCGCAGATAGTCGACGAAGATCTTTCCCGTGCGCGCCTTTTTCGACAGCGTCGCCGTGTAGCGGTCGGGAGCGGCCTGCTCCAGCGCCTTGGCGAAATCATGGGTGAAGGTTTTCACCGCTTCCCAGTCCGCCGAAGGTTTCAGCGGCACCACGACATGGTAGCCCTTGCCGCCCGACGTCTTGACGAAGTTCGGCAGCGACAGCTCGTCGAGCTTGCCTCTGATATCGAGCGCCGCCTCGCGCACCGCCTTGACGTCGACGCCTTCATCGGGGTCGAGATCGAAGATGATCTGGTCCGGCTTTTCCAACTCGTCGACGGTGCAGCCCCAGATGTGGATCTCGACCACGCCGTATTGGACCAGCGCGGCAATCCCGTCGAAATCGCGGATGAACAGGATCTCCTCGCCGTCGATCGGGTCCTTCATCCGGGCGATCTTGTCGCTCATGCCGGCCGAGGCATGTTTCTGGAAGAAGCGCGGGCCACCGACGCCGTCCGGCGCGCGCACCAGGCTGAGCGGCCGGTTGACGATGAACTGCTCCATGCGCGGCCAGACCTGTGCATAGTGGTCGAGCAGGCCCTGCTTGGATATTTTCTCCTCGGGCCACAGCAGCTTGTCGGGGTGGGAGAGTTTTACGCTGGTCGTCATTGTGCCGGCAGGTTTGGAAGCGCCGCTTGATGCCTGCCTCGCCTTGGCCGGGCTCTTGCCTGTCGCTGGCTTCCCTGTCGAAGACTTCCCTGTCGAAGGCTGGGGCTTTTCCTGCACGACTTCCTCCGCCGGCTTGTCCTCACGCAATCCCTGGAACGAGGCATGGCGTATTATATGGTCGGATGTCCAGCTGCGGAACTCCACTTCGCCGACAAGCTCCGGCTTGACCCAGACCAGGCCCTTGCCCTTCGGCGCAGCCGTGTCGAAGGGCGACGACTTTGCCTTCAGCGCGTCGAGTTTCGCCTTCAGGCCGGTGGCGCTCCTTGCGGAGAAACCGGTGCCGACGCGGCCGGCATAACGCAGCCCGTCGCCTTCATGATAGCCGACCAGCAGCGAACGCAATCCGCGCCCGATCTTGTCCGACGGCAGATAGCCGCCGATGACGAATTCCTGCCGCGCCGTGCATTTCGACTTCACCCAGGACGGGCCGCGCCCGCTGCGATAGGGCGCATCGGCGCGCTTGGAGACGACGCCTTCCAGCCCCATCCGGCAGGCATGCTCCAGCATGATCTTGCCGGGTTCGGCGAAATGGTCGGAGAAACGGACCGCCGAATTCTCCGGCTGCTTGCCAAGCAGGTCCTGCAGGGCCTGCTTGCGCTCGACCAGCGGCTCGCCGCGCAGATCCTCGCCGTCGAGCCGCATCAAATCGAAGACATAGTAGATGAAACGATCCCTCCGCTTCGCCGACAGATCGGCCTGCAGCAGCGCGAAGGACGACACGCCGCTGTCGGCCAGCACGACGATCTCGCCGTCGATGATGGCGTCGGCGCATTTCAGTCCGGCGAGTTCGGCGGCGATCGCACCGCCGAACTTCTCCGTCCAGTCGAGGCCGGTGCGGGTCAGCAGCCGCACCTCGGTGCCGGCAATCTGCGCCTGCATGCGATAGCCGTCGAACTTCACCTCGTGCAGCCAGTCCTTGCCCGGCGGGGCGTCCCGCTCCAGCGTGGCAAGCTGCGGCTCGACAAAGTCGAGGCGCCTGCCGGCTTTCGCCTTGCCGGCGGCCGGCTTGTTCGAATGCCAGACCTTCGGCCTCTCGCCCTTGGCTGCCTTGCCCTCGCCGACCTCCTCGATCGTCAGGCCCGACTTCACCGATTCAGGCGCCTCCTTGAGAATGTCCTCGCCGGGGCGCGCGGCGGCATCGTCCGACTTGATCAGCAGCCAGTTGTCGCGCTTTTCGCCCGCGCGCGGCTTCAGCCTGACCAGATGCCAGAGCCCGTGCAATTTGTGGCCTTTGAGCTCGAAGCTGATATGGCCCTTTTTCATCGCCTTGGCCGGGTCGATCTCGGGGATCCAGGTGCCCTCGTCCCAGACGATGACCGAGCCGCCGCCATATTCACCTTTGGGAATGGTGCCCTCGAACGGCGCATAGTCTATCGGGTGGTCCTCGACATGCACGGCCAGCCGTTTCTCATGCGGGTCGAGGCTCGGGCCGCGCGTCACCGCCCAGCTCCACAGCACACCGTCATGCTCCAGGCGAAGGTCGTAATGCAGCCGGGTCGCTGCGTGCTTGTGGATGACGAAGATGCCGCCCGCCTTGGCGTTCTTGCCGCGCGCGACCTTGCCGGCCGGTTCGGATGTTTTCTTGAAATCGCGCTTGGCGTGATATTGTTCGAGGCTGGCCATGGCTTCGTGTCCTCAGGCCGATTTGCGCTTGGGTGCGCCGGCTTTCGGCTTGGTGCGTTTGGCTTCCGATTTGGCCCTCGCCGTCGAGGAAGCCTTCGATGAGCCGGCATCCGACGAAAGGCTCTTCTTCAGCGCCTCGAACAGGTTGACGACGTTGGACGGTTTGGGAGCGGCCTTGGCCTTCGGCGCCTTCTTGCCGGCCTTCTTGGCACGGATCAGCTCCAGCAGCGCATTCTCGTATTTGTCCTCGAATTTCGAGGGATCGAACTTCGCTTTCTTCTTGTCGATGATCAGCTCGGCCAGATCGGTCATTTCCTGGTCGGTCTTCACCGATTCGATATCGCCGAAGACGGTGTCCGGCTGGCGCACCGTGTTGTCGTAACGCAGCGTGGTCAGCACCATGCCCTTGCCGAGCGGCTCGATCACCACCGGGCGCTCGCGTTGATAGAGCACGATGCGCGCCAGCCCTGCCATCTTCTTGCCCGCCATGGCATCGCGGATGACGGCGAACGCCTCCTCCGACACCTTGTCGGCCGGCGCGACATAGTAGGGCGTGTCGAGATAGATCTGCTCGATCGAGGCTTTGTCGACGAACCCATCGAGCGCCATCGTGTGCGACGACTCGATCTGCACCGCCTCGATCTCGTCTTCCTCGATATGGACGAAATCGCCATCGTTGACTTCGTAGCCCTTGATCTCGTCGCCGTCGCCGAGCGGCTTGCCGGTTTCGGCATCGACGTAGATGCGTTTCACCGTGTTGCCGGTCTTGCGGTTCAGCACCCGGAACGAGACCTTCTCGGTGTGGGTGACGACATTGGTCAGCTCGACGGCACAGGTGACCAGCGACAGCTTCAGATAGCCCTTCCAGGCCGGACGCGGCGCCATGATATCTTCCCTTCCAGGACCAGATGAAGGTGAGAACGGACAGACCCCGCTCCAGTTCCGCCACGCACGACGATCTGGACGGCAAGGCGCGCCTGAGGCGCTGCGTCGGTCAGCACGGAAATTTCACGGGCGCGGCAAAAATTGAAACAGAACAGCGCGTAGGCGACATTCAAACGAAACATATGTGATGCAAAAGTCACACTGGGCGGAATGCCGACAAACCACATGGAAAGACCCCGAATCAGCCGCATTCCAGCCACGAACCAAGGCCTTTTCGACCAGATATTAACATCGTGTTCACCGACTATTCACGCCTCGACGCTATGATGACCGCAATTCGGAAGGGACATCCGAAAATCGGGACAGGGACAGGTAAAATGAACTTCCTCGCGCATCTCATCGGCTATGCCGCCGCCATCCGCGAATTCGTCGCGCCGACCTATCGGCCGGAGCGCTACTACATGCGCGGCCCCGGCCCGGCCAGCGCCCGTCGTGGCAGCTCGCTCGGCGTGAGCGAGCGCTGACCATGACCTTCGAGAGCCGTCACGACAGCCGGATCTGCAGGCCGGCCGCCTCTACCCGCGCCACCACCTATCGCGCCGAGCGTCCGGCTCTTGCCGACAGGCGGCGTGCGACATCGCCACGGCTTTGATGCCGCGCCCGGCTGGCTTAGTGTCTTAGGGCACAAGCAGCCGAGGCCCGCGTGACCGACCTTCCCAAGTCAAGCAGTCCCTCTGAATATCCTCTGATCGTCTTCGACGGCGTCTGCGTGCTGTGCTCCGGCTTCGTGCGCATGGTGGTCAGGCTCGACCGCCAGAACCGTTTCCGCTTCGCCACCGCGCAATCGCCGTTCGGCGAAGCGCTTTTCCGGCAGCACGGCCTGCGCACCGATTCCTACGAAACCAATCTCGTCCTCGTCGACGGTGCTGCCTTCACGCAGCTCGACAGCTTCGTTGCCGTCATGGCCGAGCTCGGCTGGCCGTGGCGGATGGCAAAAATCCTGTTGCTGCTGCCGCGCCCGCTGCGCGACTGGCTTTACGATCGCATCGCCAGGAATCGCTATGCCCTGTTCGGCAGGAAGGACAGTTGCGACATCCCGCCTCCCGGGCTGAGGGAGCGGTTTCTTGGTTAGAAAGCGTGGCTCCGGGGGAAGCAGCGGATGAAACTTCTCATTGTCGGCGGCTACGGCACCTTTGGCGGCCGCATCGTCCAGTTGCTGGAAAACGAGCCGCGCCTCACCCTGATCGTCACCGGCCGCTCGCTGGCCAGGGCCGAGGCCTGGTGCCGCGGCCGTCGCGCTGTCGCGGCGCGGCTGGTGCCGGCGGTGTTCGACAGGGATGGCGACCTCGCCGCTCAACTGGCGTCGCTGCGCCCCGACACGCTGGTCGATGCCAGCGGCCCGTTCCAGGCCTATGGCGAGGGGCGCTACCGCCTGGTCGAGGCCTGCATCGCCAAGCGCGTCAACTATCTCGATCTCGCCGATGGGTCGGATTTCGTCGCCGGCGTGCCGGATTTCGACGCGGCGGCGAAGCAGGCCGGGCTTTTCGTGCTGTCGGGTGTCTCCAGCTTTCCGGTGCTGACGGCGGCGGTGGTGCGCCGGCTGGCATCCGATATGGCACGGGTCGACGCCATTCGCGGCGGCATCGCGCCGTCGCCCTTTGCCGGTGTCGGCGAGAACGTCATCCGCGCCATAGCAGGTTACGCCGGGCAGCCGGTCGCGCTGGTGCGTGACGGCGGCAAGGTGCTGGGCCATCCGCTCACCGAACAGATGCGCACCACGATCGCACCGCCCGGCCGCATGCCGCTCAACGACACGCTGTTTTCGCTCGTCGACGTGCCGGACCTGCGCGCGCTGGCGGAACTCTGGCCGCAAGCCAAAACCATCTGGATGGGCGCCGGACCGGTGCCGGAAGTGCTTCATCGCGCCCTGATCGGCCTCGCCTGGCTGGTGCGTCTGCGGCTGCTTCGCTCGCTGTCGCCAATGGCTCCGCTGATGCATTGGGCGACCAACCGGCTGCGCCGGGGCGAGCATCGCGGCGGCATGTTCGTCGAAGTCACCGGCGCCAGCCAGACCGGCACGCCGGTCGAACGCTCATGGCATCTGCTGGCCGAAGGCGACGACGGGCCGTTGATCCCGTCGATGGCGGTCGAGGCATTGGTGCGCAAGGCGCTGGATGGTCATTCGCCCACGGCCGGCGCACGGGCGGCGGTCCGCGATCTCGAACTCGAAGACTACGAAGCCTTGTTTGCCGCCAGGACGATCCACACCGGCTTTCACCACGACACCGAAGCGGCCAGCCCGGATCGACCGCTCTATGCCGACTTGCTCGGCGATGCCTGGCCGGGCATCCCCCGGGAAATCCGCGCCATGCATGGCCACGCGAGAATGGCCGAGGGCCGAGCCAGTGTGGAGCGGGGTCGAAACGTTGTTGGCCGGCTAATGGCATCGCTAATCGGGTTTCCCAAGGCGAGCGCCGATATCGCGGTCGAGGTTCGTTTCGACATCGACAAGGACGGCGAGACCTGGACGCGGACATTCGGCCCGCACAGCTTTTCCAGCCGCCAGTTTGCCGGTCGAGGCCGCTCGCATCGCCTGCTGTGCGAGCGCTTCGGCCCGCTGACCTTTGCCATGGCGCTGGTGACCGAGGACGGGCAGCTTAAGCTTGTCCTGCGCCGCTGGGCCGTTCTTGGGCTGCCGCTGCCGATGTGGCTCTGCCCGCGCTCGACATCGTTTGAGACCGTCGAGGGCGGCCGCTTCCGCTTCCATGTCGAGATTTCACATCCGCTCACCGGGCTGATCGTGCGCTATCGCGGCTGGCTGGAACCGGTGGATTCGCATGGTTCCAGTGAGACAGTGTCTGCACTTGCCGGTTAGCTGTCGGCGAGTCTGCTTGCGAAGTGCCCGATCAAAGCCGAAAGTTTTTTCCGCAGCCTGTCTAAATCGGGCGCTGCCGCGCGACATACGTCCGGCTCGCAATGACGCGGCCTTCAAAACCACGGGAGAAGACCATGCGATACATGCTTTTGATCTACGCCAACGAAGCCGCGATGGCGAACGCCTCGAACGAGGCGACCTACCAGATCAGCGCCGCCTATGGCGCCTATACCGAAGCGCTGAAGAAGTCGGGCGCGTGGCTGGCCGGCGACCGGCTGCGGCCGACCCAATCGGCGACCCTGGTGCGGATGGCCGATGGCAAGACCAATGTGCTCGATGGCCCCTATGCCGACACCAAGGAACAGCTCGCCGGCTTCTACATGATCGAGGTCGCGGATGCCGACGCCGCGATCGCCTGGGCCGCGCGCTGTCCTGCCGCCAGCAGCGGTACGGTCGAGGTGCGGCCGATCTGGGAACTGACCGAGTATCCGTCTGAGAGATGACCTTGTGATGGACAGTCGCCCGGAGATCGCCCGGGCGGCCGCCGAGGCCGCCGCCCGGCAGAGCTATGGCAAGCTGGTCGCCTGGCTCGCGGCGCGCACACGCGACGTGGCCGCCGCCGAGGATGCGCTGGCCGATGCCTTTGCCGCGGCGCTCGAACGCTGGCCGCGAACCGGCGTGCCCGAAAAGCCGGAAGCCTGGCTGCTGGCGGTGGCGCGGCGGCGGCGCGTCGATGCGGTGCGACGGCGGCTGACCAGCGAGGCCGGCCGCGAGCATCTCAAGCTGATTGCCGAGGAGGCGGAGGCGCGCATGACCGATGAAGACCTGCCCGACGAACGGTTGCGGCTGATGTTCGCCTGCGCGCATCCGGCGATCGAATCGAGTGTGCGGGCGCCGTTGATCCTGCAGACGGTCCTTGGCTTCGACGCGGCGACGATCGCTTCCGCCTTCCTGGTCTCGCCGGCAACGATGGGACAGCGGCTGGTGCGCGCCAAGGCCCGCATCCGCGAAACCGGCATTCCGTTCCGCGTGCCGGAGCGGGCTGAACTCGGCGAGCGGCTGGACGCCGTGCTGGAGGCCATCTACGCGACTTTCGCCGAAGGCTGGTCCGACCCGGCCGGCACCGAAACGCGACGTCGCAATCTGGCGACCGAAGGGATCTGGCTTGGCCGGCTGGTGTCCTCGCTGTTGCCGGAGGAGCCGGAGGCGCTTGGCCTGCTTTCGCTGATGTTGCTTGCCGAGGCGCGCCGTGCCGCACGGCGCAGCGCCGAAGGCGATTTCGTGCCGCTGGCGGAACAGGATTGCCGGCTATGGGACCGCGCCCTCATCGATGAGGCGGAGGCGCTGCTTTCCCACGCCGCCGCCAAGGCGGTGATCGGCCGCTACCAGCTTGAGGCGGCCGTACAGTCCGCGCATGCGGCACGACGGCTGACCGGCCGCACCGACTGGGCGGCGATCCGCGAGCTCTATGACGCGCTGCTTTCGATCGCGGGCTCGCCAGTGGTGGCGATCAACCGCGCGGTGGCTATCGCCGAGGCCGAGGGCGCTGCGGCGGGACTGGCGGCCCTTTACGTGCTGGGCGACGACAAGCGGCTTACGGACTACCAACCTTATTGGGCAGCCCGTGCGGGTCTGCTGGCCAGGCTGGGCATAACCGGGAAAGCGGTCGAGGCCTATGACCGGGCGATCGGCCTCGAGCGCGACCCGGCGGTGCGCCGCTTCCTGCAAGGAAAACGGGCAGCGCTCGGAAATTGAGCCAACGGGCAGCACTCCGCTGCAGGCGACCTGTTCATGCGGGCCACATCTCATGCGAAATGTTGAGCGTCTTCATCAGCGGATGTCCGCGCAGCGCGGCCCACAAACGTTCAACATTCGGCCAGGCGGCGCGCGCCCGGTCGACGTCCGGATGCCAGGCCACCAGCATGACGAGATAGATGTCGGCCAGCGACATCAGGTCGCCGACCAGCCAGTCACGGCCCTCGAGCGCGCTATCGAGAACGGCGAAGCCGCGGTCCATCTCGGCGATGGCTGCCTGCTTGACCGCCGTCGTGCCGTCGGCATCGGTGGTGTATCGGTACGCGTAGTAGAAACGCAGCACCGCCGGATAGAGCGCCGACGACATCAAGGCCATCCAGCGCAGGAAGTCGACGCGGGCCGGCGCGTCGGCCGCCGGCGCCAGGCCGGCGTCGGGATGGCGCTCGGCAAGCAGGATGCAGATCGCCGCCGATTCGGTCATCGAGCGGCCGTCCGGCAGCGTCAGCACCGGAACCTGGTTCAACGGACTGATGTCGAGGAAAGCCGGATCGGGCCGATCCGCCTTCGGCACGTCGATCTGCTCGAACGGCGCGTTCGCCAGCGCCAGCGCTGCCTCGACGACGAAGCCGCCGCTACCGGGACGGGTGTAGAGCTTGTACATGAAATTCCTCCGACACCCGCGCGACGCAGGCCGGGGGCGATATGCACCGGAAGCGGGGTTCTGCTCACCGGTGGTGGGCGCCACGGGCGATTTTTTGAGCGGGCCAGATTGCAGCGTCCGGCGATATGTGTTGATGGCTCCAGCCATCGACATTCGCCATTCCCCTACCCCTTGCTACAGCCGATAGGATTAATTGCGCAACTGCTAATATACCCATAGTTTAAGCAGCGCGGGGACGTCAAACCTTTCCCGCAGTGGCCGGTGTGGCCACGCCCCAACGAGCCCCCCAGCCGCACCGGCCATTTCCCCTACGGCTGGGTGGCGCCGTCAGGTTCGCTTGAACTTGTTGCGGGGTTGCGCGATTGTCGCAACTGTCCAAGGCCGTGAGTAACCAATGAAGCCTACGGGAAAAAAGGCGCGGCCTTTCGTGCCGACCGAAATTCATGTCTGCACTGTCAAGGACGAGAAAGGCCCTCTTGGCATTCTGTCGATCCAGACAACTGAAGGCTTGTTGGATATCGCGCTAGACCGGCAGACTGCCGATGCCATCGTGGACGCCATCAACACCATACGATCAAAGCTGGATTCGGACGGCAGCGGTATTTAGGGAATGGGACAGGGCCGGTGCAGCCGCCCACGGCCGGGTAGCGCGCTATAGTCTGTCATGCCGGCGGGACAGCGCCCCCTCTACCCGGCAGGGCAGAGGGGCGCGCGAAGGATCGCGGCAGGTCCATTCTCGGGGACAGCGCGGCCTACGCCCCCAACCCCTCGAACAGGATCGTCGACAGATAGCGTTCGGCGAAGGACGGGATGACCACGACAAGGTTCTTGCCCTTGTTCTCCGGCCGCGAGCCGACGACGATTGCCGCCTGCAACGCCGCGCCCGACGAGATGCCGACCGGCACGCCTTCGAGGCGGGCGACGAGGCGGGCATTGGCGACCGAATCCTCGTTCGAGACCTTGACGATCTCGTCATAGATCGTGGTGTCGAGGATTTTGGGCGCAAAGCCCGCGCCGATGCCCTGGATCTTGTGCGGGCCGGGCTGGCCGCCCGACAGCACCGGTGAGGATTCCGGCTCGACGGCGACGACATGCACCGAGGGCTTGCGCTTCTTCAGCACCTGGCCGACGCCGGTGATGGTGCCGCCGGTGCCGATGCCGGCGACGAAGATATCGACCTCGCCATGCGTATCGTTCCAGATTTCCTCGGCCGTCGTCGTGCGGTGGATTTCCGGGTTGGCCGGGTTTTCGAACTGCTGCGGGATGATCGCATTGGGGATCGTCGCCGCCAGTTCGTCGGCCTTGGCGATCGCGCCTTTCATGCCTTTCGGACCTTCGGTCAGCACCAGCTCGGCGCCGAGCAGCGCCAGCATCTTCCTGCGCTCGATCGACATCGTTTCCGGCATGGTCAGGATCAGCTTGTAACCCTTGGCGGCAGCGGCGAAGGCAAGCGCGATGCCGGTGTTGCCGGACGTCGGTTCGATCAGCGTGGTCTTGCCGGGAGAAATCTTGCCGGATGCCTCAAGCGCCTCGATCATCGCCACGCCGATGCGGTCCTTGACCGAGGCGATCGGATTGAAGAATTCGAGCTTGGCGATGAGGTTGGCGACGATGCCCTTTTCCCTGGCGAACTTGTCGAGCCGCACCAGCGGCGTGTCGCCGATCGTATCGGTGATGGAATCGTAGACGCGGCCGCGACCGGGCACGCGGGCAGGGGTGACGGGCTTGTTCATTGGTTTTGCTCCCAGAACTTCAGGCAAGTGAGAATTTCAGGCAAGTGGAGGACTTCAGGCAAGTGGCATTGCAGCCGGCAAGATAGTGCCTTCGGTCGCGCAAGATAGACTGTCGGCCGAAAATATCGAGTGGGACCCGTGTCTAAAACACCGGGCTCCCGGAAAAGCATTTCCCGGGAAAGCCTGTCCCTGGAATCTTTTGGCCGAAAGGGGCCTACTGACGGGCGGCAATCGCCGCCGCTGCCCCGACCATGAAGCCGGCGGCGGTGCGGTTCAGCGCCTTGAGCGCGCGCGGCGACTTCAGGAACCAGCGCGCCTTGGCCGCCAGCGCCAGATAGGGCACCAGCACCACCAGGAGCACGACGATCGTGAGCGCGACGAGAATGCCGTAATCGGCCAGCGTGATCGTCTTCAGGTCGACGATGGTCGGCGTGATGGCCAGATAGAAGATCATCGTCTTCGGATTGCCGAGCGTGACGGTCAGGCCGGCGATGAAGCTCGACAGCAGCCCGCCCTTGCCCTTCTTGGCCTCGACCGTTTCGGGCGTGATGCCGCCGGTCCAGAAGCGCCAGCCGAGGAAGGCAAGGTAGGCGACGCCAAGCCATTTGATGGCGAGAAAAACCATGCCGAAGGTCTGCGCGACGAAGGCGAGGCCGAGCACCACGGCGGTCAGATAGGTGAGGTCGCCGAGCATCAGGCCGAAGGACATGGCCAGCGACGAGCGGAAGCCGGAACCCAGCGCCCGGGCAACGAGTGCGGTGACGCCAGGACCGGGAATGGCGGCGGCGATGCCGAGAGCGGCACTGTAGGCGAGGAAGCCGGTGAGGGTCATGGTTACGGCCTTGCGCCCGACGCTGTTGCGATGGCGCCTTATGACACAAGGTCAGCCGGGCGTGAATTGCCTGAAGCCGAATTCGATTGCACCACGCCGCCTGCGGATTTGCGGTCAGGAGCGGCCGCCACTATAGGTGACCCGCCAGATGGTGCCGTTGCCGTCCTCGGTCACGATCAGCGCGCCGTCCTGGGCCACCGCGATGCCGACCGGTCGTCCCCACACCTCGCCATTGGAGACGACGAAGCCGGTGATGAAATCCTCGTACTCGCCGGTCGGCTTGCCATCCTTGAACAGCAATCGGACTACCTTGTATCCGGTTCGGTTGCCGCGATTCCATGAACCATGCAGGGCCACAAAAGCATCGCCCTTGTATTCGGCTGGAAAACCGGAACCGAGGGCCAAGTCTTTTCCGTCGTAGAAGGCGATGTTGAGCGGCGCCGAATGTGCCTGGAACAGCACATCGGGAATGGTCGCCTTGCCGGCAAGGTCGGGGCGTTCGCCCTTGTGGCGCGGATCCTCGTTGTTGCCGATATAGTACCAGGGCCAGCCATAGAAGGCGCCGTCCTTGACCACGGTCGCATATTCGGACGGCACATTGTCGCCAAGCGCATCGCGCTCGTTGACGACGCACCACAGCGCGCCGGTCGCCGGCTGGACCGTCATGCCCGAACAGTTGCGCAGGCCGGTGGCGACGATGCGGCCATTCTTGCCGTCAGGGTCGAAGGCCAGCACGTCGGCGCGGCCATCCTCGGACCCCCAGGCAGCACCCAGCGGCTTCGACTTCGCCCAGGCGTCGAGGCCGCCATCCGGCTCCTTTGTCATGTCCTGCGCGACATTCGAGCCCGAGCCGACCGACAGATAGAGCGTCTTGCCGTCCGGCGAGAACACGATGTCGCGGGTCCAGTGATGATTGGAAGGGATGTTGTCGACGACAGTCTCCGGATCGCTGGCGGCTTTCAGGTCGCCATTGCGGTAGGCAAAGCGCACGATGCTGTCGCTGTTGGCGACATAGACCCATTGCGGGTCATTGCCCGGCGGATAGAAGGCGATGCCATAGGGCTGGTTGAGATCGCCGGCAAAGATGCCGTCCTCGGCCGGTTTCGCGCTGCCCTGGGCGAGGCGATAGACGCGGATCTGGTTGGCTTCGCTGTCGGCGACGAACAGGTCGCCGTTCGGCGCGGCGCGCACGACGCGCGGATTGTCGATGCCCGACGCGATCAGCTCGGCCGAAAAACCCGGCGGCAGTTTCGGCTTGGCGTCTGCCGGCCTGTCGGCGAGGCCGGCGCTGTTCGATGCGGATTTGGTGACATAGGGCCTCGGCAGGTCTTGCGGCTTGATCAGGCGGCGCACCCCTGGCCTGTCGGCACGCCAGTCGCCGAAGGCAGCCGCACCTCTCAGCACCGGCGGCTCCGCCTGCTGTGCGAATGCCGCGGTCGTGAGAAACAGTGCTGCGGCAATCGCCGGCCCGGCCAATCGGATCATTTTGTCCTCCACCTGGTCGCGAAGGAAATCAACGGCCTGTTTGTTCCTCGGTTCCGCCTCACACGAGGAGTTGAGGTGAAACGGTTTCCAGTCTCAGCTGCCGGCGGCGTAGAAATCGTCGTCGAGGCGCTTTTCCAGTTCGACGAGATCGGCCGGCAGCGGCAGGCCCATGGCGCGCATTTCCCGCAGTTTTTCGCGCAACTGCTCCTGGATTTCGTGCTGGTCTTCCGGCTGGTTGATCATCTCTTCCAGCAACAGGCTGATCCGGGCCTTGAATTCTTCGAGCGCCATTGTTTTTCTCCTCAGCCGTAGGATCGTCGATTGGGACCCAGGGTCAGGGCCGGCATCACCTGAATATCGACACCTCAGCGCAGCATGCGGGAAATCAGCTGCGCCGTATAGTCGACCATCGGCACGATACGGGCATAGTTGAGTCGGGTCGGGCCGATGACGCCGAGCGCGCCGACGACGCGGGCATCCTTGTCGCGATAGGGCGCGACCACCAGTGACGAGCCCGACAGCGAAAACAGCTTGTTTTCCGAACCGATGAAGATGCGCACGCCCGATCCCTGTTCGGCGAGGTCAAGCAGCTGGATCAGCCCGTCCTGCGTCTCCATGTCCTCGAACAGATGCCGCAACAGTTCGATGTCGGCCTGGGCGGTGACGTTTTCGAGCAGGTTGGCGCGGCCGCGCACGATGAGCCGCGCCGGCAGGCCGCTTTCGGCGCCCGCCCACACAGCCAGGCCCTTCTCGACGAGATCCTGCGACAGCGTGTCGAGCGCCGCCCTGGTCTCTTCCTTGATGCGGGCGATCTCGACCCGCGCCTCGGCCAGCGTGCGGCCGCGGATATGGGCGTTGAGGAAGTTCGAGGCCTCGTGCAGCTGCGAGACGGTGATGCCGGCGGGCAGCTCGACGACGCGGTTCTCGACGTCGCCATTTTGCGACACCAGCACCGCCAGCGCCTTGGTCGGCTCGAGCTGGATGAATTCGATATGCTTCAGCGCCACTTCGTTCTTGGCGGCCAGCACCAGGCCGGCGCCGCGCGACATGCCCGACAGCATCTGGCTGGCCTCGGTCAGCATATGTTCCAGCGTGGCACCCGAGCCGGACGCCCGCACCTGCGCCTCGATGGTGCGGCGCTCCTCGTCCGAGAGGTCGCCGAGTTCCATGAAGGCGTCGACGAAGAAGCGCAAGCCAGCCTGCGTCGGCAACCGGCCGGCCGAGATGTGCGGCGCGTAGATCAGGCCGAGATGTTCGAGGTCGCTCATCACGTTGCGGATGGTCGCCGGCGACAGCGAGGACGGCAGGATGCGCGACAGGCTGCGCGAACCGACCGGCTCGCCGTCCTTCAGGTAGGAATCGACGATGCGCCGGAAGATGTCGCGCGAACGCATGTCGAGCGACTGCAGCGCGGGCGACAGCAGACTGGGTTCGGCAACTGTCTTGGTCATTGCGCCAAAAACCTCCGGCCCAAGGATATAGACTCCACCATGGCCCGCGCAACCCGGTGTCTGAGCCAGATCACCCCAGTGTCTGTCTCAGATCACCCGGTGTCTGTCTCAGATCATCCGGTCGCTGTATCGGATCGCCGGCCATTTTCCTTTGCGCCACGCGCCCCATGTGGTTACAAGCCGGCCAAGAATCCGAAAAATGACGGGAAAGAAGCCTGAATGCGCCCCTCCAAACGCCAATTCGACGAAATGCGCGCCATCTCCTTCGAGCGCGGCGTCTCCAAGCATGCCGAAGGCTCGTGCCTGGTGAAGTTCGGCGACACGCATGTCCTGTGCACCGCCAGCCTCGAGGAGAAGGTGCCGGGCTGGATGCGCAATTCCGGCAAGGGCTGGGTGACGGCGGAATACGGCATGCTTCCGCGCTCGACCGGCGAGCGCATGCGCCGCGAGGCTTCCGCAGGCAAGCAGGGCGGCCGCACGCTGGAGATCCAGCGGCTGATCGGCCGCTCGCTGCGCGCCGTGGTCGACCTGCAGGCGCTGGGCGAGCAGCAGATCACCGTCGATTGCGACGTCATCCAGGCCGATGGCGGCACCCGCACCGCCTCGATCACCGGCGGCTGGGTGGCGCTGTATGACTGCCTGCGCTGGATGGAAGCCCGCCAGATGGCCAGCGTCGCCAAGGTGCTGAAGGACCATGTCGCGGCGATTTCCTGCGGCATCCATGACGGCCAGCCGGTCATCGACCTCGATTATCTCGAGGATTCCTCGGCCGGCACCGACGCCAATTTCGTCATGACCGGCAAGGGCGGCATCGTCGAGATCCAGGGCACCGCCGAGGGCGAGCCCTTTTCCGAAGAACAATTCGCCGCCCTGATGGGACTGGCCAAGAAAGGCATCCAGCGCCTGGTCAGCCTGCAGCAGATGGCGGTGGCTTGATTTTTGGTTTGAGTTGACGAGGTTGGCGATCCTTCCCACCCCCCTCTGGCCTGCCGGCCATCTCCCCCGCAAGGGGGGAGATCGGCTGTATCGATCGTTTTCGCCAATCGCTGACTTTTCAAACTGGAAGCCGGCATTGACGCTTCCGATCTCCGCCCTTGCGGGGGAGATGCCCGGCAGGGCAGAGGGGGGTGCTTCGTGACTCCCTCAGCAATTCTGGAATCAGCTCTCTACGTCACAGATCTGGCCGCCGCCGAGAGCTTCTACACCGGCGTCCTCGGCCTCGACCTGCTCGGCAAGGTCGACGGCAGGCACCTGTTCTTCCGCTGCGGGTCCGGCGTGCTGCTCATCTTCAACGCCGACGCGACGAAAGTGCCGCCCGCACCCGATGCGCGACTGAAAGTGCCGCCGCATGGCGCGGTCGGCGAGGGTCATCTCTGCTTTGCGGCGACCGCCGTGGAAATCGCGGATTGGAAAGCCCATCTTGAGGCGAAGAAGATCGCCATCGAAAGCGAATTCGAATGGCCTCAAGGCGGCCGTTCGATCTATATACGCGACCCCTCGGGCAATTCGATCGAATTCGCCGAGCCACGAATCTGGGGCATATGATGCATTCGCCAACCGTTCATTCGCTTGATGGGAAGAAAATTGTCGTCGCCAGCCACAATGCCGGCAAGCTGCGCGAATTCGCCGATCTGATGGGGCCGTTCGGCTTCGAAGCGAAGTCGGCCAAGGACTATGGCCTGCCGGAGCCGGACGAGACCGGCACCACTTTCGAGCAGAATGCCTACATCAAGGCGCTGGCCGCAGCCCAGGCGACCGGCCTGCCGGCGCTGTCGGATGATTCCGGCCTGTGCGTCGACGCGCTTGACGGCGCGCCCGGCGTCTACACCGCCAACTGGGCCGAAACCCCGGACGGCACGCGCGATTTCGGCATGGCCATGCAGCGCACCGAAGTGGCGCTGCAGGAAGTCGGCGCTGCCTTGGCCGAGCAACGCAAGGGGCGCTTCGTCGCCGTCATTTGTCTCGCCTTCCCCGATGGTGCGGCCGAATATTATCGCGGCGAGGCCGAAGGCACGCTGGTCTGGCCGCCGCGCGGCGACCTCGGCTTCGGCTACGATCCCGTGTTCCTGCCGAACGGTTTCGAAAGAACCTTTGGCGAGATGAGCGCCGAGGAAAAGCATGGCTGGAAGCCCGGCCAGCCGACGGCGCTGTCGCACCGCGCTCGCGCCTTCCAGAAGTTCGCCGAAGCACGATTGAATCTGGCGAGATCGGGCTCGGCATGAGCATGCTGCTCGACCGGGCGCCCGGCTTCGGCGTCTATGTGCATTGGCCGTTCTGCGCGGCCAAATGCCCCTATTGCGACTTCAACAGCCATGTCCGCCACCAGCCGGTCGACCAGGAGCGTTTTGCCAGCGCCTTCGAGGCCGAGCTCGCAACGATGCGCCAGCGCACCGGGCCGCGCGAGGTGACCAGCATTTTTCTCGGCGGCGGCACGCCGTCGCTGATGAAGCCGGAAACCGTGGCCAGGGTCTTGGACGCCGTGGCGAAGAACTGGACGGTGCCCGGCGGCATCGAGGTGACGCTGGAGGCCAATCCGTCCTCGGTCGAGGCCGAACGGTTTCGCGGCTACCGCGCGGCGGGCGTCAACCGCGTCTCGCTCGGCGTGCAGGCGCTGAACGACAAGGATTTGCGTTTCCTCGGCCGGCTGCACAATGTCGGGGAAGCACTGCACGCCATCGGGCTCGCGCGGGAAATATTCCCCCGCCTGTCGTTCGATCTCATTTATGCGCGGCCCGGCCAGACGCCGGAGGCCTGGCAGGCCGAGCTCGAACAGGCAATCGGCCATGCCGCCGATCATCTGTCGCTCTACCAGCTGACCATCGAGGAAGGCACGCCCTTCCACGCGCTGCATGCGGCAAAAAAGTTCGTCATTCCCGACAATGACCACGCCGCCGATCTCTACGCGTTGACGCAGGAGATCACATCGGCGCACGGCCTGCCGGCCTATGAGATTTCCAACCACGCCAGGCCGGGCGCCGAGAGCCGGCACAATCTGACCTACTGGCGCTATGGCGAATATGTCGGTGTCGGGCCCGGCGCCCATGGCCGCTTCGTCGAGAATGGCCACCGCGTGGTGACAATTGCCGAGCGGATGCCGGAAACCTGGGCCAATCTGGTCGAGGCCAAGGGCCATGGCGTCACCGGCGGCGAGATCCTGACCCGCTCGGAAGAGGCCGACGAATTCCTGCTGATGGGCCTGCGGCTGGCCGAAGGCATCGACCTTTCCCGTTACGAGGCGTTCTCCGGGCGCGGCCTGTCGAGCGCGCGGTTGGCGGTGCTGCAGGGCGAGGGGCTGGTGGCGCCGATCGGCAACGCACGCCTGCGCGCCACGCCGGCCGGCATGATCGTGCTCGACGCCGTCGTGGCGGATCTGGCCAGGTAAGAATTGCCGTTGGGATATAGGACCCGCCATGAAGTTCCTGATCCATGAGACACTTCGAACGTTGAATACGGATGACGTTTTCGAATTTGGATTGGGCGAGATTTCCAAATCTCGGGAACATGACGATTTATACGAGGCAGAGGCCGTGTTCCGTAGAAATAAGCAAGAAAGAAGACACAAAGTTCCGGGGCTCACCGAGTTCGACGTGGTGCGTGGATTTATGACGTATATCGGAATAAATCTTAGGGCAGCCGCAAAAGACAACCTCGTTGAATTCGACCTCAACGGGCTCACCCTCGACCAGTATATACCGCTGACCAAGACGATCCGAGATATCTGGGATGAGTAATTGCCGCGCTCGAATCGGTGCTGACCGATCTTGAAGAACGTCCTCTTCATCTGCAGCCAAAACCGCTTGCGCAGCCCGACCGCCGAGCAGGTGTTTTCAGCCCGCAGGGATATCGAAGTCGCCTCGGCCGGCACCAATCACGACGCCGACACTCCGTTGACGCACGACCTCGTCGCCTGGGCGGACATCATCTTCGTCATGGAAAAGACCCATCGCATGAAACTGCAGAAGAAATTCAAGGCCAGCCTGAAGAAGGCCAGGGTCATCTGCCTGGACATACCGGACGATTTCGAATTCATGGATCCGGAGTTGATTGGCCTTCTGGAAACACGCGTTTCACGGTATCTCGGTTGAGACGCCATCCGCCAAGGCCACCCGCATGAACCTGACCGTTTCCTCCTGGCAATTCTGGGCGCTGCTGTCGGCGGCTTTCGCGGCACTGACGGCGATCTTCGCCAAGGTCGGCATCGAAAACATCAATTCGGATTTCGCCACCTTCATCCGCACGATCATCATCCTGGTCGTGCTCGGCGCCATCCTGCTGGCCAGCGGGCAGTTGCAATCGCCGGCTACGATCTCGGGAAAGACCTGGCTGTTCCTCGGCCTTTCCGGCCTCGCCACCGGAGCCTCGTGGCTGTGCTACTTCCGCGCCCTGAAGATCGGCAATGCCGCACAGGTGGCGCCGATCGACAAGCTAAGCGTCGTGCTTGTGGCGGTGTTTGGCGCGATCTTTCTCGGCGAGCGACTGAGCGGAGCGAACTGGCTTGGCGTCGCCCTTATCGCGGCGGGCGCGGTCCTGGTCGCCTATCGGGGCTAGCGGCACGTCGTTGCGGGCGTTTTTTGTTTCAAGACGGGTGATGAAGATATCGAAGCGATTGGGCATCGTCCGGTCAGTGCTCCGTCGTGCTGTCGGTTTCGGAAAGTTTCATGTCCGCGGGCAAAGTGCGTGCGGCAAACTCTTTGACCGGGCTGTTCTCGGTCTTGGCAGGCAGGCGCTTGTCCCTGGGTGCGGCTACCCGCTTGCGGCCGGCATAGTAGGGCTCGAAAGCGTCCTGTATTTCCAGGTTGTCCATCCTGTCCTCCTCGGGAATCAGGGGCTAAATCCGCCAACGCTGGTTTCGTTCCCTACTGTGGCAAAGGAATGGCAGGGACTTTACATCGACGTCAGCTTTTGCAAGCCCGCGTCAGCCGTGCCAAACAGGGTTTGAATGGAGATGCATCGGTGACCGGCGAGACGGGCAAGCGCAGCTATGTGATCGGGCAGACCGAAATCGCCGCCCGGCCGCTTGAGCCGGCGCTCTATCTGGTGGCGACGCCGATCGGCAATCTCGCCGACATCACGCTGCGCGCGCTGGAGACGCTGGCCGCCGCCGACATCGTCGCCTGCGAGGACACGCGGGTGTCGCGCGTGCTGCTCGACCGTTACGGCATTCGCCGCCGCACCACGGCCTATCACGAGCACAATGCCGGCGAGGCCGGACCGAAGCTGATCGCGGCCCTCCAGGCCGGACAGAGCGTGGCGCTGATTTCCGATGCCGGTACGCCGCTGGTGTCCGATCCCGGCTACCGGCTGGTCGGCGAGGCGCTCGACCATGGCATTCGCGTCGTGCCGATCCCCGGCCCATCGGCGCCGCTTGCCGCGCTGACGGCATCCGGCCTGCCCTCCGACGCCTTCCTGTTTGCCGGATTTTTGCCGGTGAAGACCGGGCAGCGGCTGACGCGGCTCGAAACCCTGAAAGCCGTGCCGGCGACGCTGATCTTCTTCGAATCGCCGCGCCGGCTGGCCGAATCCCTCGGCGCCATGGTCGAGGCCCTCGGCGGCGAGCGAAAAGCCGCGATCGGCCGCGAGCTGACCAAGACCTTCGAGGAGATGCGCACCGGCACGCTGCGGGTTCTCGCCGACCACTATGCGGCGGCCGATACGCCGAAAGGCGAGATCGTCGTCTGCGTCGGTCCGGCCGAGGCCAAGGCCGACGAGCCTGAAGACATCGATCGCCTGCTGTTGTCGCTCGCCGCCGAAATGCCGGCCTCCAAGGCGGCGGCGGAAGCCGCGAAAATGACCGGCGGCCAGAAACAGGCGCTCTATCGGCGATTGCTGGAGCTCAGGGATGCCGCCGAGGACTCCATCGCGGAAAGCGGCGGTGGCTGAGCGCCCCAGCGCCAGCCGCCAGAAGGCCTACCGGCGCGGCCATCGCGGCGAATGGCTGGCTGCGGCAGCGCTGATGCTCAAGGGCTACCGCATCCTGGCGCGCCGCCATCGCACCCGCTTCGGCGAGATCGACCTGATCGCGCGGCGCGGCGATCTCGTCCTGTTCGTCGAGGTCAAGGCACGCCGCACGCTGATCGAAGCCATGGAGGCGATCGGCCATGAATCGGAGCGCCGCATCGAGGCGGCGGCCGACATCTGGCTGTCGCGCCAGTCGGACTACGGCAAACTATCGATGCGCTTCGACATGATCGCGGTGCTGCCGTGGCGCTGGCCGGTGCATGTCGAAAATGCGTTTTATGGACGGAATTAACAGGGGGGACGAAAACATCCTTCGTCATCCACGGGCGGAGCAGGAGCGAAGCGACGTCGCGGAGACCCGAGGATCCATGCCGCGACCTTTAAGCGCTGCTGCAGTGCAGAACGTGGAAGACTTCCCGCGAGAGACGGCGCGCCTGGCAATGGCTATTCTCGACCGCAGCGCTCTTCGATCTGGCTCACGGCATGGATCCTTGGGTCTGCGCTGCGTCGCTACGCTCCTTGCTCCGCCCGTGGATGACGAAGTCGCACAGGCTGCGGACCACTCCTCACCCCCAGATCATCAACGCCACCAGCCCGACGCCACCAACCACCAGCCGCCACCAGCCGAACAGCGAGTAGCCGTTGCGCGAGACGTAATCGAGCAGGAAGCGTACGACGATGAGCGCCGCGACGAAGGCTGCGACGAAGCCTATGGCGATGATCGGCAGGTCGGCGCTGCTGAGCACATTGCGGTTCTTGAACAGGTCGAAGGCGAAGGCGCCGACCATGGTCGGGATGGCGAGGAAGAACGAGAATTCCGCCGCCGCCCGCTTGTCGACGCCCAGAAGCAGCGCGCCGACGATGGTCGATCCCGAGCGCGACGTGCCGGGAATCAGCGACAGGCACTGGAAAAGCCCGATCTGCAGGTAAAGCCGGGTCGGGAACCGCTCGACGTCGCGGTAGACCGGCTTGAGGTTCATGCGGTCCACCGCCAGCAGCACGACGCCGCCGATGATCAGCATAATGCAGATCAGCCTTGGCGATTCGAACAGCACCGTCTTGATGAAGTCATGCGCCAGCGCGCCGATGACGGCCGCCGGCAGGAAGGCGATGAGAATGCCGATGACGAAATGCCGGGTCAGCCGGTCATGCGGCAGATCGAGCAGCATTTGCCACAGGCGGCGGAAATAGACGCTCAGAATCGCCAGGATGGCGCCGAGCTGGATCAGGATCTCGAAGGCCTTGCCGGTCGAATGGAAGCCGAGGAAATGGCCGGCGAGCAGGATATGGCCGGTCGACGAGACCGGGATGAACTCGGTCAGCCCCTCCAGCAGGCCGAGCAGCAGGGCTTCGACGATGGTCTGGCTTTCCATGGCTACCTCGGCATTGGCGTGACGGCTAACAGAACGGCTTGCTTGTCATGGCGTTGAAGTGCCCCTATAGGTCGCAACACCCTGACGGCCCGCATACCGGGCGGCCAAGACTTACCGGTGCGACCGGCGATTCGCCAGTGCGCTTTATCATCGCGGAACCATGCTGACGCTTTTCCATCATCCCATGTTCGCTACCTGCCGGTTCGTCCGCCTCGCTTTCGGCGAGTATGGCGAGGAACTGGCCCTGATCGAGGAAAAGCCATGGACCCGGCGCAAGGAGTTCCTGGCGCTGAACCCGGCCGGGACACTGCCGATCCTTTTGGCTGAAGGCGACGTGCCGATCGTCGGTGCAACGGTGATCTCGGAATATCTCGATGAGACGCGCGGCGTCCTGAAGCGCGACAAGCGGCTGTTCGCCGAAGACCCGATGCAGCGCGCCGAAATCCGCCGGCTGATCGACTGGTATCTCAACAAGGCCGAAAGCGAGGTCACCCGCCATCTGGTGCGCGAGCGCGTGCTGAAGCCGGTGATGCCGGAAACGGCGGGCGGCGGCTCGCCCGATTCGGGCGCGATCCGTGCGGCGCGCGCCAACATCCGCCAGCACATGAAATACACCAACTGGCTTGCCGGCACCCGCCACTGGCTGGCCGGCAGCAGGGTCACCTATGCCGACCTCGCGGCGGCGGCGACGCTGTCGGTGCTCGACTATCTCGGCGAGATCGACTGGCGCGAACACGCCGCTGCGCGCGAATGGTACACGCGGGTGAAGTCTCGGCCCTCCTTCCGGCCGCTTTTGACCGACCGGGTGCGCGGCCTGTCGCCGGTGTCGCATTATGCGGACCTCGACTTCTGACGCCGCAAAACTGCGCGCGCTGATCGACGCGGAGGCGCGTCGCGCCGGCTTTGATGCCGTCGCCGTCACCACCCCCGATGCGATCCCGCTGGCGCCGGCCCGCCTGGCCGAATTCGTTGCCGACGGCTTTCACGGTTCGATGGACTGGATCGCCGAGACGCTTGAGCGCCGCGGCGAACCAACCGCGCTTTGGCCGCAGGTGCGCTCGATCATCGTGCTGGCGATGAATTACGGCCCCGACCATGATCCGCGCGGGGTACTGGCCAAGCGCGACCGTGGCGCGATCTCCGTCTATGCGCAGAACCGCGACTATCACGAGGTGATGAAAGGCCGGCTGAAGGAGATCGCCGGCAAGCTCGTGGCGCGCGCCGGCGGCGACGTGAAGGTGTTTGTCGACACGGCACCAGTGATGGAGAAGCCGTTGGCCGAGGCCGCCGGGCTTGGTTGGCAAGGCAAGCACACCAATCTGGTCAGCCGCGAGCACGGCTCCTGGCTGTTCCTCGGCACCATCTTCACCACGGCCGAACTGGTGCCCGACCGGGCCGAGATCGACCATTGCGGTTCCTGCCGCGCCTGCCTCGACGCCTGCCCGACCGGTGCTTTCCCGGCGCCCTACCGGCTCGATGCGCGGCGCTGCATCTCCTATCTCACCATTGAGAACAAGGGGCCGATCCCGCGTGAATTCCGCGAGAAGATCGGCAACCGGATCTATGGCTGCGACGACTGCCTCGCCGCCTGCCCGTGGAACAAGTTCGCCCGGGCGGCTTCCGAGGCCAAACTCGCCGCGCGCGACGAATTGCGCGAGCCGCCGCTTGGCCAGTTGCTCAGGCTCGACGATGCAGCTTTCCGCGCCTTCTTCTCCGGTTCGCCGATAAAACGCATCGGCCGCGACCGTTTTGTCCGCAACGTGCTGATCGCCGCCGGCAATTCCGGCGATGCAGCACTTGCCGGCGCCGTGCGCGTGCTGCTGGACGATGCCTCGCCGCTGGTGCGGGGCGCGGCAATATGGGCGCTGGCGCGGCTCGTGCCCGATGCAGAATACTCCGAACGGGCCACGACCGGCCTGAAAGCCGAGAGTGACGAAGCCGTGCGCGACGAATGGCGTCTGGCACGACCAACCAGGGCGCATGCATGAGTGAAAAGCAGATCTTCATCTTCGGCGCCGGTTATTCCGGCAAGGCTTTTGCCCGCGCGAACAAGGGTGCCGCCACGATCCTTGGCACGACGCGTTCGCCGGAGAAATTCGAGGCGCTGCGGCAGGCCGGCATGGCGCCGCTGCTGTTTGACGGCGCACTGACCGGCGAAATCGGCGATGCGCTGAGAAAAACGACGCATCTGGTGATTTCGGTCGGCCCGGAGGAGGCCGGCGATCCCGTTCTGAATGCCGCCCGCGCGGCGATCATGGCCCGGATGCCGGCGCTTGAATGGATCGGCTATCTCTCGACCGTCGGCGTCTACGGCAACTATGACGGCGCCTGGGTCGATGAAACGGCCGAGTGCCGGCCGGTGTCGAAGCGCTCGGTGATGCGGGTGGCGGCCGAACAGGACTGGCTGGAATTGGGCCGGGAGATCGGCCGGCCGGTGGCGATCCTGCGCCTGTCGGGCATTTACGGGCCCGGCCGCAACGCCTTGGTCAATCTTGAAAACGGCACCGCAAGGCGGCTGGTCAAGCCGGACCAGGTGTTCAACCGCATTCATTGCGACGATATTGCTGGTGCGCTCTGGCAGCTTATCGAAGGCAATACAGGCGGCATCTTCAACGTCACCGACGACCTGCCGGCGCCGCCGCAGGATGTCGTCGCTTATGCCGCCGAGCTGATGGGGGTCGAGCCGCCGCCCGAAATTCCCTTCGACGCCGCCCAACTTTCGCCCATGGCGCGATCCTTCTATGGCGAGAACAAGCGCGTCGCCAACGCGGCGATCAAGGCGGCGGGCTATTGCCTGCGCTTTCCGGATTACCGCGCCGCCTTCGACCATATGTGGGCAAGCGGCGACTGGCGCGCCGGCGAAGCGCGCAGCCCGATGAAGCGCTAAAGCAATTCCAGGAAAAGTGTGACACGGTTTTCCGTCCGGAATTGCGTCAAAACAAAGAGATAGAGCGGTGAACCGCTCTAGCGATCGAAGCGTTGCGCTTTGCGTGCTATGATTCGGTCTCGAGATTGAGGTGGGGGAACCGGTTTCATGAAGACAGTGATGCGGTCATCTCTCGGCAGGAAATCACTGCTTGCCGTCATGCTCGGTCTGCTTGCCTTCGCCGCGCAGCCGGCAGCGGCCGAGGAACGAGCAAAAGATCTGTTCGGCGCCAAGAAACTGCCGGCGGCGATCGCATCGCAATCGATCGGCTTCTATTCTAAGGGCTGTTTTGCCGGTGGTGTCGCCATTCCCATGGACGGTCCGACCTGGGAGGTGATGCGGCCGTCGCGCAACCGCCGCTGGGGCCATCCGGCGATGATCGCGGTGATCGAGAAACTGTCGCGCGACGCCGCCGCCGATGGTTGGCCGGGCCTGCTGATCGGCGACATTTCGCAGCCGCGCGGCGGCCCGATGATGACAGGCCATGCCTCGCACCAGATCGGCCTTGACGCCGACATCTGGCTGACGCCGATGCCCAGCCGCCCGTTGTCGATGGCGCAGCGCGAGGGCATGAGCGCCACCTTGATGGTCGACGAGAAGACCCATCTGGTGAAGGACGCGCTGTGGACGCCGGCGCATACGCGGCTTTTGCAGCGGGCGGCGGGCTATCCCGAGGTCGAGCGCATCCTGGTCAATCCGGGCATCAAGAAAAAGCTCTGCGACACCGTCAAGGGCGACCGCGACTGGCTTCGCAAGATCAGGCCGTTCTGGGGCCATGACTATCATTTCCACATGCGCATCGGCTGCCAGCCTGGCTCCCCCAACTGCAAGGCACAGGAAGCGACGCCGGCCGATGACGGTTGCGGCAAGCCGCTGGCGTGGTGGTTCACCCAGGAGCCCTGGCGGCCCAACAAGAACCCGGATGCGCCGAAGGCGCGCGACCTGATGACGATGGCGAACCTGCCCAAGGAATGCCGCGCCGTGCTCGACGCGCCGGGGCCGGCGTCCGCCGAGGCCGCGACCTATCATGGTGGCAGCGTGCCGGTTGCGGCCGCGGCGCCTGAACCCGAAGCGCCTTCGCTGCCCGCCACCACGGCCAGTGGCGCGGCCGGTCTGCCAACCTCGGTCAACGCTTTCACCGCGACCCCCGAGATCGGCATCCCGCTGCCGCGGCCACGGCCGGGAAACTGAGCGCCGTGGAATTTATCCAGGATTGAACCGGTTTAGCGTGTCGGTTTTGCGAATAGTGGCCGTTTGGCCGCAGAACCTGTCTCTGCGCGCCGCTGGTCTCGAAAACCGTTTCCCTTTTCAAACTCATGCGCTAGTCAACAGGAGAACGGCGATACGCCGTCGGGGGCGCCGGGGACGGACGAGAGCATGCCAAGCATGGGCGATGACGATACTTTGTTGCGGTTTCCGATCCTGATCGGCGACATTGGCGGCACCAATGCGCGCTTCTCGATCGTGCTCGACGCCAATTCCGAGGCCGGCGATCCGATCATCGTGCAGACCGCCAATTACAACACCATCGACGAGGCGATCCAGGCGGCCGTGCTCGACCGCTCGTCGGTCCGCCCCAATTCGGCGGTGCTGGCGGTGGCCGGCCCGGTCGACGGCGACGAGATCGAACTCACCAACTGTCCCTGGATCGTCAAGCCCAGGCAGATGTTCGCCAACCTCGGCTTGAGCGACATCGTCGTGCTCAACGATTTCGAGGCGCAGGCGCTGGCCGTCGTCGCGCTCGGCGAGGAGCACATGGAAAAGATCGGCGGCGGCACGCCGGAGCCCAATGCCGGGCGCGTTGTGCTCGGTCCCGGCACCGGGCTCGGCGTTGCCGGACTGGTCTATGCGCTTTCCCACTGGATACCGGTGCCGGGCGAAGGCGGCCATATGGACATCGGTCCACGCACGCCGCGCGATTTCGAGGTTTTCCCGCATATCGAGAAGCTCGAGGGCCGCATTTCGGGCGAGCAGATCCTGTGCGGACGCGGCCTCGTCAACGTCTACCGGGCGGTGGCCAAGGCGGATGGCAAGCCAGCCCCCTTCACCACGCCGGCGGAGGTCACCGCCGCGGCGCTGGCCAAGACCGATCCGGTTGCGGAGGAAGCGCTGGAGACCTTCGTCACCTGCCTCGGCCGCACCGCCGGCGATCTTGCCTTGGTGTTCATGAGCCGCGGCGGCGTGTTCCTCACCGGCGGCATCGCGCAGAAGATAGTCCCGGCGCTGAAGGCCGGCAATTTCCGTTCCGCCTTCGAGGACAAGGCGCCGCACAGCGCGCTCATGCGCACCATGCCGGTCTATGTGATCACCCACCCGCTGGCAGCGCTTTTGGGCCTTGCAGCATATGCCCGGAACCCCTCGCTGTTCGGGGTCCAGACCGCGGGCCGCCGCTGGCGCGACGAAGTTAGTCATCCCTAGAGCATGATGCCGAAAAGTGTGAAGCGGTTTTCGGAAGACATCATGCTCTATGTCTTTAATTTAGAGGCGGATTCAGATTTCAGGTCGATTCGACCTGAAATCATCCGGCTCTAGGCATAGGCAAGCTGGCTCCTTGGCGCTAAGAGGGGTGCCAAATTGCCCGGCCGCGGGAAGCGGAAACCTGTGAAGCGCTCCGATTTGACACTTCAACCTCCCAATCTGTCGAGACCCCGTGCCGGCGAGATCGTGGCGGTAATCCGCCGCATCCTCAGGGAAAACGGCCGCGACTATCGCGGCGCGTATGTTTTCACGATCCTCTGCCTGCTGACCGTGTCGGCGACGACGGCGCTTGCCGCCTGGATCATGAGCCCGGTCGTCAACCAGATCTTCTATGAGCGGCGCGGCGATCTGATTCCCTGGATCTGCGCGGCGCTGCTGGGGGCTTTCATTCTGCGCGGGCTTGCCGGCTACGGCCAGGCGGTGACGATGGCCAGGATCGGCAACAATCTGGTGGCGCGCTACCAGCAGCGCATCTTCAACCACCTGATGAAGCTCGGCGTCAGCTTCTTCAACGACACCCGCTCCGGGCGGCTGGCGGCGCAGGTCAACGAGAACGTCAATGGCATTCGCGACCTGCTGTCGATGACGGTGACCTCGATCGCGCGCGACGCCGTCTCGCTGGTCGGCCTGGTCGGTGTCATGATCTATCAGGATCCGCTGCTCTCCTTGAGTTCGCTGCTGATCGGGCCGCCGCTGATCTGGACCGTCACCTATTTGATGCGCCGGGTGCGGCGCATCACGCGTGAATCGGTGCAGATCAACTCGCGGCTGATCGGCGCCATGCAGGAGGCCACCCAAGGCATCGCCATCGTCAAGGCCTTCACCATGGAGGACGAGCTGTCGCGCCGGATCAACAAGCTCGCCGACGATGCGGAACAGCGGTCGAACAAGATCGCCCGCGTCTCGGAGCGGCTGACGCCGATTTCCGAACTGCTGGCCGGGATCGCGTTCGCCAGCGTCATCGCCTATTCCGGCTACCGGGCCACCGTTTTGGGCCAGCCGCCCGGCGCGGTCTTTTCCTTCATCACGGCGCTGACGCTGGCCTATGATCCGGCCCGCCGGCTGGCGCGCATGCAGGTCGGCATGGAACGCGCGCTGGTCAACGCGCGCATGATCTACGAACTTCTCGACATCGAGCCGCAGCAGAGTGACGTGTCGGGAGCCGCCGAAGCGAAATTCACCTCCGGCGAAGTGCGCTTCAACAACGTGTCCTTCCGCTATGTCGAGGAAGCGCCGGTCCTGCAGGATCTGAGCTTCGTCGCCGCCGCCGGCAAGGTGACCGCCATCGTCGGCGCCTCGGGCGCCGGCAAGACGACACTGGTGGCGCTGCTGCAGCGCTTTTATGACGTCGAGGCGGGCACGATCGAGATCGACGGCCAGGACATTTCAAAGATCACCAAACAGTCGCTGCGCGGCTCCATCGCCTATGTCTCCCAGCAGCCCTATCTGTTCGAAGGCACCATCCGCGACAACATCCGCTACGGCCGGCTGAGCGCCACCGATGCCGAGATCGAGCGCGCCGCGCAACAGGCTGCGGCCGACGATTTCATCCGCCAGCAGCCGCAGGGCTATGACACGCAAGTCGGCGAGAACGGCGTCACGCTGTCGGGCGGCCAGCGCCAGCGCGTATCGATTGCCCGTGCCATCGTGCGGCAGGCGCCGATCCTTTTGCTCGACGAGGCAACATCGGCGCTCGACAACGAGGCGGAGGCCCGTGTCCAGCAGGCGCTCACCCAGGTCATGGAAGGGCGCACCACCATCGTCATCGCTCACCGGCTGTCGACGGTGGTCAACGCCGATCACATCATCGTCATGGAACAGGGCCGGCTGGTCGAAGAGGGCACGCATGCCTCGCTGATGGCCGATCCGCACAGCGTCTATGCGCGCTTCCACCGCATCCAGGGCGTCAAGGGCCTGGGACTTGTCGACGACAGCGCGCCGATCCAGACTTCGGCACGCGGTCCAGTTCAGGGTCCGGTTCAGGGCCCAATCCAGGGCATTGAGACGCAGAGCATCGCCGGGAGCACGACATGAGCGATACGCCCGCAACGGATATGGGCCTGGTGGTGGTCGGCGCGGCCGGCCGCATGGGCCAGACGCTGATCCGCGCCATCCGCACCATTCCAGGCGTCCGGGTCATCGGCGCCGTCGAGCGTGCGGGTTCGCCCTATCTGGGCAGGGATGCCGGCGAACTTGCCGGCGTCGGCCGCATCGACGTGCCGATCGGCGACGATCCGCTGCCGGTCTTCGCCAGGGCAGACGGCGTGCTCGACTTCACCACGCCGGCCTCGAGCGTCGAATTCGCCGGTTACGCGGCGCAGGCGCGCATCGTCCATGTCATCGGCACCACGGGATGCTCGGCCGACGACAATGCGGCAATCGCGGCGGCGGCGCGCCACGCCATGATCGTCAAGTCGGGCAATATGAGCCTCGGCGTCAATCTTCTGGCGGTGCTGGTCGAACAGGCGGCGCGCGCGCTCGACGCCGACGATTTCGACATCGAGATCCTCGAAATGCACCACAAGCACAAGGTCGACGCGCCGTCGGGCACAGCGCTGCTGCTCGGCGAGGCCGCCGCCACCGGGCGCGGCATCGCGCTCGCCGGCAACGATGTGCGCGTCCGCGACGGCCACACCGGCGTCCGCAAGCCCGGCTCGATCGGCTTTGCCACGCTGCGCGGCGGCTCGGTGGTCGGCGACCACAGCGTGATGCTGGCCGGCACCGGCGAGCGCATCACGCTGTCCCACCATGCCGAGGACCGCGCCATCTTCGCCCGCGGCGCCGTCAAGGCGGCCCTGTGGGCACGCCGCCGCAAGCCGGGACTGTATTCGATGCGGGACGTGCTCGGCCTCAGCTGAGCGGACATCCACTGTTTTAACGCAATTCCGGACGGAAAACCGCTTCACGCTGTTCCCGGAATTGCTCTTGAAGGGAGCAAACATGTCGAGAACCCTCGTGCTCGTGCGCCACGGCCAGAGCGAATGGAACCTGAAGAACCTGTTCACCGGCTGGCGCGACGTCGACCTGACCGAGCAGGGCCACGCCGAGGGCAAGTCCGCCGGCCAGAAGCTCAAGGCGCGCGGCCTGAAATTCGACATCGCCTTCACCTCGGCGCTGGTCCGGGCGCAAAAAACCTGCCAGCACATTCTCGACGCGGTCGGCCAGAGCGATCTCAAAACCATCCGCGACCAGGCGCTGAACGAGCGCGACTATGGCGATCTCTCCGGCCTCAACAAGGACGACGCCCGCAAGAAATGGGGCGAGGAGCAGGTGCATGTCTGGCGCCGCTCCTACGACGTGTCGCCGCCCGGCGGCGAAAGCCTGAAGGACACCGGCGCCCGCGTCTGGCCCTACTACCTGCACGACCTGCAGCCGCATGTGCTGCGCGGCGGTACCGTGCTGGTCGCCGCCCACGGCAACTCGCTGCGCGCGCTGATCATGGCGCTGGACGGCAAGTCGGGCGAGGAGATCGTCAAGCTGGAACTCGGCACCGGCGTGCCGGTCATCTACACGCTCAACGCCGATTCGACGGTGGCTTCCAAGGAAGTCCTGGAGAGCTGAGCCGGCAAGCGGCAAACGCTTTGAAAAAAGCGCGTTGACACACATCGCTTGCCCGCTTACATGAGCCCGCACCAGCCCAGATGGCGGAATTGGTAGACGCGCACGGTTCAGGTCCGTGTTCCGCAAGGAGTGGAGGTTCGAGTCCTCTTCTGGGCACCAAATTCCCGTTTCGAGCCATTCGACGGTTCAGAAACCCAAAGTAAAAGCCCGGTTCGTCCGGGCTTTTACTTTGCCCGCCAACCTCTCCTCCCGGCTAGGCGCCGAACAAACCGCTTCAAACTGCGCGGCCGCTTCGGTACGGTCGAAACCATGTCTCAAACCACCACCAATCCGATCTTCAGCACCCGTCGCGATCAGGCGTTCCCGACGCTGGCTCAGGCCGACATCGATCGCATGCGCCGGTTCGGCGAGGCCAGCGTCTATGCCGCCGGCGAGCACATCATCACGGCCGGCGATGTGGCGCCCGGCCTGATCGTCGTCCTGTCGGGCAAGGTCGACATCATCCAGGATGGCGGGCTCGGTCGGCGCGAAACGATCGTCACGCATGGTCCGGGCAGCTTCGTCGGTGAACTGGCCCAGCTTTCTGCCCGGCCTTCGCTGGTGAATGCGCAAGCCGCCGAGCCGGTGGAGGCGTTCGTCATCGCCTCGCAGCGGCTGCGCGACCTGATGGTGCAGGAGGCCAATCTCGGCGAGCGCATCATGCGGGCGCTGATCCTGCGCCGTGTCGGGCTGCTGGAAAGCGCCGCCAGCGGGCCGATCATCATCGGCCCCGTCGACAACCGCGACGTCTTGCGGCTGCAGGGGTTCCTCGCCCGCAGCGGTCAGCCGCACCGCGTGCTTGATTCCGACAGCGATCCTTGCGCCAAAACCCTGGTCGAGCGCTTCCACGTCGACCCTCATCATCTGCCGATCGTGCTGTGTCCGAACGGCCGGCTGCTGCTCAATCCCGGCGAGAAGGACCTCGCCCGCTGCATCGGCCTGCTGCGGCCGATCGATGCCGACAAATTATACGACGTCGCCATAGTCGGCGCCGGACCGGCGGGGCTGGCGGCCGCGGTCTATGCGGCCTCCGAAGGGCTGTCGACCATCGTGCTCGATTGCCGGGCCTTCGGCGGACAGGCCGGCGCCTCCTCGCGCATCGAGAACTATCTCGGCTTCCCGACCGGCATTTCGGGCATGGCGCTGATGGCGCGCGCCTACAACCAGGCGCAGAAATTCGGCGTCGAAATGGTGATCCCGGACGAGGCGAAGCTGCTGAGCGCCGCGACCGACGGCGCCCGTTACGCGCTTGATGTCGGCGACGGCGAGACCGTGCGGACGCGCACCGTGGTGATCGCCAGCGGCGCGCGCTATCGCCGCCTCGATGTCGCCAATCTGGCCCAGTTCGAGGGAACATGCGTGCACTATTGGGCCTCGCCGATCGAAGCACAGCTTTGCGCGGGCCAGGAAGTGGCACTGGTCGGCGCCGGCAATTCGGCCGGACAGGCGGCCGTCTACCTGGCCAGCCATGTGCGCAAGGTGGCGCTGCTGGCGCGCGGCGGCAGTCTGGACGCCAGCATGTCGCGCTACCTCGTCGAACGCATCAGGGCGCAGCCGAACATCGAGGTGCTGACCGGGGCCGAGGTCGAGGCGCTGGAAGGCGACGGGGGCAACCTTGCGACCATGCGCTGGCGCAACCGCGCCAGCGGCGTGCAAACGACACGCCCGATCCGCCATCTCTTCCTGTTCATCGGCGCCGACCCGAATACGGACTGGTTGACGAACTGCAACGTGGCGCTGGACGCCAAGGGTTTCGTGCGCACCGGATCCGACCTGGGATCGGGGCATGGCGTGATGGAGACCAGCCGCAGTGGCGTGTTTGCCATCGGCGACGTCCGCGCCGGCTCGGTCAAACGCGTCGCGGCCGCTGTCGGCGAAGGCGCCCAGGTGGTGGCGGCGTTGCATGCCTATCTCGCGCAGGACGGCAACCAAGCCGTCGCGCCTCAATTGATCGGGAGAGTGTGATGGCGGATGAATGCAGGCATGCGGCTGGGATCAAGGACGTGACACCGAGTGCGCTCGGCTGCGAGGAGTGTCTGAAGAGCGGCTCGCAATGGGTGCATCTGCGGCTGTGCCGTACCTGCGGCCATGTCGGCTGCTGCGACGACTCGCCCAACCGCCATGCCACCAAGCATTTTCACGCCACCCGCCATCCGATCATCGAGGGCTACGATCCACCGGAAGGCTGGGGATGGTGCTACATCGACGAGGTCTTTCTCGACCTCGGCGACCGCGTTACGCCGCAGAACGGGCCGATCCCAAAATTTTATTGAGGTCGCACCCAGCGCGGATGATCCAGAGCCCCAAATAAGAAGCCCGGCAATCACCAATGGTGGGCGCGCATACGCCCCGTTATCGCACGGAGCCGGTGACGGTCGGGTCAACCGTGCTGGGGACGGATTTGCGTTCGTTGCCGGCAAGTGCGGCGATGAGCAGCAGGCTGGCGACAACCGGCACGAACAGGATGGCAACGCGGGCTTGCACGTAAAAGATGGCGCGCCATTCGTTGCGCTTTTCGGGGCTGTTGCTCATCATGCTCACTCTGTCAGACCCCCCGGGCGTGAGATAGCCGGGAACGGTTAAGCAACCCCTTCCGACTTTGTTAACCCGGCGGAATTGAGGCGAGGGTGGCGATCCCCTCAGCCCAGCCCGATCCGCCTGGCGCCTTGCCGGAACAGCGCCACCGCGTCCGGCTCGAAGCGGAAGGTGCCGATGAAATCGTCGACGCCGTAGTTCGGCAATGTCTTGCGGATGGCGGCGGCAAAGCCGCGCGCCTCGTCGACGCGTCCCGCCAGCGCCAGGCAGTGTGCGGCGATCGCCAGGATGATGGCGTGGGCGTTGGGCCGCGCCGCCGCTTTCAGTGCCCATTCGGCCGCTTCCTCGAACTGGCCGAGCCGGACATGCGCCATCGCCCTTGCCCCCAGCATGCCGAACAGCAGCGGGTCGAACGGGCTGAGATGGCGCGAATGGTCGGAAGAGCCGATCGCCGCATGCGGGTCGCCCGACTGCGAATGCACGAAAGACAGCGCGTAATGGCCAAGCGCGAAGTTGGGGCTGAGATCCACCGCCCGTTCCAGTTCGAGCAGCGAGCCGTCCTGCTCGCCGCGCAGCCACAGCGCCCGGCCCATTGCCCAGTGCGCGGCCGGATTGTGATCGTCGACCAGCAGGCCGTGGCCGGCGCTCTCGAAGGCCAGCGCGCTTTCCCGGTCGCGGTCGCCCCAGCGCTGGAAGGCGTTCTGCCAATGGGTGAAGGAGAGGCCGGCATAGGCACGGGCAAAGGTTGGATCGAGCCGCAAGGCCATGTCGAAGAAATGCCGCGCCTGCTCGTTCTCGGCCTGGGTGAAGCGGTACATGTGCCAGAGGCCGCGATGATAGGCCTCCCAGGCGTTGAGCGAATTGGGCGCCTTCAGCATGGCGCGGTTGCGCTCGACGGTTTCGATCTCGGCCGAGATCGACGACACGATGCTGTTGCAGATATCGTCGAGCACGGCGAAAATGTCGTCGGGCCGGCGCTCGAAGGTTTCGGCCCAGACGATCCTGGCGGTGCGCACCTCGATGAGTTCGACGCCGACAATGAGGCGGCCGGCCGGGCTGCGCACCGTGCCGTTGGCGACATAGTCGACATTCAGCCGGCGGCCGGCATCCTCGGGCGCGATGTTCTTCTCGGCCAGCGCAAACACCGATCCGCGCGCGATGACGAAGAAATCCCTGAGTTTCGCCAGACGGGTGATGATGTCGTGGGTAAAACCGTCGGCGAGCCCGCCACGCGCGCCGCCGCTTTCCTCGACAAACGGCATCACCGCCAGCGAAGCGTGGCTCGGCTCGACCGGGCCGGCATCGTCGGGTGCGGCGACCAAGCGTGATACCGCGGACAGGCAGGCCGGCTGCGCCCGGAGCGAGGCATCTGGCCGTCGGTCACGCATCGCCCGCCAGGCGGCGTCGACCGATTCGAAATCAAGCGCCTCCGACTGGAACAGCCGCGCCGCCGATGCCAAATGCTCCTCGGCGGCGCCGATGGCGCCGCGCTCCACCAGATTGGACAGCAGGGCCAGATGCGCGCGCGTGTCGAACGGCGCCAGCTCGACCCATTTGTCGAGATGCGCGGACACATCCGGTGTGTCAGCCGGTTGGTTTGCGACAAGATGCTCCAGCACGGCGGTGTGGCATGAGTGGAAACGGCGGCGCTGTGCGACCAGCCAGCTGTTGAAATGCGGGCTGCGCTCGAGTTCCAGCCCGTCGAGGAAATCGCCGGCGAACAATTTGGCCAGCGCTCGTAGCCGCTCCACGTCGAGCGTGCCGATCCCTTGCGCGGCGGCGCGGCTGACCTCCAGCGCGTCGACAAGGCAATCGCTCAGATCCAGTGCGACCGTGTCGCCTTGCGTGGAGACCCGGCGCCGGTCCGGCGCGTCGAGCGCGCCGCGCAATTTGCTGAGACACCAGCGCAGCTCGCCACGGGGATCGTTGGGCACGTCCCACAACAGCTCGCACAGGCGACCGCGGCCGACGGCGTGCGGCGCCAGCGCCAGATAGGCAAGCAGCGCACGCAGCTTGCGCGACGCCGGCAGCGCCACCGGAATGCCGTTGCGGTAGATCGTCAGCGATCCAAGCAGGCGCACGGACAGGCCGGACGCTTCGTCGTCCAGCCTCGATCGGGCGGATTCCACGTGCGTTTCCACGCCTGCTCCCACGCTGGCCTGTCGGCCTCTGCTGTATCATCGAAACCGACAAAGCGCATCCGGCGGCGAATTTCCGCGCCGGATGCCGCCATTGCCGCAATGCCGGCATGTCAGTCCTAGCGCGGCAAGGTCTCGAAACCTCGCCGCCCAACCCGCCGGTTTGTAACCGGCCTGTGATGGTAAACGATCGAGGAGATCAAAAATGTTGCAGCAACGGAAAATAAGGACCACCGCGGGGCGCGGCCGCCTGTTCGACAGCATTCTCGACACCGTCGGCGACACACCGGTGGTGCGTGTCAACAATCTGGGACCGGCCCACGCGACGATCTACGTCAAGGCCGAGTTCTTCAATCCCGGCGCTTCGGTGAAGGACCGGCTGGCGCTCAACATCATCGAGGCGGGCGAGCGCGGCGGCGCGCTGAAGCCGGGCCAGACGGTGGTCGAAGCGACCAGCGGCAACACCGGCATCGGGCTGGCCATGGTCTGCGCGCAGAAGGGCTATCCGCTGGTCGTCACCATGGCCGACAGCTTTTCCGTCGAGCGCCGCAAGCTGATGCGCATGCTGGGCGCCAAGGTGGTGCTGACGCCACGCGCCGAAAAGGGTTTTGGCATGTACAAGAAGGCGGTCGAACTGGCTGAGGCCAATGGCTGGTTCCTTGCGCGCCAGTTCGAGACGGCGGCCAATGCCGCCATCCACGAGGCGACGACGGCGCGCGAGATCATCAATGACTTCGCCGGCTCGCGGCTCGATTGCTTCGTCACCGGCTATGGCACCGGCGGCACGGTCGTCGGCGTGGCGCGCGTGCTGCGCCGCGAACGGCCGGACGTCCGCATCGTGCTCTCGGAGCCGGCCAACGCGCAGCTCATCGGCAGCGGCAAGGCACAGCAGCGCGGTGCCGATGGCGCTCCGACCGCCAGCCATCCGGCCTTCGAGCCGCACCCGATCCAGGGCTGGACGCCGGACTTCATCCCCAACGTGCTGCAGGAGGCGATCGACACCAGCCTGTATGACGAGGTGATGCCGGTTGCCGGACCCGAAGGCATCAAATGGGCCAAGGCGCTGGCGCGGCAGGAAGGCGTCTTCACCGGCATTTCCGGCGGCGCCACCTTCGCCGTGGCGCGGCAGGTCGCCGAACGGGCGCCGGCCGGCGCGGTGATCCTGTGCATGCTGCCCGACACCGGCGAGCGCTACATGTCGACGCCGCTGTTCGACGGCATCGAGACCGAGATGGATGCCGACGAGATCGCCCTGTCGCGCTCGACGCCCGGCTGCCAGTTCCCGGCGGCTTGACGGAGACCCGACATGGACGCGGTGCAAGAAACCCCCGGCATGGTGGCCGAGGAAACGCTTGACCCTCAGGACTGGGCCGATGTGCAGGCCCTGTCGCATCGGGTCATCGATGATGCCGTCGATTATCTGCGTGACGTGCGCGACCGCCCGGTCTGGCGGGAGATGCCGGCGGATGTGCGGGATGTCTTCGCCGCACCCCTGCCGCCATCGCCATCGCCACTTGCCACCGTCTATGGCGAGGTCTCGCGGACCGTGATGTCCTATCCCATGGGCAACATCCATCCACGCTTCTGGTCCTGGTACATGGGATCGAGCAACTTCACCGGCGCGCTCGGCGACTTCCTGGCGGCAATCCAGGGCTCCAATCTCGGCGGCGGCAATCACGCCGCCGGGCTGATGGACAGCCAGGTGGTCAATTGGTGCAAGCAGATGCTGGGTTTTCCCGCGTCCGCTGGCGGCACGCTGGTTAGCGGCGGCTCGATGGCCAACATCATCGGGCTGACCGTGGCGCGCAACGTCAAGGCCGGCATCGACGTGCGCGAGCACGGCGTTGCCGCCATCGACAAGCCGCTGCGCTTCTATGGCTCGGACCAGATCCATTCCTGCCACCGCAAGGCGATGGAAGCGCTTGGCCTCGGCAACCGGGCGCTGCGCCGCGTCCCGACCGACGCCGGACTGCGCATCGACATCGCTGCCTTGCGCGCCGCGATCGTCGAGGATCGCGCGGCCGGATTCAAGCCGGCCTGCGTCATCGGCACGGCCGGCACGGTCAACACCGGGGCGATCGACGACCTGCGGGCGCTTGCCAGGCTGGCGCATGAGGAAGACCTCTGGTTCCATGTCGACGGCTGCATCGGCGCGCTGATCGCCATCGCGCCCGACAATGCGCATCGTGTCGCCGGCATCGAATGGGCCGATTCGGTCGCGCTCGATCCGCACAAATGGCTGCACGCGCCATTCGAGGTCGGCTGTGCCCTGGTCAGGGATGCCGCCGCGCATCGCAGGACCTTCGCCGTGACACCGGAATATCTGGAATCGACACCGCGCGGTCTCGCCTCCGGCGAGTGGCTGAACGACTACGGCCTGCAGACGACGCGCGGCTTTCGCGCACTGAAGGTGTGGATGGCGCTGAAGGAGCATGGCAGCGAGAAATTCGGCCGGCTGATCGACCAGAACATCGCCCAGGCGGGCACCCTCGCCGGGCTGATCGAGGCCGCGCCGGAACTGGAGCTGGCCGCGCCTCCGACCATCAACATCGTCTGTTTCCGCTATCAGCCGGGTCTGGCCGGTGAGGCGCTGAAGGCGCTCAACACCGAAATCATGCTGCGGCTGCAGGAACAGGGCATCGCAGCACTCTCCGACACCACGGTACATGGCCAGCATTGGCTGCGGGTGGCGATCACCAACCACCGCACCCGGCGCGAGGATCTCGACCTTCTGGTGCGTGAAACCGTGCGGCTGGGACGGCAGATCGCGGCGCAGCGCCCAGCATCTTCCTGGTGACCCGCATCTTCCCAGTGACCCGCGTCTTCCTAGTTCCCGGCCGGCATGCGATTCTGCCGCCATGATTCGGGAGATCGAGACCGTGACGCTGCTCCGCATGGCTGCACTTGCCGCCCTGGTCTTCACCAGTTCGGCCGAGGCCGCCGAGATGGCTTTCTTCGTCAAGAACCTGCGCAAGCAAGCGATTGCGGTCGAGCTGTTCAGCCGCGACCGCGAGACGGTCTGGCCGGGCAACGACAAGGTGTTCCTGATCGATCCCGGCTCGCAGAAATCGGTGCCGCTCTCCTGCAATCAGGGCGAACATATCTGCTATGGCGCCTGGGTCGATGGCGACGACAGCGTCTCCGCCGGCGTCGGGCCGGACAATGAGCAGCCCTGCGACACCTGCTGCTTCATCTGCATGGAACACACGACCGAGACGATCGATCTGGTACCGTAGCGGGACGCGTTATCCCTTCTCCCACGGGGGAGAAGGCAGAAGAGGCGTTTCGATATCCCCAAAATCAGTCCGGGAATTGTTGCAATCATCCCTTTAGCGGCAGCCGCCAGCGTGCGATGGTCGCCCCGCGGCCAAGTGGGCCGCTTATTCAGGGGGTTACCATGTTTTACGCCTATGCGCGCCGCACGCTGGCCGCGCTGTCTCTCGTCATGCTGGTCGCGCCGTCGGCGCATGCCGGCGACGTTACCTTTGCCATCAAGAACAGCCATCCCAACGCCATGCGCCTCGAGCTCTACAGCCAGGACCGCGACTATGTCTGGCCGGGCAATGGCCAGGATTTCTATCTCGATGACGGCGAGACCAAGTCGTTGCCGATATCCTGCGACGAAGGCGAATCGATCTGTTACGGCGCCTGGGTCGATGGCGACGAGGGCACCTATTGGGGTGTCGGTCCCGGCAACAAGGAAAAATGCGAGGATTGCTGCTATACCTGCAGCGGCGGCGAGACCGAGGAGATCAATCTCGTCCCCTGACCGGTTTGCCAGCTTGACGGTTTTCCTGCTGGCGCCATAGAGCAATTCCAGGAAAAGTGTGAAACGGTTTTCCCGGGAAAAGCGCTAAAATATAGCCTGCGCAAAACACCCAAAAGTGCGCCACGTTGTACGCGGCGTGCTTCAGGCAACAGGAGCACAGCCATGGCCGGCATGGTCGAAAGCGACAAGATCGACGTCGGGTTCTCCGGCAAGCGCTGCATCCATTCGCGCAACTGCGTGCTGGGCGATCCGCATGTCTTCGTGCCCAACGCGCCGGGCCAATGGATCCATCCCGAGGCCGCCAGCGTCGAGAAGATCGTCGCCATCGCCGAAAGCTGCCCCTCGGGCGCCATCACCTACGTCAGGAAGGACGGCGGGCCGCAGGAACAGCCGCCGGTCGTCAACACCGTGCGCCTGCGCGAAAACGGCCCGCTGGCCGTGCATGCCGAGATCGTGCTCGACGGCGAGACCTTTTATCGCGCCACTCTCTGCCGCTGCGGCGCGTCGGAAAACAAGCCGTTCTGCGACGGCAGCCACAACAAATCAGGTTTCACCGCCACCGGCGAGCCGCCGCTGAAGGACACGCCGGCGCTGGAGGCGAGGAATGGCCCGCTGAAAGTGACGCCGACCACCAACGGCCCACTCAAGCTCGAGGGCAATGTCGAGATCGTCACCGGCACCGGCCACACGATCGACCGCACGCAACGCACCTTCCTCTGCCGCTGCGGTCATTCGGCCAACAAGCCGTTTTGCGATGGCACGCATAAGAAGGTGGGGTTTGTGGGCTGAAGCTGCCAATCTCCCCCTCGCGGGGGAGATGCCCGGCAGGGCAGAGGGGGGCCCCGTAGAGCGCCAACCTCAATAACCACCGAGCATCCTCAATGCCTCACACGCCATTGCCTCCAAGACATCGCGCAAACGCCAGATCGATGCGCAAGGTCATGACATCAGCCGAGTTGAAGCTCTGGAACGAGCTTCGCGCGCATCGGCTGATGGGGCTTGGCTTCCGCCGACAATTTCCGGTCGCCGGTTACATTGTCGACTTCGCTTGCCCGGAGAAGAAACTTGCCGTCGAAGTCGACGGCTCACAGCATGTGCAAGCCGACGCGGTCGCCCGCGACGAAGCAAGGACGTTGCGCCTGGAGCAAGACGGCTGGACCGTCCTGCGCTCCTGGACCGATGACATCATCGGCGACATCGACAATGTCTGCCAGCATATTGTGATTGCGGTCGGGCTTGGAGGCGCGTCTTCGAGGAATCCGCCGGGGGAGCTGTAGGAGCGGCAAGGTCGGCGGGACAGCGCCCCCCTCTGGCCTGCCGGCCATCTCCCCGACGAGGGGGAGATCGTCTCTCCCCGTGGCCCAGCGCTCGCGGCTTTATCGGCAGGCCGCTATCGGCTAAGGGCAGGGTCAGACAAATTCGCCAGCCGGACCACCATCAGACATGACCGCCAAGACCAAGCCAAAGCCGCTGTTCCTCGGGATCGACACCGGCGGCACCTATACCGATGCCGTGCTGTGGTCTGAAACCGAAGGTCCCCAGCAGGGGCCGAACAAGGGCAAGGTGCTGGCCAAGGCCAAGGCGCTGACCACGCGGCATGACCTGGCCGTCGGCATTTCCGGCGCGGTCGACGCGGTGCTGCAGAAGGCCGGCACCGATCCGGCCGCCATCAAGCTGGTCTCGATGTCGACGACGCTTGCCACCAACGCGCTGGTCGAAGGCCAGGGCGGCCGCGTGGCGCTGGCCATGATCGGCTTCTCCGAAGCCGACCTCCACCGCGACGGGCTGAAAGCCGCGCTCGGCACCGACCCGGTGGTGTTCTGCCCCGGCGGCCACGACGTGCATGGCAATGCCGCCAGGCTCGATCTGTCGGGGCTGGAGGCAGCGCTGCCGGAACTCGGCGCTTCGGTCTCCGGCTTTGCCGTCTGCGCCTATTTCGCCACCCGCAACCCGGCACACGAGGTCGCCGCCCGCGAGCTGATCCGCGAAAAGACCAGTCTGCCGGTCACATCGAGCCACGAGCTGTCGGCCAAGCTCGGCGGCCCGCGCCGGGCGCTGACCACGCTGCTCAACGCCAGGCTGATCTCGATGATCGACCGGCTGGTGGCGGCGACCGAAGGCTTTCTCGAACAGCGCGGCATCGCCGCACCCCTGATGGTGGTGCGCGGCGACGGTGCGCTGGTCTCGGCGGCGTTTGCCCGCCAGCGGCCGATCGAGACCATCCTGTCCGGCCCGGCCGCCAGCCTGGTCGGCGCCCGCCACATGACCGGGCTCGACAACGCCATGGTGTCCGACATCGGCGGCACCACCACCGACGTCGCCGTGCTCGACCAGGGCCGGCCGCGCCTCGATCCAGAAGGCGCCACCGTTGGCGGTTTCCGCACCATGGTCGAGGCGGTGGCCATGCGCACCTTCGGTCTCGGCGGCGATTCCGAAGTGGCGCTGGAGGATGGCGCGCTCAACCCGAAGATCCTGCTCGGACCGCGCCGTCTGGTGCCGCTGGCGCTGGCCGGCATGGCGCATGGCGGAGCGGTTACAGCGGAGCTCGAACGGCAGTTGCGCGCGCCCAATCCCGGCCGCATGGACGGCCGCTTCGCGGTACGCACCGGCGTGCCGGACCGGCTCGCCGCCGGGCTGACCGGCGCCGAAGCCCGGCTATACGAGGCGATTGGCGCCGTGCCGCTCGCCGTCGACAGGCTTTTGACCTCGAATGCGCAGAACGCGACGCTCAACCGGCTGGTGTCGCGCGGGCTGGTGCATGTCGCCGGCTTCACGCCGTCGGACGCCGCCCATGTGCTGGGCAAGCAGGCGAACTGGGATCCGGTCGCCGCACGCCTCGGCGCCGAACTCTTCGCCCGCAGGCGTGACGGCCGTGGCCAGCCCATATCAACGTCGCCTGAAGCGATCTCGGAACGGGTGCTGGTGACGCTGACGCGCTGGTCGGCTGAATATATTCTCGAAACCGCCTTTGCCGAGGACGGGCTCGACGGCGCGTCGACGGTGGCGCATGCGCTGGTGCAGCGCGCCGTCGATTCGCATCCCGGCATTGCCCGGCTCAGCGTTGCGCTCGACCGCCCGGTCATCGGCCTCGGCGCCTCGGCGCCACTGCACTATGCCGGCCTGCCGCCGTTGATCGGCAATGACTGCGTGGTGCCGGAGGACACCGATGTCGCCAACGCGCTCGGCGCCGTTGTCGGCCAGGTCAGGGTGTCGGCCGAAGCGCGGGTCAGCCAGCCGCAGGAAGGGCTGTTTCGGCTTGCTTCGGGTGAAACCGTGCGCGATTTCCTCGACGAGGCGGCGGCGATCGCGGCCGCCGAGGCCGATGTGCGCGCCATCGTCGCCGAGCGCGCCAGGGATGCCGGCACCGACAGCGCCGAGATCGAGGTCGCGACCGAATTCCGCGTCTCCACCGTCGAAGCCCAGCGCATGTTCATCGAGGCGCATGTGGTGGCGGTGGCCTCGGGAAGGCCGCGCATCGCAGTCTGACCGCGGCGGGGGTGAAAGCCGATCTCCGCCACGAGAGGGGAGATCGGCAGCTTCATTGGGCCGCGAAATGCCCCCACCTTCACCGTAAGCTGAATTGACCCTTGCACCCCGACATGCCAAAGCCCGCAAAGCCTTTCATCTGGAGAAGCCTGATGACCGATCGCATCGAGATCGCCGGATTGCGGATTGCCCGCGAGCTTCATGAGTTCGTGGCCAAGGAAGCACTGCCTGGCACCGGCATCGAAGCGGCGGACTTCTGGAACGGCTTCTCGGCCATCGTCCATGACCTCGGCACCAGGAACCGGGCGCTGCTGGCAAAACGCGACGCCCTGCAGCAGAAGCTCGACGGCTGGTATCGCGACCATGGCGCGCCCGTCGACATGGAGGCCTACAAGGCCTTCCTCAAGGAGATCGGCTATCTCGTTGCCGAGGGGCCGGCCTTCAGCGTGTCGACCGAAAATGTCGATCCCGAGATCGCGGTCGTTGCCGGCCCGCAGCTGGTCGTGCCGGTGATGAATGCCCGCTACGCGCTCAACGCCGCCAATGCGCGCTGGGGTTCGCTCTATGATGCGCTCTACGGCACCGACGCCATCCCCGAGACGGACGGCGCCGAGAAGGGCACGAGATTCAACCCGGCGCGCGGCGCCAGGGTCGTTGCCTGGACGAAGACCTTTCTCGACGAGGCTGCCCCGCTCACCCTGGGCAAATGGGCCGGCGTCAACGGCCTGTCGGTGGCCAACGGCGCCTTGCGGCTGAGTGCCGGCGCCGGCTCGACCACGCTGGCCGACCCCAGGCAGTTCGTCGGCTACCGCGGCGATGCCGCCAATCCCGATGCCGTGCTGCTGGTCAGGAATGGGCTGCACATCGAGATATCGATCGACCGCGACAACCAGATCGGCCGCACCGATCCGGCAGGCATCGCCGATGTCATCCTGGAATCGGCATTGACCACCATCCAGGACTGCGAGGATTCGGTCGCGGCGGTGGATGCGCAGGACAAGGTCGTGGTCTACCGCAACTGGCTCGGCCTGATGAAGGGCGACCTGGCGGAAGAGATCACCAAGGGCGGCAAGAGCTTTGTCCGCAAGCTCAACCCCGACCGCGCCTACAGCGCACCCGCCGGCGGCACGCTGACCGTGCCCGGTCGCTCGCTGATGCTGGTGCGCAACGTCGGCCACCTGATGACCAATCCGGCGATCCTTGACCGCGACGGCAGCGAGGTTCCGGAAGGCATCATGGACGCGGCGATGACGGCGCTGATCGCGCTGCACGATGTCGGGCAGAACGGCCGCCGCGCCAACTCCCGCGCCGGCTCGATGTATTTCGTGAAGCCCAAGATGCACGGGCCGGAGGAGGTCGCCTTCGCGGTCGAGATCTTCGACCGTGTCGAAGCCTTGCTCGGCATGGCGAAAAACACCATCAAGATGGGCATCATGGACGAGGAGCGGCGCACCACCGTCAACCTCAAGGAGGCAATCCGCGCGGCGCGAGAGCGCGTGGTGTTCATCAACACCGGCTTCCTCGACCGCACCGGCGACGAGATCCACACCTCGATGGAAGCCGGGCCGATGATCCGCAAGGGCGACATGAAGCAGGCCGCCTGGATTTCCGCCTACGAGGCCTGGAACGTCGACACCGGGCTCGAATGCGGGCTGGCCGGCCATGCCCAGATCGGCAAGGGCATGTGGGCGATGCCCGACCTGATGGCGGCGATGCTGGAACAGAAGATCGCCCATCCCAAGGCCGGCGCCAACACCGCCTGGGTGCCGTCGCCGACGGCAGCGACGCTGCATGCGACGCACTATCACAAGGTCGATGTCCACGCCGTGCAGGCAGCGCTGAAGAGCCGGCCGAAGGCTAGGCTCGACGACATATTGTCGGTGCCGGTCGCGGTGCGTCCGAACTGGACCCCGGACGAGATCCAGCGCGAACTCGACAACAACGCGCAAGGGATCCTCGGCTATGTCGTGCGCTGGATCGAGGAAGGTGTCGGCTGTTCGAAAGTGCCTGACATCAACGATGTCGGCCTGATGGAGGACCGCGCCACGCTGCGCATCTCCTCGCAGCACATCGCCAACTGGCTGCGCCACGATGTCTGCTCGCGTATCCAGGTAACGGATTCCCTGCAGCGCATGGCGGCCATCGTCGACCGGCAGAATGTCGGCGATCCGCACTATCGACCGATGGCGCCCGACTTCGACAATTCCATCGCCTTCCAGGCTGCCTGCGACCTGGTGTTCAAGGGCCGCATCCAGCCCAACGGCTACACCGAGCCGGTGCTGCACGCGCGGCGGCTGGAGCTGAAGGCGCGCGCCTCGGCCTGAAGGATCGTCTGGAACGCCGCGTCCCCCGCTCCCTTGAGGGGGGAAAGCTCACGCCGCCTGCGCCACGCGCTCCGAACTCATGCGGTAGGAAATCGCTTCCGCCAGATGGATGCGGCCGACCGTTTCGCTGGCGTCGAGATCGGCCAGTGTTCGCGCCACTTTCAGCACGCGGTGATAGGCCCGCGCCGAAAAGGCGAGCTTTTCGCTGGCGTCCTTGAGCAGCGACAGGCCGGCGGCGTCGGGCATGGCGATCTCCTCGATGACCGCCGGCGCGCAATGCGCGTTGGTGGTGGCTTGAGTGACGCCGAGCCGCTCGAAACGCTCGCGCTGGATGGCGCGGGCGCGCGCCACGCGCAGCGCCACGGAAGCACTTTTCTCCGCCCGGTCGGGCCGGATCATGTCGCTGGCCGAGACCGCCGGCACTTCGATCCGTAGGTCGATGCGGTCGAGCAGCGGGCCCGAGATGCGTGCCTGGTAGTCGGTGCGGCAGCGTTCGCCGCGCAGGCAGCGATAGCCCGGCTCGCCGGCCATGCCGCAGCGGCACGGGTTCATCGCCGCGACCAGCTGGATGCGCGCCGGATAGGTGACGCGATGGTTGGCCCGTGCGATCATGCAGTCGCCGGTCTCCAGCGGCTGGCGCAGGGCGTCGAGTGTCTGCGGCGTGAATTCGGGAAACTCGTCGAGGAACAGCACGCCGTGATGGGCGAGCGACACTTCGCCCGGCCGGGCGCGTATGCCGCCGCCGACCATCGCCGCCATCGAGGCCGAATGGTGCGGCGCGCGGAACGGCCGCCGGTCGGTCAGCTTGCCTTCGCCGAGCTCCCCCGCCACCGAGGCGATCATCGAGACTTCGAGAAGCTCCTTCGGCGCCAGCGGCGGCAGGATCGACGGCAGCCGCTGCGCCAGCATCGACTTGCCCGATCCCGGCGGGCCGATCATCAAGAGGTTGTGTCCGCCGGCGGCCGCCACTTCCAGCGCCCGCTTGGCGGTCTCCTGGCCCTTGATGTCGGCAAGGTCTGGCAGGTCGCGCGCCGCGGCGTGGATGCCGGCCTCCGGCCGCGACAGCACCTGCGTGCCGCGAAAATGATTGGCGATCGCAATCAGGCTGCGCGGCGCCAGAATGTCGAAATCCTTGCCGGCCCAGGCCGCTTCCGGCCCGCAGGCGAACGGGCAGATCAGGCCCTTGCCTTCGGAATTGGCGCCGATCGCCGCCGGCAGGGCACCGGCGACCGCGGCAATCGTGCCGTCGAGCGACAATTCGCCCAGCACGACATAGCCGGCCAGCATGTCGCCCGGAATGGCGCCCAGTGCCGCCATCAGGCCAAGCGCGATCGGCAGATCATAGTGGCTGCCTTCTTTCGGCAGGTCGGCGGGCGCCAGATTGACCGTGACCTTCTTCGAAGGCATCGACAGGCCGGAGGCATGCAGGGCCGCCTGCACCCGTTCGCGGCTTTCGGCCACCGCCTTGTCGGCCAGGCCGACGATGTGCATGTTGACCTTGCCGGGCGCGATCATCACCTGCACGTCGACCGGCACGGCCTCGATGCCCTGGAAAGCGACCGTGCGAACCCGCGCCACCATTTTTCTCAGCCCCCGGATATGGGCTGGCCCCAGCCCGTGCGAGGGCCAGGAATGGCCCCGCGGGAAGACAATCACAATTCCCCGGTCAAATCAAGAACATTACAGGAACATGCAGCCGCACCGGTCGCGGCCGGGTTGTGCCCGGTTGAAAAACCGGAACATGGTTAACACAAAATGAAAACGGACTACGTCCGCCGCTTGTCCTCGACCGCGTCCCAGAACAGGCTGGCGATGTCGGCGCCGCCGAAGCGGCGCACTTCGCGCACGCCGGTCGGCGAGGTCACGTTGATCTCGGTCATGTAGTCGCCGATGACGTCGATGCCGACGAGGATGAAGCCGCGCGCCTTCAGCGCCGGCCCGATGCGGGCGCAGATCTCGCGCTCGCGTTCCGTCAGCTCGGTCTTTTCGGCGCGGCCGCCGACATGCATGTTGGAGCGCGAATCGTGCTCGGCCGGTACCCGGTTGATGGCGCCGACCGGTTCGCCGTCGATCAGGATGATGCGCTTGTCGCCCTTGCGCACATCCTTCAGGTAGCGCTGCACGATGTAGGGCTCGCGGAACATCTGCCCGAACATTTCCAGGAGCGAGGCAAGGTTGCGGTCGGCCTCCTGCATGTGGAAGATGCCGGCACCGCCATTGCCGTAAAGCGGCTTGATGATGATGTCGCCGAACTCCTTGCGGAAGGCGGCGACTTCGAGCGGGTCCTTGGTGATCAGCGTGTCCGGCATCAGGTCGGGAAACTCGGTGACGAAGATCTTTTCCGGGCTGTTGCGTACCCAGGCCGGATCGTTGACCACCAGCGTCTTCGGGTGGATGCGCTCGAGGATGTGCGTGGCGGTGATGTAGTTCATGTCGAAGGGCGGATCCTGGCGCAGCAGGACGACATCCATTTCCGCCAGATCGGTGCGCACCTGCTCGCCCAGCGAATAATGCGCTCCCTTCTCGTCGCGCACCTGCATCTCCTCGATGCGGGCAAACACCTTGCCGTCGCGCAGCGACAGCCGGTCGGGCGTGTAGTGGAACAGCTGATGGCCGCGCCGCTGCGCCTCCAGCGATAGCGCGAAAGAGGTGTCGCCGGCGATCGACACGGTGGAGATATGGTCCATCTGGACGGCGATTTTCAGCTTCATGGCGGTCTCCGGCGGCTCGGATGGGCGACTGTCTTGCCTGTACAGGCTCACTGGGCGTCTGCCAATCGCGACGTTTTGAAGATTGGCATCAGCAAGTCGCGAACCTCGGCCAGACCCTGCCGGTCATTTGGAGACAAGGCGAGGCTGCGCGTCATCGCTTTCTTAAGCCTTGCCGTGCAACGGTAAGCCCCGAATGCGCCCTGCCGACCAAAGCTGCGCCGGGCGCTCGATGGAACAACGACCATGAACGCCGTCACCGCCATCCGCGCCGCTGCAACCAAAGAGCTCGAACTGACCATCCTGATGCCGTGCCTCAACGAGGCCGAGACGCTGGCCGTCTGCATCGGCAAGGCGAAAGCCTTTCTCGACAAAGCGGGCATCTCGGGCGAGGTGCTGATAGCAGACAATGGCAGCACCGACGGATCGCAGGCGATTGCCGCGCAAGGCGGCGCCCGTGTCGTGCCGGTGGCGCAGAAGGGCTATGGCGCGGCCCTTTTGGGTGGCATCGCCGCCGCCAAGGGCCGCTTCATCATCATGGGCGATGCCGACGACAGCTATGATTTCGGCGCGCTGGAAGCCTTCGTCGCGCGGCTGCGCGACGGCGCCGACCTGGTCATGGGCAATCGGTTCCAGGGCGGCATCGAAGCGGGCGCCATGCCGCCGCTGCACCGCTATCTCGGCAACCCGGTGCTCAGCTTTGTCGGCCGCCTGTTCTTCCGCATCAAGACCGGCGATTTCCACTGTGGCCTGCGCGGTTTCAACGCCGACAGCATCAGAAAACTCGACCTGCAGACGACCGGCATGGAATTCGCCAGCGAGATGGTGGTGCGCGGCGCCCTTGCCGGCCTGCGCATCGAGGAAGTGCCGACAACGCTCAAGCCCGACGGCCGCAGCCGGCCGCCGCATCTCAGGACCTGGCGCGATGGCTGGCGGCACCTGAAGTTCCTGCTGGTCTACAATCCGCGCTGGATGTTCTTCATCCCGGGCACGGTGATCGGCGGCCTTGGCATCGTGTTTGCGGCGCTGCTGGTGTTCGGGCCGCTGCGCGTCATCGACAATCTGTCGCTCGACCTCAACACCTTCGTCGCCGCCTGTTTCATGGTCGTCACCGGCGTCCAGCTCATCACCTTCGGCGCCATTTCGCGCTACTATGCCGAGATAACCGGCATCCTGCCGCCAAGCCGCCGTTCCGACTGGCTGACCAGAACCATCAGCACCGACCGCCTCGCCGCCAATGCCGGCATCTGCTTTGCCGGCGGCGTGCTGTTCTTCGGCTATGCCGTGGCGCGCTGGGCGCATCTTGGCTTCGGCCCGCTGAACGATTCCGAAATCCCGCGCATCGTCGTGCTGGGCCTGAGCCTGATGGTCATTTCACTCCAGGCTTTCTTCTCGGCCTTTCTGCTCGGTGTCCTGGAAATACCGGTCAAGCGCCTGAAATCCGGGCAGTCCAATAACTTGCCGGCCAATGAACTGCCGACACGCGACGCTTGAGCGAAGCATTGCCGGCCTTTGTCCAGACGCGCCTGTTCCGGTTCCTGACGGTCGGCGTCGGCGCCGCATTGCTGTTGTTTGCTCTGTCGTGGCTTCTGGTGTCGCTGGGTCTTTCGCCCTTCACCGGCAGTGTCGTCGCCTATGCGATCACCTTCGTCGCTGCCTATAGCGCGCAGCGCGGCTGGACATTCGGCGGCCAGCACGATCATGCCAGCGCCATGCCGCGCTATCTTGCGCTGCAGCTCGGATGCGCGCTGTTTTCGGGCCTGGTGTCGCATCTGGCGGTCACCCGTTTCGGCATGTCGGCGCTTGCCATGTCGGCACTGATGACGGTCGCCGCGAGCACCGTGAGCTACATTCTGTCGTCGCTGTGGGTGTTTCCGGCGCGCGATTGATGCATGGCGCTGAAAAGCGGCGCGAAATCGCGCCGCTTTACGCTTTGTGAAGCGGCCGGCGCTAGCCTGCGCCGACAAAAACCGGCTGAAAGCCCCGCTCCATGACCACCGCCCATACCGCGATGCTTTCCAAGGATAGGGCACGCGCCTCCTGGCGAGCGGACCTCATCTTGGCGCTGCTTGCCACGCTCGGCGTCCTTGCCGTCGACGCCTGCGCCGGTTTCCCGGCGCTGCTTAACGCCGGCGGCGACAATGACGATCTGCTGCGGCTGGTCGAGGTGCGCGACCTGTTGGCCGGCCAGGGCTGGTTCGACCTGCATCAATACCGGATGGGCCTGGAAGGCGGCTTCGTCATGCATTGGTCGCGGCTGGTCGATGCGCCGATCGCCGCCATTGTGCTCGCCGTATCGAGCCTGACCGGCAACATGACCCTCGCCGAGAACGTGGCGCAAGTGGCGTGGCCGGCCCTGCTCTTCGGCCTGACCATGGTCTTCATCATCCGCCCCGCGCGCAGCTTTGCCGGCGATGGCGCGGTGCTGCCCGCCGTCATCGTCGGCGCGGCGGCGCTGTATTTCATCGGCATCTTCGCGCCGGGCGCGCTCGATCATCACAATGTCCAGCTGATGCTGGCCGTCGCCAGCCTGAGTTTTCTGCTCGAAGCGCCCGTGCTCAGGCTGGCGGCGTTCCTTGCCGGCCTGAGCGCCGCGCTGACGCTCGCCGTCGGCATGGAAACCGCTCCCTACGTCGCCACGATCGGCGTCTGCGTGGCGACGCTGTTCGCCTTCGACGTATCAGGCGAAAGGCGGATCGCCAGGGATTTCGGCCTTGGCTTTGCCGGCGTCTCGGCACTCGTCTTCGTCGCCACCATCCCGCTATCGGCCTGGGGCCAGGCGCAATGCGATGCCTTCTCGACGGCGCAGTTCGTCGTGGCGGCCCTTGCCGGAGCCGGCCTTGCGGCGATCGCCTCGATCGAAGCAGCCGGGCGCACACGCCGGCGGCGTCTGCTGTCGCTTGGCGTGCTGGCGCTGGTGCTCGGCACGGTCCTCCTTGTGCTGTTTCCGCAATGCCTGGCCTCGCCCTATGCGGGGCTCGATCCGCGCCTGAAGACACTGTGGCTCGATCATATCGACGAGGCGCAGTCGCTGTTCCTGCTGGCCGCCCGCGATCCGGCGGAGCTGGCGGCGCGCTATGCCACGCCGCTGGTCGCGATCGTGCTGATGGCGCTGCACCTGCGCCGTGGCGGCTGGCGGCGCCAGGACAGCCTTGTCGCCGTGCTGCTGGCCGTGGCCTTCCTGGTCAGCGTCTGGCAAGTGCGCGGCTCGACATTCTCGATTGCCTTCGCGGTGATCCCGCTTTCTGGGTGGATCGCCAAATGGCGGCGGCGGGCCGAAACCAGTCCGTCGCGCGGCACGGTGCTGCGGATGGCCGCGGCCTGGCTCATCTCGGTGAACTCAATCTGGTCAGGCGCCGCCCATGCGGCATCGGCGGCGCTCGCGACCGGTGCGGGGATCACAAGCGACGCTGGCGCCGACCCGTCCTGCCAGGCCAAGGCCAGCTTCGCCGCACTCGGTAGGCTGCCGGATACCACCGTGCTCGCCGTCTCCAATCTCGGATCGCCGATCCTGGTGTACTCCCGGCATCGCGTGTTCGCCGGGCCCTACCACCGCAACGTCGCCGGAAACCTGCTGGCGCTCGACGCTTTCCTCGGTTCCGACGCGCAAGCCAGGTCGATCGCCGGGGATCATCATGTCGGCCTTGTGGCGCTGTGCCGCGGCAACCCGGAAAGCCAGCTTTTCGCCTTCACCGCGCCGGGCGGTTTTCTTGCCGGGCTGATGCGCGGCAACGTGCCGGAATGGCTGCAACCGATCGCGGAAACAAGTGGTGCCGCGCTCGAACTCTATCGTGTCCGGCCCAATGGCTGAGATCCGCGTGAAGGCTTGACGCGCGTCGCGTCGACCCTCTTGAAAACAATGCGCTTTACCCGCGAATAATCGATTTGGCGATACGTTTCCTAAAGGGTTTACTGCCAGTCTAAAAACCAAATTCCGACGTCACAAAACAGGGACACCGATGCAAACTTCGTTTGGCACCGGTCAGGCAAACAGGGAGAGCACGGATCTGGCGTTCACCGATCCGTTGACCGGGCTTGGCAACCATCGCCGCTTCTTCGACAAGGTCGATCGCCTGATCAGCGACCGTGCCGACGACCCAGCGCCGTTCACCGTCGGCATTCTCGACCTGGACGGCTTCAAGCCGATCAACGACCTGTTCGGCCACAAGGCCGGTGACGATATCCTGGTCCAGGTCGCGATGCGGCTGCGCGCCTCGATGGACGGCCATTCCACCGTCTGCCGCATCGGCGCCGACGAATTCGCCTTCCTCTACCCGATGGTGTTCAGCGAGGAGGCGGCGGCTGAAAAATCCCGCATGCTGATCGAGATTCTTTCGGCGCCCTATGATGTCGGCGAACGCACCGCCAGGCTTTCGGCCTCGGTCGGCTGCTCGCTGTTCTATTCGGGCGACGAGACCACCGAGATCCTCGTCAACAAGGCGGAGACTGCGCTCTATCACGCCAAGCGTTCCGGCCGTGGCCGCGTCGTCGTCTACACCCGCGAGATGGAAGAGGCGGCCAAGCGCGTCACCCGCATCGAACAGGCACTGCGCCGCGCTGTCTCGGCCGGCGAGGTGGAGCCGCACTTCCAGCCCATCGTCGACCTCAACACGCGCCGCACCATCGGCTTCGAGACGCTGGCGCGCTGGACCGATCGCGACCTCGGCTCCGTGCCGCCAACAGTGTTCATTCCCATCGCCGAGGAACGCGGTATCATCGGCCCGCTGTCGCAGCTGGTGCTGCGCAAGGCGACCGAAGCGGCCAGAAGCTGGCCGAAGGACCTGTTCCTGTCGTTCAACCTGTCGCCCTCGCAGCTCGTCGACCAGAACACCGGCCTGCACATACTGGCGATTCTCGACCGCACCGGCTTCGATCCGAGCCGGCTGGAGATCGAGATCACCGAGACCGGCCTGATGAACGATCCTGCCTCGGCCGAGAAGATCGTCGAGGATCTGCGCCGCGTCGGTATCCGCGTTTCGCTCGACGATTTCGGCACCGGCCAGTCTTCGCTCGGCCGCTTGCGTGAATTTCATTTCGACAAGCTCAAGATCGATCGCGCCTTCGTCTCCTCCATTCTCGACGACCGTCCGTCCGAACACATCATTCGCGCCATTCTCGCCATGTGCGAGGGGCTCGGCATGGACGTGGTCGCCGAAGGCATCGAGCAGGAGGCGCAGGCCGACCGCCTGGTCCAGTTCGGCTGCGCCGGCGGGCAAGGCTATCTGTTCGGCAAGCCGGTCGATGCCGATGCCACTCTCGGCTATCTCCGCGATTCCTTCCGCGGTGCCTTGCGCGCCAAGGCGATCTGACCGGCGATCGCGAAGCGGTCCGCAATCCCGATGAGGCCGCTTTGCGCGTCCGGTGCGACGCATTGTCGTTTTGTCCGACATAAGCCCGCAAATCCGCCGTTTCGCCCTTGCCCGCACGACGTGTCTGGCTAGGATGCGCGCCGGTCCGACTACGGCGCCGCGCGTCCTTCACGACGTGCAAAGGGCGCGGTCGGGGTCATGCGCTGGGAGACGACAGATATGATGCCATCGGCGCATTTTGCCGACCTCGAAGGAGCCTCGGTGCTGATCACCGGCGGCGGCTCCGGAATTGGCGCGGCACTGACCGAGGGTTTTGTGCGCCAGGGCGCCAATGTCGCCTTCATCGACATCGCCGATGGCCCCAGCATCGCGCTTGCCGACCGCATCGAGAAAGCGTTCGGCCGCCGGCCGCTGTATCTCAAGACCGACCTGCGCGACGTCGAGGCTCTGCGTGCGTCCGCCGCAAGCGCGGCGCAGGCGCATGGCGATGTCACCGTTCTGGTCAACAATGCGGCCCTCGACGAGCGCCATGCCGTCGAAGACGTGACGGTGGAGTTCTGGGACAACAACCAGGCGATCAATCTGCGGCCGCATTTCTTCACCGCGCAAGCGGTGGCGCCCGGCATGAAGAGGGCCGGCGGTGGCTCGATCATCAATTTCACCTCGACATCCTATCTGATCAATCACCCCGACATGCCGGCCTACACCGCCGCCAAGGCCGGCATTCTCGGCCTCACCAAGGGGCTGGCCGGCAAGCTCGGCGTGGACGGCATCCGCGTCAACGCCATTGCGCCGGGCTGGGTGATCACCGAGCGGCAGAAAGAACTCTGGGTGACCGAACAGGCGCTGGCCGCCCATGTCGCCAAGCAGTGCATCAAGCAGGTGATGCAGCCGGACGATATCGTCGGCACGGTGCTGTTCCTGGCCTCGGACGCCTCGCGCATGCTGACCGCGCAGATGCTGATAGTCGATGGAGGTTTCCTGTGAGCCCAGGGTTTGCCAGCAACGCGCCGGCGGTAGCGGCTGTCGACTGGGGCACGACCCGCATGCGGGTCTGGCTTATCGACAGGGACGGCAAGGTTGTTGCCGAACGTCGCGGCGATGATGGCCTGATCACCGCCCAGCAGAAAGGCTTTGCCACCATTCTCGAAGGGCATCTGGCGGCCATGGCCGCGCCGGAGGCACTGCCCGTCATCATCTGCGGCATGGCCGGCTCGCGCCAGGGCTGGCTCGAGGCGCCCTATGTCGTGGTTCCGGCGCCGATCGGTGCCATCCTGGCGGGTGCCGCCCGGGTGCCCGGCCAGCATCGCGACATCCGCATCGTGCCGGGCCTTGCCCAGCGCCTGGCCGATGCCCCCGACGTCATGCGCGGCGAGGAAACGCAGCTTGCCGGCGCCGGCCTTCCGGTCAACGGACGTGAGCTGGTCTGCATGCCCGGCACTCATTCGAAATGGGTGCTGGTCGAGGACTGCACTGTCACCGGTTTCGGCACCTGGCCGACCGGCGAGCTGTTCTCGGTGCTTGCCGCGCACTCGATCCTGCGCCATTCGCTCGGCGAGCATCCCAAGCCGGTCACCTCGGACAATCCGTTCTTCCGCAGCTGGTGCGAAACCGCATTGACTGAGGCCGGCGATGTCACTTCGAGGTTGTTTTCCATCCGCGCCGCCGGCCTGCTGCAGGATCTGAAAGCGGACGATGCCGCCGCCTGCCTGTCCGGCCTGCTGATCGGTGGCGAGATCGCTTCCGCCAGCCGCCGTCATGGCGCCGGCGCGGAACCGGTCGTGCTGGTCGCCTCCGGCGCGCTCGGAGCGCTTTACCAAACCGCACTCGGCCTCGCCGGACTTAAGGTCCGCACCGTCGATGCCGATGAGGCGGTGCGCGCCGGTCTCATCGAAGCGGCGCGTGAGAACGGCATGATCGCCAGAACCGGAGCAGCCCGATGAGCCAGACCGCACCTTTTCCCAAGCTCAAGCGCGGCCTGGTCGCTATCCTGCGCGGCCTCAAGCCCACTGAGGCGATCGCGATCGGCCAGGCGCTGTTCGACGCCGGCATCGAGGCGATCGAGGTGCCGCTCAATTCCCCGGAGCCGTTCTCGTCGATCGCCCGGATCGTCGAAGTGCTGCCGAAAACGGCACTGGTCGGCGCCGGCACGGTGCTGACATCGGCCGATGTCGATGGCTTGCACAAGGCCGGCGGGCGGCTGCTGGTCAGCCCCAACATCGATGCCGAGGTGATGGCGCGGGCGATGCACTACGGCATGGTGACGATGCCGGGCGTGTTCACGCCGACCGAGGCCTTCCAGGCGATCAGGCTCGGCGCCTCGGCGCTGAAATTCTTCCCGGCGAGCGTGCTCGGCGCGGCAGGCATTTCCGCAATCCGGGCGGTGCTGCCGGCGCAGACATTGGTCGGCGCGGTCGGCGGCGTCTCGGAAAAGGACTTTGCCGGCTACAAGGCGGTGGGGGTGACGGTGTTTGGCCTCGGCTCCAGCCTGTTCAAGCCGGGCATGAGCGTCGGCGAGGTGGCGGTCCGCGCGCATGCCGCCGTCACGGCCTGGGACGCGGTGTTCGGAGAAGCATGATGAGCGAGGTTTCGGTTTTTTCCGATCACATCTGCCAGCTCGGCGAAGGGCCGAGCTACGATCCCGCCACCGATGCGCTGTTCTGGTTCGACATCGTCAACGGTCAGCTTCTGGAAAGGCCCGTGGCCGGCGGCGCGCTGAAAATCCACGAGCTTGGCCAGATGGCAAGCGCCATCGCCATCATCGACGACCAGCGCCAGCTGATCGCCACCGAGACCGGGCTTTATGTCCGCGATGTCGCGACCGGCGCCATGACGCTGCACACGCCGGTCGAGGCCGACAATCCGCTCACCCGCTCGAACGATTCCCGCGTCCATCCCTGCGGCGCCTTTTGGGTCGGCACGATGGGTAAGGACGAGAGCAAGGGTGCGGGCTCGATCTACTGGTTCTTCAAGGGCGAGCTGCGCCGCCTGTTTTCGGACATCACCGTGTCGAACTCGATCTGCTTTTCAGAGGACGGGACGATCGCCTATTACACCGACACCTCGACCGGCCTGTTGATGCGCGTCGCCTGCGATCCAACGACTGGCCTGCCGGTTGGCGAGTCGAAAGTGTTCGTCGACCACCGCTCCTCGAAGGGCTACGTCGACGGCTCCGTCGTCGATCGCGATGGCGTGCTGTGGAATGCCGTCTGGGGCGGCGCGGCGGTGAAGGCCTATTCGCCCGATGGCACATTGTTGCGCGAAATTGCCATGCCGGCGACGCAGGCGTCCTGCCCGGCCTTTGTCGGTGCCAAGGCCGACCGGCTGGCGGTGACCTCGGCCTGGAAGGGCAAGGACGACAAGCAGCGCAAGCTCGACCCGCAGGCGGGCATGACCTTCCTCATCGACACCCCCGTCAACGGCCGGTTCGAACCGCGCGTGCTGATCGCCTGAACCGCGCCCGATTGAACCGCGCTTGCCCGCTGCGTTGTCACGCAACCGTCCGGCCCGGTCGGTTTCGCGGGAGCCGATTGCGCTTCCCGTGCGATGGTAGGCGACGCCTACCGCTGGAAAACCGTGCAAGCCCATGACGAGCCACAAGCCAAGACTGATCCTCGTCCATGAGCCGGAAAAGGCCTGTTTCGACCGTCTCGTCGCCGACGGTCATCAACCGGGGCGTGCCGCCGAAATCGCTTCCTATCTGGCGCAGTCGACCGATCTCGCCCACGAGTTCGATGCGCTTGCCGCCGCTTGCCTCGCACGCGGCCTGTCTTTCGCACCGGTGGCGCTCGACGATGCCGCAAGCGTGCTCGCCGGCGAGCATCTGGGCACGACGCTGGTCTGGACGCTGACCGACGGCATCGCCTATTTCCGCGGCGGCGCGGCACCCGCCCTTGCGAGACTCGGCGGGTTCAAAACGATCGGCGCGGACGATTCGCTGTTCGCGCTCTGCCAGGACAAGTTCCGTGCCGGCGCCGTGCTTGGCGCCCTCGGCCTGCCAGTGCCGCAGGCCGGTCTTGCGCGCGACGGCAAGTGGCTGGTCGAGCCGCCCGCGTCGCCCGCCGGCTGGTTCGTCAAGCCCAACCGGCTTGGCGCCAAGATCGGCATCTGGGCGGATTCGCGCACCAGCGATCTCGGCCACGCACTGGAGCTTAGCCGGCGCGTGTTCGCCGCCTATCGCGACGACGTCGTCGTCCAGCCCTATGTCGCCGGCCGCAACGTGCGCGCCAGTTTCCTCGGCCTGGCGCCAGCCGCCGGGGTCGAAGCGCTTGGCGTGGCCTTTGTCGATTCAGGCGCCGATTTCCAGACCATGGCGGACAGCCTGGCGCTTTACGGCGACACGGGCGAGGCGGCGAAGGCGGCAGGACACTATGCCGAACCGGAGCTCGTCGCGGTCGCCGACAGCCAGCCGCTCGCCGACGCCAGGATTCGCACGATTGCCGGGGGGCTGATGAGCGGGCTCGGCCTGCGCGACGTGTTTTCCATCGATCTCCGCGTCGAGGCCGACGACAAGGTCCACCTCATCGAGTTCGAGGTTTGCCCCGGCCTGCCTTGCTTCGATTTCCGGGCCTACTGCCGCCACCAATGGGGCCTGGAGCTTGCCGACGCCATGGCCGAAACCGCGGCCAGCCGGCTGACCGGTTAGGAACGCCGCGCCGGAATGGATCGCTATCCCCGAGGCATTCCCTCGAATGCCTGCAACGAGGGGTCGATCACATCCCACGCATGGCCGCGGACGGTGTATGTGACGACTTGCGGCTCGAAATCGCCGGGGTCGTCGAGGCTGGTTGCGTGGACGGCGATAAACTCGGGCATGGCGACGAATGTCAGGTAGACCGGCGTTCCGCAGGTCGGGCAGAAGGCATGGACCTTTTCGCTGCCGCTGTCGCCCGCAACCCGCCAGGTGCTTGCCTCGCCGGTGATTGCCATATCGGCCCGGCGGCCGAAGGTCAGATAGGACCCATGGCCGGTGCCCGCGCGCTTCTGGCAATCGAGGCATTGGCAGTGGTTCTGAAAGATCGGCTCGCCGCTTGTTTCATAGCGGATCGCACCGCATGCGCAGCCGCCGGTATAGCGCTTGGTCATTGTCGTTCTCCACTGGCCTGGTTCTGCATGATATCGCGGGGCATCAGGCTGATTTCGGCTTGGCGGAAATGTCGATGCCGCTGCCGGTTTCGAGGAAGGATTTCATGCTGGACAGCACGGCCGGCCATCCCTGGCTGATGCCTTTCGCCATGCCGCTGCCGGCTTCGAGTTCGTCATGGGTGACGGTCAGCCGCACCATTGTGTCGTATTCCTCGATGCCGAACGTCACCCGGCTGTATTGTGATGGATCGTCGGCCTGCGAAGCGTTCGCCCAGGTCATGACGAGGCGGGTCGGCGGCGAGATCTCGACGACCTTGCCGACGAGTTCGACGGTCCGCTGATCATTGGCGCGGATATGTTCCCATTTCGATCCAGGGTTCCAGTCGGAGACGTTCTCGTGGCCCCAGTAGCGCCTTGCGATATCAGGCTTGATGATGGCCTCGAACACCTTTTGCGGCGTCGATCTGATGTAGGTCACGTAGACAAAGCTGGTCGTCTCTCGGGTCATTGGTCCTCTCCTTCGAGTTCTTGTTTCAGATCGTGCAGCAGGCTGAGCCGCTGCCGTTCGAATTTCCGCACCCACCGCTCGTAGACTTCGTGCAGCGGCACGGGGTTGATGAAATGCAGCTTCTCGCGGCCGCGCTTGACCGTGCTCACAAGATTGGCTGCCTCCAGTAGGTCGATGTGCTGGGTGGCGGATTGCCTCGCCATGTCCAGGTTTTCGCAGAGCTGGCCGAGCGCCTGCCCGTTCTTCTCACACAGAAGGTCAAGCAGCCTTCTGCGTGTCGGGTCGCCCAGTGCCTTGAAAACCTTGTCGGCGTCCATCGGCCTCACTCGTTTGTTTGTGAGGCTATATATGCAGGTAAATACCTGCATGTCAACTGGAGCGCGATGCCGAAAAGCGTGAAGCGGTCTTCGGACGACATCATGCTCTATCTCATTGATTTAGAGGCGGATTCAGACCTCAGGTCGTTTCGACCTGAAGTCATCCGGCTCTAGCGGCCCACGCCGTCGCGATCATTTGGACAAAAGACTATTCAGGCTTGGCGGTCGATTGCTGGATAGGCCGTGCGCCGGCCATGTAGCGGTCGTTGTCGAACGGTTCCGCATGGCTGTCGGCCAGGCTCCACAGCTGGCGGCTGGTCCCTGGCAAATCACCCAGGTAAACGTGAAGCGCTCCGGAACGGCCGCCGCCCGTATTTGCAACCGAGTGAACGGTGTCGGGAGCCATGTGCGTCACAGCGGGCGCGACGAAATCCTGCCGCTCAGGAGCCTCTATTTCGTCGCCGGTGGCCGGGTAGATGAAGTTTGTCTCGCTGCCGCGGTAGATGCCGATCAGCGCATCCATCAGGTGGTTGTGCGGCGGATACTGCACGCCGGGAGAGAGCGTGATGTGATAGATCGTCAGGCTGGGGCTCACGTGCAGGAGCAGCTCGTCGTCCTCCTCCTCGTGAACCAGCCTGCCCAGCGAATGGAAACGGTTCGTGTAGAAGCTCAGCACGGCCTTGACTTGCTCGAAGGGAGCGGGGCCTGCCGCCGCGTTGACGATGTCCGTGATGGCAGGATACAGAGGGGAGTCGGCGGATAGGGGCATTCCACAAATCCTATCTGAGATGCTCAGTTAAGATATCTAGGAAGGTCAACGCTAGCCAATACCGATGAAGACGTCAATCGGAGCCAGATGATCCCGAAAAGTGGAATCCGGTTTTCTCGGACAAACGGTTTCCGTTTGTCCAGAGACCATGCCCAAACAAGTGGACAGTGCGGAAACATGAAATCGACGAAAGCCACGCCATCGAACTCGCCTGATTCCCCGGGCGGGACAACGGCGCTGTCGACGGCGGACGTCCTGCGCAGCGAGCAGGCATACGAGCAGTTGAAGAGCGACATCGTCGCCTGCGTCCTGTCGCCTGGCGAAGCCCTGACGGAGAAGCAGATCGAGGCCCGCTACGGGATCAAGAAGGCGACGATCCGCTCGGCGCTGGCCCGCCTCATGCAGGAAGGGCTGGTCAGGAGCGAGCCGCGTCGTGGTTATATCATCACCACGCTGACCTTGCGCGACGTCAGCGAGATCTTTGACGTCCGCGGCCTGATCGAGCCGGAAGTGTTCAGGGTTTCCGCTTCCAGCATCACCGAGCGCGGGCTGGATGACATCAGGCTGGCGGCAAGAAAGGTGCTGAAACCCGAAACGCTGCGCAGCCATGTTGCATTCCTCGCGGCTGACCGTGCCTTTCGCCTGGCGATTGCCGAGCTTTCCGGGAACCTGCGGCTGGCACAGCTCCTCAGTCAGATCCTCGACCAGTCGGAACGGGCGCTCCATCTCGGATTCAAGTCACGCGATTTCACCCAGCTGATCATCGAACAGCAGAAGCAATTGCTGCAGGCCTGCGAGAAGAGCGACGTTCCCGGCATTGTGAAACTTGCCCGCTCGCACTGCCTCGCCCTCAAACACCAGCTGATCGGGGCCTTGCTCGGCGGGGCGAAGCTGAGGGAAGTGAACCTTCAGGACTTCGTCTGAAGTCTGCCGCTCCTAGCTGACCGGGATAGGCCTCAGATGCCTTCGACCAGCACGATCTCGCCGTCGGCGACCTTCTGGCGGATGGCGACCGCGCGCTGATATTCAGGCGAGTGGTAGCAATCATGCGCCGCCGCGAGCGATTCGAACTCGATGATAACGTTGCGCGCCCGCCCGACACCCTCGGCAAGCTCATGCGCACCGCCGCGCGCCAGGAATTTCGCGCCGAAGCGGTCGAAGGCCAGCTTTGAGGCGGCGACGTACTCCTTGTAGCCTTCCGCGTCGCGCACATCGACGCGCGCGATCCAGTATCCCTTGGGCATTCTTCTTCTCCCTGTTTCTGTCGGTGCAGACGAGGACCGGTTTTGAAAGTCGCTCCGGCGAGACGGTTGGCGGTGTTTTCGAGAACCGGAGCGGAGCGTACTTAAAGTACGTGAGCACCGGAAGCGCAGAAAACGCCGTCAGGCGACCGCCGGAGTAGAGTTTCAGAACTGGTCCTTACGCCGAGCGCATTTCGGCGATGATGGCTTCCGCCGCCGCGCGCCTGTCGACCGACGCGACGATCGGTCGGCCAACGACGAGATGGCTGGCGCCGTTGCGGATCGCTTGTGCCGGCGTCACCACGCGCTTCTGGTCGCCATGGTCGCTGCCCGCCGGCCGGATGCCGGGCGTCACCACCGCCATGTCGGGCCCGACGATGAGGCGCACCGCTTCGGCTTCCGCGGCCGAGCAGACGATACCGCCCATACCGGCATGCAGCGCCTGCTCCGATCGCCTCAGCACCAGCGTGTGCGGGTCATACTCATAGCCGACATCGATCATGTCCTGCTCGTCCATCGAGGTCAGCACGCTGACCGCCAGCAGGCAAAGCTCGCTGCCACGCGCTGCGTCCACCGCCGCGCGCATCGCCTTTGGATAGGCGTGGACGGTCAACATGGTCACGCCCATCTTGACGATGTTCTCGACGCCCTTGGCCACCGTGTGGTCGATGTCGAGCAGCTTCATGTCGAGGAAGATCTTCGTTCCGCCGCTGGCCAGTTCCCTGGCGAAGTCGAGCCCGCCGGCGAAGGCCAGCTGATAGCCGATCTTGTAGAAGGAGACGACGCCGTCGAGTTCGCGCACCGCCTTCTCGGCCTCCTGCACGGTCGGCACGTCGAGGCCGACGATCAGTCTCTGCTGCATCGATTGGGCCTGTATCGATTGGGCCTGCATGGGTTTGGTGTGCATGGATTTGGTCCGCATGGTATCGGCGATCACGCCTCGACCCGGGTGGACAGCATGCGCGAGGTTTCGATCAGCGTGCGACATAGGTGCTCCATCGATTTGTACAGTCTTTCGTCACGGAAATTGCCGTCCTCGTCGAAGGCGCTGCCGCCCTCGGGCACCGAGCATTCCGGCGTCACCACCTCCATCTGACAACGCACCAGCACGGCGCGCAGGTGGTTGATGCAGCGGATCCCGGCAAAGCGGCCGTAGGAGGATGAGCAGAGGCCAGCCACCTTGCCGGCAAGCGGCCTGACCGGCCTGCCGCCATCCCTGCGCATCAGGCTCACCCAGTCGATCGTGTTCTTGAGCAGCGGCGGAATGGAGCCGTTATATTCGGGCGTGGCGATCAGCAGCCCGTCATGGGCGATGACCAGGCGGCCGAGCTTCAGGGCGTTTTCGGGAACGCCTTTTTCCTTTTCCAGGTCCTCGTCGAGGATCGGCAGCGGATAGTCGGCGAGCGAGATGCGGGTCACCTCGGCGCCTTGCATGGCAAGTTCCTTTTGCGCCACATCGGCGGTCCTGCCGCTGTAGGCGCCGCTGCGCACCGAGCCGGCGAAGACGAGGATTTTCGGGATCACTGCCATTGGCCACCTTGTTCCCGGACAGGTACAGGCAAGGGCAGCTCAAATCAACGCATCGGCCCAAGATTCGAACCTGATTTGGGCCACATGCGTGACGGGTGTGTTGAGATTCAGGTCAGGCCGCGCCGCAGGTTTGCAGGGCGGCCTCGCCTGAATATCGACACACCCCTAATGCGCCTCGCGCCGGTAGATCCACAGCTGCGTCGGCGGGATGTTGCGGAAGATGAAATCGAAATGCTTGACCGTGTAGTCGCCACGGCCGGCCGGGATCGGCGACATCGGGCCATAGGTCAGCTGCACGATCGGCCGTCCGACCGGGATGCGGTCGAGCAGGCTCTCGATATAGGCGATGCGCTGGGCGACCGGGAAGTTGAGCAGCGGCACGCCGGAAACGACGGAATCGAAGATCATCCCGCTCTTGTCGCCGAGCGTGGCGTTGAGATTGAAGGCATCGCCCTCGATGACGTTGACGCCGGGATAGAGCTGCCGCAGGTGCCGGACGAAATCGGTGGAATATTCGACCGCGTAGAGGTTTTCGGGCCGTACCCCCTGGGCCAGGATGGCGCGGGTGATGACGCCGGTGCCGGGACCGACCTCGAGCACGGGCAGGCCGGATTTCGGATCGACGATCGAGGCCATCTTGCGGGCGGTGATCGAGCTGGTCGGCACGATCGAGCCGACCGTCTTTGGCTTGTCGATCCAGCCCTTGAAGAATTTGAGCTCGTCATCGAACTTTTCGGCAAGCGCCTTTCGCAGTCCGGGACGTGTCATGCAAGTTCTCCTCAGCACTCCCCGTAAGTTACTTAACACCTGAGCGGCGCAAGGCAAGATGCGACCAGACGCATGTCGTGGATAAGATAAGTTTCGTCCCGTCTCAAGACGCGACGCATTTCATGGATTCACGCGGGCGTGCTTTGGATTTCTGGTCCATGCATCTCGTTGTCGCAAAACCGGTTCCCGCTTTTGGGCGACATGCATCAACTCTCGCCGAAGGACTCGAAGAAATCCTTCATGCGGGCGAAAAAGCCGCTCGACTGGGGCGAATTGTCCTGTGAGGAGAGCTGTTCGAACTCCTCCAGCAGCTCGCGCTGGCGGCGGGTGAGGTTCTGCGGCGTCTCGACCGCGGTCTGGATGTAGAGGTCGCCGACATTGGGCTGGCGCAGCACCGGCATGCCCTTGCCCTTGAGACGGAACTGGCGTCCGTTCTGGGTGCCTTCCGGCACTTTCACCTTGGTCTGGCTGCCGTCCAGCGTCGTCACCTCGAAGGAGCCGCCTAGGGCCGCCGTCGTCATCGAGATCGGTACCTTGCAGTAGAGGTCGGCGCCGTCGCGCTGGAAGAACTCATGCGGCTTCACCGCCAGGAAAATATAGAGGTCGCCCGACGGTCCGCCGCGCAGGCCGGCCTCGCCCTCATTGGCAAGGCGGATGCGGGTGCCGTCCTCGATGCCGGCCGGGATGTTGACCGACAGCGAACGCTCTTCGGTGACGCGGCCCTGGCCGGCGCATTTCGGGCATGGGTCCTTGATGGTCTGGCCGCGCCCCTGGCATTGCGGACAGGTGCGCTCGATCGAAAAGAAGCCTTGCGTGGCGCGCACCTTGCCGTGGCCGTTGCACATCGAGCAGGTGACAGGCTGGGTGCCCGGCTTGGCGCCGCTGCCCGAGCATTCCGAGCAGGAGATCGACGCCGGCACGCGGATCTGCGCGGTCTTGCCGGCAAAGGCCTCTTCCAGCGAGATTTCCATATTGTAGCGCAGATCGGCGCCGCGCTCGCGGCCACCCGACGAGCGGCGCTGGCGCCCGCCCATCATGTCGCCGAAAATATCCTCGAAAATGTCGGCGAAGCCACCGGCGCCAAAGCCCTGCGCGCCGCCATTCATGCCGCCCTGTTCGAAGGCCGCGTGGCCGAAACGGTCATAGGCCGCGCGCTTCTGCGGGTCCTTCAGCGTCTCATAGGCTTCGTTGATTTCCTTGAACTTGTGCTCGCAGGAATGATCGCCGGGGTTGCGGTCGGGATGGAACTGCATGGCGAGCTTGCGGAAAGCGCTCTTGAGCTCCTTCTCGTCAGCGCCTTTCTGCACGCCCAGCGTTTCGTAGAAATCAGCTTTCATTTTTTCCCGCTGTCCGGATGCTCAACGTCTTGAAGCATTGTTGCGTCTTTTGCCGGCACTGACGCTTCGATTTAGGTGCGATGGAACCGCGATGCCAGTGTCGACGCGGCTTTGCCCGCAATTTTTTGGCGAGGTCCGCTGTTTTTTCCGCAAGGGGTTGCAAAAAAGCCCGGCCTTGTGCCGGGCTTTCAGCATTATCTTGCCGTCAAACGGTTCAGGCCGACTTCTTCTTGTCGTCGTCCTCGTCGATTTCCTCGAAATCGGCGTCGACCACATCGGAATCCTTGGCGGCGTCCGCCTTGGCGTCGGCTTCCGCCGCTTCCTTCTGCGAAGCCTCGTACATGGCCTGGCCGAGCTTCATCGAAGCCTCGGCGAGCGCCTGCGACTTGGCCTCGATGTCGGCTGCGTCGTCGCCTTCGGCCGCGGCCTTCAGCGCCGTGATCGCGTCTGCGATCGCCGTGCGGTCGGCTTCCGAAACCTTGTCGCCATATTCCTTCAGCGACTTCTCGGACGAATGCACCAGCGCCTCGGCCTGATTGCGAGCCTCGACCAGCGCACGCCGCTTCTTGTCGCTCTCGGCATTGGCCTCGGCGTCCTTGACCATCTTCTCGATGTCGGCGTCCGAAAGACCACCCGATGCCTGGATGCGGATCTGGTGCTCCTTGCCGGTGCCCTTGTCCTTGGCCGAAACGTTGACGATGCCGTTGGCGTCGATGTCGAAGGTGACTTCGATCTGCGGCACGCCGCGCGGCGCCGGCGGGATGCCGACCAGGTCGAACTGGCCGAGCGCCTTGTTGTCGGCGGCCATTTCGCGCTCGCCCTGGAAGACGCGGATGGTCACGGCCGACTGACTGTCCTCGGCCGTCGAGAACACCTGGCTCTTCTTGGTCGGGATCGTCGTGTTGCGCTCGATCAGCCGCGTGAACACGCCACCCAGCGTCTCGATGCCGAGCGACAGCGGCGTCACGTCGAGCAACAGCACGTCCTTGACGTCGCCCTGCAGCACGCCGGCCTGGATGGCGGCGCCGAGAGCGACGACCTCATCCGGGTTGACGCCCTTGTGCGGCTCCTTGCCGAAGAACTGCTTCACGATCTCCTGGATCTTGGGCATGCGGGTCATGCCGCCGACCAGGACGACTTCGTCGATCTCGCCCGCCTTCAGGCCGGCATCCTTGAGCGCGGCCTTGCACGGGTCGATGGTGCGCTGGACGAGGTCGTCGACCAGCTGCTCGAACTTGGCGCGCGTCAACTTCAGCGTCAGGTGCTTCGGACCGGTCGCGTCGGCGGTGATGAAGGGCAGGTTGATTTCGGTCTGCGTCGTCGACGACAGCTCGATCTTGGCCTTTTCAGCCGCCTCCTTGAGGCGCTGCAGGGCCAGCTTGTCGTTCTTCAGGTCGATGCCCTGTTCCTTCTTGAACTCGGCCGCCAGGTACTCGACCAGGCGCATGTCGAAATCCTCGCCGCCGAGGAAGGTGTCGCCATTGGTCGACTTGACCTCGAACACGCCGTCGCCGATCTCGAGCACCGAAATGTCGAACGTGCCGCCGCCAAGGTCATAGACAGCAATGGTCTTGCCATCCTTCTTGTCGAGGCCGTAGGCAAGTGCTGCAGCGGTCGGCTCGTTGATGATGCGCAGCACTTCCAGGCCGGCGATCTTGCCGGCGTCCTTGGTCGCCTGGCGCTGGGCGTCGTTGAAATAGGCCGGAACGGTGATGACCGCCTTCTCGACCTTCTCGCCGAGATAGGCTTCCGCCGTTTCCTTCATCTTCTGCAGGATCATGGCCGAGATCTGGCTGGGCGACTGCTTCTTGCCGCCGGCCTCGACCCAGGCATCGCCATTGTCGCCCTTGACGATCTTGTAGGGGACAAGCTTCTTGTCCTTCTCCGTCACCGGATCGTCATAGCGGCGGCCGATCAGGCGCTTGACCGCGAAGATGGTGTTTTCAGGATTGGTGACCGCCTGGCGCTTGGCCGGCTGGCCGACGAGACGTTCGCCGTCACCGCTGATGGCGACGATGGAAGGCGTCGTGCGCGCGCCTTCCGCATTCTCGATCACCTTAGGCTCTTTGCCATCCATGATGGCGATACAGGAGTTGGTGGTGCCGAGATCGATACCGATTACTTTTGCCATTTTTCTAGTCTCTCCGCTAAGCAGGCTCTCAGGACCCCTACAGGCGTTCCGACGAAAGCCCCTGTTCACAAGAAATTCCGTTCCGGCAACCGGCATTCCGGCGCCGAACGGCTTGGCGCGTATATAAGAACAGGCAGCATCGCGCGCAAGCATTCTGCGCAAGGCCTGCCATGAACCTTTCCACCTCCGCCCGCGACTGATGTCCAGGCGCCGCATGGTGCGGCCCGGAAAGGAAGCCCCCCATGACCATTAACCCAGAGACTCCGCGGTCTCCGGGAACAACGGGAGCTCGGCGCGACCACCGCCTTCGGGACGGGGTCGATGCGCTGGGCTTCCCGCTGATTCCGTTGACCCTGCGTAAGAGCAGGCGTATCGTGACGATGAGGAAAGCAGACAATTCGATCAGGGACGAACGTGCCGGACCACCGCGCCTTGCCCTGGCTTGCGCGGTAACGCCGGATGTTTCTCCCGTGGCTAACGGGGGTAGCTTCATGTCTCGCGTCCGCGGCACGTTCGTGTCTTCTCTCAACTCTTCTCTCAACGGCGGCCTGCGCCGCGCCATGCATCCGGGCGGACTGCTGGCGCTGACGCTCACCGCCGGTCTGTGGCTGGGTGGCGCGGCACGGGCGCAGGACAGCCAGATCATCTATCCCGGCTCGATGGCGGTGACCGGATTTTCCGGCACCATCATTCCCAATTTCGACGCGGGCCTGCCGCCCGGCGTCGATCCGGTCGACGAAACCTTCATCGACACCACGCGCGCCACCTTGCGCGTGTTCGACGTCTCGCATCTCGGCGGGCCGGCCGCCGGCCAGCTCGTCTTCACGCCGCCGCCCTTCGAGGTCACGGCCGAACAGATCGGCCAGGTGTTCGGCCTCACCTATGATGACGGCGTGCGCGACGGCTTACCGTCGGGCGTTCCCAATCTCTATGCCGGCGCCACCTCGCTGCACGGCATCCGCATCGTCACCCCGGATGCCGACGACGATGGCAGGCCGGAGCGGCAGCGCCGCGGCACGGCCGGCGCCACCTTCATGGATGGCCAGTTCGGCACCGAAAACGGCGGCGGGCCGGGTACCATCTGGAAGATCGACGGCATCACCGGCCAGGTCTCCAAGTTTGCCGACATCGACACCAACAGCGGTCCCGGCATCGGCAACCTCACCTTCGACCCCCTTCACCGCCAGTTCTTTGCCTCCGACCTCGACACCGGCCTGATCCACCGCATCGACGCCGACGGCAGGCTGATCGACAGCTTCGACCATGGCGTTGCCGGGCGTCCGGCGCATGGGCTGGCTCCGGTCGCCGACGATGGTTCGGTGATGGACATTCAGGGCGCGGCCTTCGACAGCGAAGACCCCGACAGCTGGGGCTACACGCAGGACGAGCGCCGCATCTGGGGCGTCTCCTATCATGGCGGCCGGCTCTATTATTCGGTCGGCGAAAAGTCGGAAATCTGGTCGGTGGGCATCGCCCGCGACGGCACCTTTGCCGGCGACCCGCGCTGGGAACTGACGGTCAAGGCCGACAAGGACTACGCCGTCACCGACATCGCCTTCGACAACAGCGGCTTCATGTACCTGGCCCAGCGCGGGCCGGTCGAAAACCGCTACGACTACAGCCAGTTCGCCGATTCCGGCAAGGGCGAGGTCATCCGCTACTGGCGCGAAAATCCGGACGATCCGGCGACGGAATCGATCTGGGTCGAAGTGCCGCAGGAATATGCCGTCGGCTTCCCGCAAGGCAACCGGCAGTCGGCCGGCGGTCTCGACCTGCAATATGGCTATGACGCCGACGGCAATCTCGATACCTCGGTCTGCACCCAGACGCTGGTCAACACCGGCGACAAGCTGCGCGACAATCCGGCTCTCGCCGAGCAGCTCGCCGCCGGCGGGCCGCTGGCCGTGCATGGTGTGCAGATCACGCCCAAGGAGCTGGTCAAGCCGGCCAATGTGCCGCCGTTCGGCTCCTGGTTCGTCGATTTCGACGGCTATTTCGAAGATCCCGAAGTGGAAGGCCATGTCGGCGACGTTGCCGTCTGGCATCCCTGCGAGGGCCGCGCCGGCTACTATGAAGAAATTCCCGGCGGCTATCTGCCACCCTTCTACCCGCCGGACTTCCCACCGCCCGGCAATCTGCCTCCCTGTCTCGATGTCGAGGACGTCCAGTACTACTGCACGCCTTCGGGTCTCGAGGCCGATCTCTATCTCCATGACCATGCCGGCTTCGGCGGCGATTCGATCAAGGCCCTGTCCAGGACGCCAGGCGTCGGGGTGACTTCCCCCATGTCGCATGCGCCCGGCACGCCATACACGATCGGCATCACCGGCCACTATCCGGGCGACACAGTCGATGTCGGGCTCTGCTTCTACAGGAAGTCCGACAAGGACAAGGGTGGCTACTACCCTTGCTGCAAGATGACTTTGCCGCTCAAAACCCCAGCCGTCAGCTGCGAACGTTGAGGAGGGGAAGATGAAAAATCTCGCGCTTTCCCCGCTCGCAACGAGCAACCAGTCAAAGCAGCCAACCGTCTTGGAGACGATCATGAAACCCCTGTCACTCGCCAGGCGCGGCGCGCGCTGGCTGATGGCGGCCGGTATCGCGGTCGCCACCTTGACCCCGGTGCAAGGCTTCGCCGAAGAGGTCTACACCGTCATTACGGAGCCCAGACTCGACCTCGACAATCCGCGCATCGTCAATCCGGAACCGGGCCGGGTCGTGCCTTTCTTCACCAAGAAGGGCACTCAGAGAGGTTGCGACTATGTCGTCTATTCCCTGAGCTTCGGCTTGCGCGGCGACCCGCAGGGTTTTGCCGACCCAGGCTTCGCGGCCAGACTGAAAAAAGCCCGGCTCGACTTCAAGGACCAGCTTCCGCATGGCCTTGAGATCGTCAACGTCAATGTGTCCGGCGACGGCACGGATGCGGCCGGTGGACCATTGCCGGGTGCAGCGATCAGCACCTCGGCAAATCCGAACGATACGGCCACGGTTTCCGATTTCCGGATTTCCGCGTCCGATCTCGACGGTGTCGGCGCTCCCAACGAGCGCGTCATCACCTTCCAGATCACGGCCAAGATCGACCATGCGGCGTTTCCTTCGCCTGTTATCGTCGACAACCAGGGCATCATCAAGGTGACGCCGGAACCCGGCACGGGGATCATCATCCCGTCGCAGGATCCGAGCAAGCCCGACGACGGCGACTTCAAGACCGGGGAAAAGACCTCGATCAGGATCGACGTCACCAAGTGCAATCCGCCGCCGCCACCTCCCGGCAAGGAATGCTTCAAGGTGGAACGCGGCACGGTTGATTGCGTGCCCGGTGGCGGCGCCTTCATCTACCACATGGCGGTCGGCCCGGAGATGGGTGGCAAGTGGGTGCAGGTTTCGACCACGACACCCGGCATCACCATCATCCCCGACACCCAGCTGGTGCCGGCGGGCGGCGGCGTGCTCGACTGGAAGATCGTCGGTGCGTCACCCGGCGACGTCATCCACCTCATCGTCACCGGCATCGAAACCTATGCCGGGCCGAAGGAAGGCTGGGGCCTGTGCTGCACGCAGACCATCGACATCGTCATCCCGCGCGACCAGAGATGCCCGCCCAAGGACAAGGAACCGGACCTCAAGGTTGAAAAGCGTGCCGAAGTCCCGCGTTGCACGATGGGCGGCGGCTGCGACTTCACCATCAGGGTCACCAATGTCGGCACCGGTGCCTACCATGGCAAGATCGTGCTCGACGAGGTGACGCTGCCGGCCGGCTCGACGCTGGATTCAGGGCCCAATCCGCCCTGGGTCTGCGTACCCGGCACCACCCCGATGACGTGCACCTATCCGGTGACCACGCTCAATCCGGGAGCCTTCGTTGACCTCAAGCTCGGTTTCAGGCCGGCTGGCGGCTGGCAAGGCAGCGTCCTGCGCAACTGCGCCAGCTACAACTACGCCGCCAGCGGCAAGCCGCTGTTCGGCAGCCAGTCGAACGATCGCGGCTGCGCCTCGATCCCGATCTGCCGGCGTAGCGATCGTGATCGTGAATGCCAGCCACCGGTCGAAAAGAAGGTCGACCTGATCTTGAAGAAGCGTGCCCGCACAGAGGTCTGCACGGCCGACGGCATCTGCACCTTCGTCATCGACGTCATCAACAACGGCACTTTCACCTACAACGGGCCGCTGACGGTGATCGACAGCTATCCGGGCGGCGCGCCGGCCTCATCGACCTTCGGCCCGACCCCGCCATGGACCTGCGGCCCGACCGGCCCCGGCCTGTTCCGCTGCGACAATGCGGGCATCTCGCTCGCACCGGGCGCCTCGACGCCGATCTTCGTCAAGGCGGTCATGCCGGCCGGCTACCAGTCCGACACGGTGGAGAACTGCGCCGAGGTGAAGGCCATCCCTGGTGAAGACGATCTCACCAACAACAAGGCCTGCGCCAAGGAACGCATCCGTCACCCCAATGGCGGCAAGCCGGCCTTGCGCATCACCAAGGTGTGCAATGGCTCGCTGGCCGGTGCCGCGGTCGTCTCTTGCCGCATCACCGTCGTCAATGCCGGCACGGCTGCCCCCACCGGTCCAGTGCGGGTCAACGACGCCGCCACGCTGGTGGCGGGCGGCGCGCCCGTCCAGATCCAGACCGTCACTCCCGACGGCGCGGAATGGGCGTGCGGACCGGTTCCGGCCAATGCGCTGTCGTGCCAGATTCCCGGTGCCGTCATGACACCCGGAACCAGCCGCCACTTCGACGTGACGGTTTCGGCAAACGGCGAGTTCGAGAACTGCGCGCGCGGTTCGTATGGTCCGGCGCCAGGCGACGACGTCGTCTATCCGATCGGCCAGGCCTGCGCCAAGGGCGGCGGCCCTTCGACCATACGTGTCGAAAAGACCGGCGACCGCGAATGCAGGCTCGGCCAACCCTGCTCGTTCGAGATCACCATCACGAATGATGGGACCAGTCCCTTCTCCGGTCCGGTTCGCATCGGCGATGCGATCGGCGTCGAAGGGCTCGGCAGGCTGGACGGCGTTGCGATCACCTCGATCGATCCGCCCTTCGGCTGCTCGCCGGAGCCGGCGACCTTGCCGCTGTCCTGCATTGCCAACCTGACGCTCGGCGCCGGGGAAAGCCAGGTGCATCAGGTCACCGTGGTCATTCCCGACGACGGCCGACTGGCCAATCTGCAGGGCAATGTCAGCGGCCAGAACTGCGTCGGCGTCCTGTCTCCCGACACACGGGTGCAAGGCGGCGACGTGCTTCCCGGCGACCAGGCCAATGTGCAGGGCGATCGCGGCAAGGCCTATGCCTGCCACCCCTTCACCATCACGCATGAGGTGAAGAAAGAGTGCTCGCCAGGTTTTGTCATGAACGACGCCGGCAGATGCGTCTGCCCGCAAGGCACCACCTTCCGCAACGGCCAGTGCTCGCCTGATGGCGGTGTCATCGTCGAGCCGAAGCCGAGGCCCTGCGTGCTGCTCGAAGGCCAGATCCGCACCGAGGACGGACGTTGCGTCTGCCCACGCGGAACCGGGCTTGAAAACGGAAGATGCGTCAAGACCGACAAGCCTGACCAATGCACCATCCGCGGTCAGGTCCACAACTCGGACGGCGATTGCGTTTGCCCGAAGGGTACGGAAGTCAGGGGCAATGCCTGCCGTCCGATCCGGCCGAAGCCCGAGCAGTGCACGATTCGTGGCCAGATCCATGACGCCAACGGCGATTGCGTCTGCCCGAAGGGTACGGAAGTCAGGGGCAATGCCTGCCGTCCGATCCGGCCGCAGCCTGAGCAGTGCACGATCCGTGGCCAGGTCCACGACGCCAACGGCGACTGCGTCTGCCCGAAGGGTACGGAGGTCAGGGGCAATGCCTGCCGCCCGATCCGGCCGCAGCCCGAGCAATGCACCATCCGTGGCCAGGTCCACGACGCCAACGGCAATTGTGTCTGCCCAAGGGGTACCGAGGTGCAAGGCAATGCCTGCCGGCGCAAGCAGCCGCCGGTGGAGCAGTGCGAGATACGCGGCCAGATCCACAACAAGCGCGGCGAGTGTGTCTGTCCGCGTGGGACCGAGGTGATCGACGGCGCATGCCGCAGGTCCAGGCCGCAAGAGGAGTGCGCACCGGGCTCGCTGATGATCAATGGCCAGTGCCAGCCGATCATCAGGCGGCATTGCCCGGAAGGCACGATCGGGCGGTATCCAAACTGCAGGCCGATCCGCCAGCAACCGTCATTGGAACCCGGCCTGCTGAACCCAAACGTCCTGCAGCAGCTGCTGCCGCGGCGCAAGACGCAAATCGACCAGCAACAACCGCAGGACGCCCCGGCTGGAAACATCCAGAACTTGAAGCCGTAACCGTCTGCCTGATACAGGCCAGAAACCCGCCGGAGCAATCCGGCGGGTTTTTGTTTGGATCGCGGCGTCGCACCAGCCTGTGCAGCCACCCGCCTGCGCACTCGACAAGTCACCTGCTGCGCATTAGGCAGGCGATAGAGTGGCCGGATGAGAAGGGCGCTCGGAAAGGCCGCCTTTATGAGCAAAAAGACCTTGATCGCACCATCGGTGCTGGCATCGGATTTTTCCAGACTCGGCGATGAAGTCGAAGCGGTGGTGGCTGCCGGCGCCGACTGGGTCCACCTTGATGTGATGGACGGGCATTTCGTTCCCAACATCACCTTTGGCCCGCCGGTGATCAAGGCGATCCGCAACCGCACCAAGGCCTTCTTCGACTGCCATCTGATGATCGCGCCGGCCGACCCTTATCTGGCCGCCTTTGCCGAGGCCGGCTGCGACGGCATGACGGTGCATGCCGAGGCCGGGCCGCATCTCGACCGCTCGCTGCAGACCATCAGGAACCTCGGCAAGAAGGCCGGTGTGTCGCTCAATCCGGCAACGCCGGAAAGTGCGGTCGAATATGTGCTCGACCGGCTCGATCTGATCCTGATTATGACCGTCAATCCGGGCTTCGGCGGCCAGGCCTTCATTCCGGCGATCGTCGACAAGGTGAAGCGGGTCAAGGCGCTGATCGGCGGCCGGCCGATCCGCATCGAGATCGATGGCGGTGTGTCGGCCGAAACCGCGCCGCTGGTCACCGCCGCCGGCGCCGACGTGCTGGTGGCGGGCGCCGCCATCTTCAGGGGTGGCGGCGTCGACGCCTACCGGCAAAACATTCAGGCGATCAGGACGGCTGCCGACAACGCAGCCGGCTAATCCGCGAACTCCCGTCTTCAAACTCCATTTGCTGCCGCCGGCTCCCATGCCTGACACGGTCCGCCGGGTCTGATTCGCGAAGCATCGAGGTGGAGGAGAGGCCTGATTCGGCCTCCCTTTGCGCGCGCCAGAAAAGACGATCGCGCATGCATACAAGAACAGATGATCCCTGCGTGCATACAAAACATGTTAAGTTTCCGAAGGTTGTAGAAATACGCGAATTTGCGGCCTCGAACAGCGGAAGACCGTATATTCCTTCGTGCTTAAGTACAATAACGCGATCTTCTGCTTGAGCCCCTGAGGGTAGGCGCGATAAGATACATGTACGAAAGGGGACTGGTTTCGGACTCGAATTGCCCAACACAAATTGGGGATAAGGAGTCGCTATGACATACGGAGCTGCCAATCTGAACCACGACGGCGCAGGATCCAAGAGCACCCTTGCCAGCACGGTCTACCACCAATTGCGTGACGACCTTCTCGGTGGTGTTCTTGAAGCCGAAAGCAAGCTGCGGGTCGAATGGGTGGTTTCCAAGTATGGGGCTGGCGCTTCCCCTGTCCGCGAGGCTCTCAATCGACTCGCCTCGGAGGGGCTTCTCGGCCGGCACGACCAGCGCGGCTTCTTCATCATGCCGATCAGCGCCTCGGAGCTCGAGGAGCTGACGCGCACCCGCTGCTGGCTCGAGGAGCGGGCGCTTTGCGAATCCATCGCCCACCGCACCGCCGAATGGGAGGAACAACTCGTATTGGCCCTGCATCGCCTGGGGCGTGCGTCACGTCTTTCGCCGCAGAATCTCTACTCGCTCGATCCGGATTGGGAGAGGTTGCACCGCATCTTCCATCGGGTCCTGATTTCGGCCTGCCGGTCGCAATGGCTGGTGGGATTCTGCGAGCAGCTTTCCGATCACGCCTACCGCTACCGGCAAATGGCCAATGACGGCGAAAGCGTCCAGCGCGACGATTTCGGCGAGCATCGCCAGATCGCCGAATATGCACTGGACGGCAATGCCGACGGCGCCGTCGAAGCCCTGATCAATCACTACCAGTTGACCGCTGCCATATGCATGAAGCGCTTCCAGCAAAGCGAAGCGTCGAAGGCGGTCGCCGGCAAGGCCGAACGCGCCCGGCGGTAACGTCGTTTCCCGGCATCTTTTGCGGCCATTGCTCGCAACCCCCATTGCCCGCAACCAATTGGCGCGACGGGACAACCGCTGTCCGCGGTCTTGACGGCGCGGCCAAGAACCGCGAACTGTTCGCCGCCAAAGCATGCCAAAGCATGCTCGGCGCCGCTGTTTCCGCCACCCCGGGAAGACTTTATGAGCAACCATCTGTTCGACGCGTTCCGTTCCCGGATGCCGGCGCCCGGGCGCCTGTTGATGAAAACCGATGACGGCCGCTCGTTCACCTATGGCGATATGCTGGCGCGGTCGGCGCAGCTTGCGCATGCGCTCCTGCAATTGGATGTCGAGCCCGGCGACCGGGTCGCCGTTCAGGTCGAGAAGAGTCCCGAAGCCGTCCTGCTCTATCTCGCCTGCCTGCGTGCCGGTGCCGTCTTCCTGCCGCTCAACACCGCCTACACGCTGGCCGAGCTGGAGTATTTCTTCAGCGACGCGGCACCACGGCTGGTCGTCTGCGATCCGGCCAGAGCGGTCGACATCGGCGCACTGGCAGAAAGATCGGGCGCCATCACCGTCACGCTCGGCCGCAATGGCGAGGGGTCGCTGACGGATCAGGCCTCGCGGCTGCCGGCGGACTTCCACGATGTGGCGCGCGGCGAGGGCGATCTCGCGGCGATCCTCTACACGTCGGGAACTACGGGCCGCTCGAAAGGTGCCATGCTCAGCCACGAGAACCTCGCCTCGAACGCGCGGGTGCTGGTCGACCACTGGCGCTTCACGACCGATGACGTGCTGATCCACGCGCTGCCGATCTTCCACACCCATGGCCTGTTCGTCGCCACCAACGTCGTCCTGATGGCCGGCGCCTCGATGCTGTTCGAACAGAAATTCGACCCGGCCCGCATCGTCTCGCTTTTGCCGCGCGCCACCGCCCTGATGGGCGTGCCGACCTTTTACGTGCGCCTGCTGCAGCAGGACGGGCTGGACCGTCAGGCGGCAAAAAACATTCGCCTGTTCATTTCCGGTTCGGCGCCGCTGCTGGCCGAGACGCACAAGGCATGGCGCGCCCGCACCGGCCACGCGATCCTCGAACGCTACGGCATGACCGAGACCAACATGAACACCTCGAACCCCTATGACGGCGAGCGGCGCGCCGGCACGGTCGGCTTCCCCTTGCCGGGCGTAGCGCTTCGCATCGCCGATCCCGACACTGGCAGGCCGCTTGCCCAGGGCGAGGTCGGCATGATCGAGGTCAAGGGCCCGAACGTGTTCGGCGGCTACTGGCGCATGCCGGAGAAGACCAAAGCGGAATTCCGCGCCGACGGTTTCTTCATCTCAGGCGATCTCGGCATGATCGACGCAGACGGCTACGTCCACATCGTCGGCCGCGGCAAGGACCTGATCATTTCCGGCGGCTACAACGTCTACCCGAAGGAACTCGAAAGCGAGATCGACGCGCTTGACGGCGTCGCCGAAAGCGCCGTCATCGGCGTTGCCCACCCGGATTTCGGCGAAGGCGTCACCGCTGTCGTCGTACGGGCACCGTCATCGCAGATCACCGGAGCCGAGATCCTCGGCGCCATCGCCGAGCGCGTTGCAAAATACAAGCACCCGAAGCGGGTGATCTTCGTCGACGAACTGCCGCGCAACACCATGGGCAAGGTGCAGAAGAATCTTTTGCGCGACACCTACCGGGATCTCTACACATCCTAGAGCCTGTTCCATCCCGATGGGATCGGGATGGGGCCCTTGACGGCTGGAACCGTGGCGGCCACCCCGGCTGACGACACGATCCGGGAATATCCCCCGCTCTTCGCGACGGACCGTTCAAGCTTCACGGGCAAGGTTTGGGAACTCGACAAACGCCGGTTCGCCAGCGATAGGTCAGCTTTTTGGAGTTGCTTTGCTGCCGGAGCCGGGCGCCTTGGACGGAGCGCCGGAGCCCCACAAGGCGCGCGCGACCAGGTTGCGCTTGCCCTTGCGCGGGACAAGCTCGATATCGCTGACCAGCTTGGCGCCGCCCTCGCGCCGCTCCAGCGTGATCTTGCGGCTGTGGAAGGCTTCCAGCTCAGCGCGATGCGCGACGCTGATGATGGTGACCTTCGGCAGTTCGTGGATGATCGTCTCCATCATCTTGTCCTGGCTCTTTTCGTCAAGCGCCGAGGTCGCTTCATCGAGCACGATGATATCGGGGCTGTGCAGCAGCAGACGCGCGAAGGCGAGCCGTTGCTTTTCGCCGCCCGACAAGGTCTGGTCCCAGGGCGCGTCCTCCTCGATCTTGGCGGCGAGATAGGCGAGGCCGACCTTGTTGAGGGCGGCCTTGATCTCGTCGATCGTCCAGTTGTCGGCGGCGGCGGGGTAGGCGATCGCGCGGCGCAGCGTGCCGGAGGGGATGTAGGGCCGTTGCGGCAGCATGAACAGCCGCCGGTCGGCGTGGAAATTGACGCTGCCGCCGCCCCACGGCCACAGGCCCGCGACGGCCCGCACCAGCGTCGACTTGCCCGAACCGGATTCGCCGGCCACCAGCACCCGCTCGCCCGGTCCGATCTCGACCCCGGTTTCCTTGACCACGGCGGTGCCGTCGTCGAGCGTCACGGAGAGATTGTCCAGGCTAAGCATCGCGCCGTCTGCGGTTTCGCCGCGGTTGATGCGTCCGAAAGTGTCGCTCTGTTCCGCGCGCTCCAACCCATCGAGCGACATCATCAGCGAGGCGATGCGCCGCGCGCAGGCGTTCCAGTCGGCAAGGCGCGGGTAGTTGTCGACCAGCCATCCGAACGCGCCTTGCACGATGCCAAAGGCAGAGGCAGCCTGCATCACCTGTCCAAGCGTCATGTCGCCTTCGAGGAATTTCGGTGCGCAAAGCAGGATCGGCACGACTGGCGCAAACAGGCTCGATCCCTGCGACACCAGCGCCGTGCGCATGTGCTGGCCGGTCAGCAGCGCCCATTGCCTGAGCACATGGCCGAAATTCCTGTCGATGCCGCTACGCTCTTCCTCCTCGCCGCCGAGCAAGGCGATGCTCTCGCCGTTTTCGCGCACGCGCGTCAGCGTGTAGCGCAATTCGGCCTCCGCCTGGTTCTTCTGCTCGGAGAGATGGATGAAGTTGCGGCCGATGACCACCATCGAGGTGGAGGTGATGGCGGCATAGATCATGGCTGTGATGACCAGGAAGCCGGGAATGGTGATGCTCGACCCCGCGATCGGCAGGGAGAGCGCGCCGCCGATCGTCCACAGCACCACGATGAAGGTCGAGGCCGACAGGAACGCGTTGAGGACGCCGGCGATGAAATCGACCGGCGACTCGGTGGCGATGCGCAGATCCTCCGTGATGCGGGCCTCGGGGTTCTGGTGGTCGCCGCTGACGAGGTTCAGCTGATAGTAACGGCCGCTTGCCAGCCAGCGTGCGATGACCGCGGTGGTGAGCCAGGAACGCCAGCGGCGCTGGATCGTCATGCGCAGATAGACCTGCGCGACGACAAGGCTGCCGCTGCAGATCACCAGCGGCACGAACACGGCGCTGAGGAAATAGACGTTGCGGGCGTTGCGCTGCTCCAGCGCGTCGAAGATCGAGCGGTTCCAGACATTGATGCCATACTGGAAGCCGATATTGATGCAGATCAGCAGCAGCACCCCGATGGTGAAAGGCCAGGCGAGCCGGTCACCGCGCCGGCTCCAGTAACCGCGCGCGCTGATCCAGAAGCGCCGCAGCAGATATTTCTTGCGCGCCTGCTCGGCCTGCTCGGGCGTCAGCTGCGGATCGGGTTCGACGGCCTCCGGCGGCGGTGCGGCCTGGCCGTTGACCTCAGGTGCGGCTTCGACAGCCGATATCTTCTCCTCGCGCGACCTCTCTTCGCCCGACCTTTCTTGGCGCGACTTTTCAGCACCGTTCGGGTTGGTGCCGTCAACCGATTTCGGCTTGGATTTATCCCCGGACATAACGGCGATAACGGCTTAAAAATCAAAAGGTTTCATGACGTCCGCTCGAGATGACAACTCCCGAGAGCGGCTGTCACTACGGGTACAGCAGCCCGACGACATGGTCGGCGATCGCCAGGCTTGCCGTCAGGCCGGGACTTTCGATGCCGAACAGGTTGACGATTTGGCCGGCGCGATGGTCGGCCGGACCCTGGATCATGAAGTCGGCCGCCGGCTGGCCGGGGCCGGACAGTTTCGGCCTGATGCCGGCATAGGCCGGCTGCAGGGCACCGTCGGCAAGATCGGGCCAATAGCGCCTGATCTCGTCGTAGAAGGCCGCACTACGGGTGGGATCGACCGAATAGTCCACGCTGTTGATCCATTCGACATCCGGGCCGAAGCGCGCGCTGCCGGCGAGATCGAGGGTCAGATGGACGCCGAGACCGCCGTTAACCGGCACGGGATAGATCAGCCGCGAGAAGGGCGACCGTCCCGAGAGCGAAAAATAATTGCCGCGCGCCAGCCACAGCGGCGGAACAAGACCTTGCGGGAAGCCTTCGATGCGGCCGGCGAGGGCCTGCGCATCGAGGCCCGCGGCGTTGACGAAGGCGCCGGCCCGCACCGTGAAGGTTTCGCCATTGGCATCTCGCGTTTCGATCCGGATCCCATCGACTTCAAGGGCGGCGCTGGAGACGGTGGTGAGGAACGCAAAGGAAGCGCCGGCGGCCTCCGCGTCGCCGCGCAGCGACAGCATCAGCGCCTGGCTGTCGACGATGCCGGTCGAAGGCGACAGCAGCGCGCCGGCGCATTGCAGCGCGGGTTCGAGGCTTTCGGTTTGTGCCTGCGTCAAAAGCTCGAGATCGCCAACCCCGCAACTCCGCGCGTTGGCCCTGATCGCGCCCAGCCTGTCCAATTGGTTCGGATCGACGGCGACAATCAGCTTGCCGGGGCGGGCATGGGCGACATCGTGCTCGCCGCAATAGGCGTAGAGCCGCTCGCGGCCTTCGACGCAGAGTCGGGCTTTCAGGCTGCCCGGCGCATAGTAGAGCCCGGCGTGGATGACTTCGGAATTGCGCGAACTGGTGACGGTGCCGATCGCGCCGGCCTGTTCGGCCACCAGCACCTCGCGTCCCGACAGAGCGAGCGCCCTGGCGATGGCCAGCCCGACGACACCCGCTCCCGCAATGACGCAATCGACGTCATGCATGGCCTGATGTCATCGAGCGTTGTCGGCTGCAAAAACCTTGTCGCCGCCGATCCAGACGCTGGCGATGTCGAGATCGTCCGACAGCGCAACGATATCGGCTGCCGTGCCGTTGGCGAAACGCCCGAGCCGGTGCGACTGGCCGATCGCTTGCGCCGGGTAGAGCGAGGCCATCCGCAAGGCCTCCGACAGGTCCAGTCCGACAACCCGGTGGACGTATCGAGCGGCCGAGATCATGTCGAGATCGGCACCCGCCAGCGTTCCGTCGGCGAGCCGCAGGCTGCCATCCCGGCGGTAGATGGTGCGGCCGTTGAGCGTGAAAGAGGTCATGTCTGTGCCGATCGTCGCCATGGCGTCGCTGACCAGCACGATCCGGGCCGGTCCCTGCTTGGCCCGCAGCGCGATCTTGATGGTCGCGGGATCGACATGGATGCCGTCGGCGATGAGACCGGCCGACAATGTGCCGATGTCGATGGCCGCGCCAGCCAGCCCTGGCTCGCGGTTGCCGATCGGGCTCATCGCGTTGAACAGATGGGTGACCATCGAGGCGCCGGCCGCGGCAAAGGTGCTGGCCGTGGCGTAGCCGGTGTCGGAATGGCCGAGGCTGACGATGATTCCGGCCTTGGTCAGCGCCGAGACGCGCGCCGGTTCGACGGATTCGGGTGCTATGGTGGTGAGCAGCACCGGCAGTCTTTGCCGCGCCGCGATCAGCAGCGCCTGGTCGGCGTCGAGCATCGGCCGGATCAGCGCCGGATCATGCGCGCCCTTGCGGGCAATCGACAGATGCGGTCCTTCGAGATGCAGCCCGAGAAAGCCTGGCACCTTCCGCAGCGCCGCTGCTTCGCCGGCAGCGATTGCGGCGGCGGTGATGGCGGGCGTGTCGGTGATCAGCGTCGCCAGCAGCGCCGTCGTGCCGAAGGGCGCATGTGCCTTGCAGATGGTTTCGAGCGAGGCGACATCGGGGTGGTCGTTGAGCATGACGCCGCCGCCACCATTGACCTGGAGGTCGACGAAGCCGGGCGCCAGCATGCCGCCGCCGGTCTCGACGACGCGAATGTCGGAGGCAATGGCACCTGTGGGCAGGATGGCCTCGACAAGACCATCGCGCACGACAAGTGCGGCGCCGTCATGCCAGTCGTCGCCGTCGAAAATCCGGGCGCCAGTCAGGGCAAAGCGGTCGCTCATACGGTCTCCGTCACCTTGCGAAGATTGCGCGGCGTGTCCGGATCGAGGCCGCGATGGCGGGCAAAGGCTTCGACGAACATGTAGAAGGAGACGATCAGCGCCAGCGGGTCGGTCAGCGGATGACCGGTGGCGACATGCGGCAGGCGCACGGCGCGCTGGGCAAGTGCGGAGGTGACGAACACCGGCGCGCCCTTGGCCGCCAGGCTGTCGGCGGCTTCGGCGACGGACGGTTCGGATGCATCGCGCGCGGCCAGCGCCAGCACCGGAAAGTCGGGGCCGATCAGCGCCAGCGGGCCATGCATGACTTCGGCCGCACTATAGGCCTCGGCATGCATGCCGCAGGTCTCCTTGAACTTCAGCGCCGCCTCGTTGGCCATCGCCGCCGACGGGCCGCGGCCGAGGATGAACAGCGACTTCTGCTTCTCGATCGTTTCGGACAGCACCGTCATCCAGTCGCATGCGATCGCCTTGCCGAAATGCTCGGGCAATTGGAAAAGCGCTGCCAGCAGCGCCTCGTCGCCGGTGGCATGCGCCATCAGGCCAAGCCCGGCGACGGCGGAATTGATGAAGGTCTTGGTCGCCGCGACGCTGCGCTCCGGCCCGGCCAGGATATCGATCGCATAATCCGAGGCGCGCGCCAGCGGCGAATCGGCGGTGTTGGTGATGGCGATGGTCAGCGCACCGCCGGCCCGTGCCGTCTCGGCCATGGCGACGATATCGGGGCTCTTGCCCGACTGCGAGATCGCCAGGCAGGCCGAGCGGCCGAGCCTGAGCTCGGCTCCGTAGATCGAGGCGATCGAGGGGCCGACGGAAGCCACGGCAAGGCCCGCGGTCAGCTCCACGGCATATTTCATGAAGGTGGCGGCATGGTCGGACGAACCACGCGCCACGGTGACGACAAACTGCGGGTCGCGTTCGCGGATGCCGCGTCCGGCCTCGGTCAGCACGGCGCCGGAGCCGTCGAGCAGGCGGGCGACGGCTTGCGGGATCTCTTCGATCTCGCGCCGCATATGGGTAGGCGCTGTCGGCATCGTCGGCTCTGTAGTCATGGTCGGCCCTCTTCGCTCGGCCCTGTCAGCCGCAGTTCGGCGACGAAATCATAGGCGTCGCCCCTGTAGATAGAGCGGGTGAATTCGATCACCTTGCCGCTCGCCAGATAGGAAATGCGTTCGATGTGCAGGCCGGCGACGCCTGGCGGCACCTCAAGCAGGCGCGCGTCACCATCGCCGAGATTGGCGGCGGAAATACGCTGCACCGCCCGCACCGGCCGGTTGCCGGTCGTCTCCAGCGCCGCATAGAGCGAGGACCCTATTCCGGCCGGATCAGGCAGCACGCTGGCCGACAGCGAGGCGCGTTCGATCGCCAGCGGCGTGTCGTTGGCGATGCGCAGGCGCGCCACCCGCGCCACCAGTTCGTTCGACGACAGGCCGAGCACCATCATCTCGTCGGGCGAGGGCGCGTAAAGGCCGCGATCGAGCCAGGCCGAGCGCACCGCCATGCCGCGCCGCGCCATGTCCTCGGTGAAGGATGTCAGCCGCGATAGCGACTGCTCGACGCGCTCCATACGCGCCGCCACGAAGGTGCCGGAGCCGTGGCGCTGGACCAGGATGCCGCCCTTGACCAGGTCCTGCACCGCCTTGCGCACGGTCACCCGCGAAATATCGGCCTTGGTGGCGATGTCGCGCTCGGAGGGCAGTGCATCGCCGGGGCCGATCAGGCCGCGGTTGACGGCGTCCTCGATGCTCTTCCTGAGTTGCAGATAGAGCGGCGCGCCGCTTTGCGACGACTGTTTCAGCGTGGCGAAGATCTGGTCGGCGGCGTCGCTCATCGAGCCGCCTCCGCTGTCCCGGCGAAAAGGCGAGCCGCCATCTGCACCGCACCGCCCAATGCATCATCGAGCGGTGGCTTCAGCAGCGCCCGGTAGCGCGCCGACAGGCGCGGCGCGTAAAGCGGCGCCAGCCCGCCGAGCAGGCACAGCGGCGCGTCATCCGAAAGGTCGAGCGCGCCGAGCGAGGCTTCGACATCGGCGACCACCCTGTCCAAAATCCAGTTGGCGACGCTGTCGCCCCTTTCGGCATGCTCGAACACCTTGGGCGCGAAGCCGCCGAAATCGCCGGGCTTGGCGTTGGTGGTGAATTCGACCACGTCCTGCGGATTGTTGCGGAAAACCGCGAGCATGCTCTGCGTCAGCGGCGAACCCTCGCGGACGCCGTCATAGGCAAGCAGCGTCTGTTCGAGCAGGTCGCGGCCGATGCGGGCGCCGCTGCCCTGGTCGCCGACCTGAAAGCCCCAGCCGCCGATGGCGCGCGACCTGCCGTTCTTGCGCGCCATATAGGCGGTGCCGGTGCCGAGGATGGCCATGGCGCCGTCGCCGGAGCCCACGGCGCCTTCCAGCGCGATCTCGGCGTCGGTCTCGACGCGGCTGATGCTGAACGGCAGGATCGCCTCGAGCTGCTGCCGGTAGGTGCCGACATTGGCGCCGGCAAGGCCGAGAATGGCTGGTGTTTGCGGGATCAGTTCCGGATCCTGCCCGGCGGCGATGAACGCCTGCCTCGCGGCCTCGACGATGTTCGACCGGGCGCCGGTGAGGTCGGTGCGGATGTTGGCGGCGCCGCTCTTGGCACGGCCAATGACGGTGCCGTCCGCTGTCGCCAGGGCGGCCCTGCAGCTGGTGCCGCCGCCATCGATACCGAGCACGAAATTCACGCGATTTCTCCTCCGGGCGGATAATACCAATAAAATACCAATAGCCAAGGATTAATTTCCGTTTCAAAAAGATTAAGCCGTATTTTGTTGAAAACCCTATGCATTTCGCCGGCTCAGCGATTTCCGACCAGCGAATTCGTGAATGCGTGTGGACAAGTGGTATTTTTTTGGTATTGTTTCCGCATTGGAGGAACCGGGATGGCCGAAACGCGCACCGAAGCGCTTCACCAAAATGCCGAGGGGCTGGATATCCAGACCCCGGACGCCATCCTTTCTTCTTTGGCCGATGCGCAGCTCGAAGCCGCCAAGGTCGTGCGCAATGCCATTCCCTCAATCGCCAAAGCGGCCGAGATCGTCGCCGGCAGGCTGAAGGGCGGCGGCAAGCTTGCCTATGCCGCGGCCGGCAGTTCCGGCCTGATGGCGCTGGCCGACGCGCTTGAATTGCCCGGTACGTTCGGCATCCACCGCGACCGCATCGCCATCCTGATCGCCGGCGGCGACGAAGCCTTCAAGACACTGGCCGGCGGGCCGGAAGATGATGCCGAGGAGGCCGCAACAGCCGTCATCGATGCCGGGATCGGCAAGGGCGATTGCCTGATCGCCATTTCCGCCAGCGGCGCGACGCCCTATGCGGTGCGGGCCATCGAGGAGGCCGCCCTTCGCGGTGCCGCCACCATCGGCATCGCCAACAACCCGGACTCGGCTCTGCTGCGGCAGGCTGAAACCGCCATCCTGCTCGAAACGCCGCCGGAACTGATCGCCGGCTCGACGCGCATGGGCGCGGGCACCGCCCAGAAGATCGCGCTCAACATGCTGTCGACGCTGACCGCAATCCATCTCGGCCATGTGCATGACGGCTACATGGTCAACCTGACGGCCGACAACATCAAGCTGCGCGACCGCGCGGCGCGCATCGTCGCCGCCGTCAGCGGGCGCGGCACGGACGAAGCGGCCCGGCTGCTCGAGAAGAGCGGCGGCGCGGTCAAGACCGCCATTCTGCTCGCCGCCGGCGCCGACAGCGCCGATGCGGCGGAGAAACTGCTGGAAGGAACCGGCCAGAGGCTGAGGCCGGCGCTTTCCGCGATCGAGGGGAGCAAGGGGCGCACTGCCTCCGTTCTCATCAAAACCGAACCTGAAAAAGGTCAACAGGGAGACTGAGCATGACAACGAAACTACTGACGGCACTGCTTCTGGGCACCAGCATTCTCGGCTCGGCCGGGGTGGCTTATGCCGGCGACGTAACGCTCAACATCGAAAGCTGGCGCGGCGACGACCTTGCCATCTGGAAGGACAAGCTGATCCCGGCTTTCGAAGCCAAGAACCCGGGCATCAAGGTGGTCTTCGCGCCATCGGCGCCGACCGAATATGACGCCGCACTGGGCGCCAAGCTTGCCGCCGGCTCGGCGGGCGACCTGATCACCTGCCGCCCGTTCGACAAGTCGCTCGAGCTGTTCAAGAAGGGCAACCTCGCCGACCTCTCGGCGCTGCCCGGCATGGAGAACTTCTCGCCGGTGGCCAAGTCCGCCTGGCAGACCGACGACGGCAAGGTGAGCTTCTGCGTGCCGATGGCCTCGGTCATCCACGGCTTCATCTACAACAAGGACGCCTTCGACAAGCTCGGCATCAAGGTGCCGCAGACCCGCGACGAATTCTTCGCCGCGCTCGACAAGATCAAGGCCGACGGCACCTACATCCCGATGGCGATGGGCACCAAGGATCTCTGGGAAGCCGCGACCATGGGCTACCAGAACATCGGCCCGAACTACTGGAAGGGCGAGGACGGCCGCGCAGCCCTCATCAAGGGCGAGCAGAAGCTGACCGACAAGGACTGGGTCGCGCCGTATGAGGAACTGGCCAAGTGGAAGCCGTATCTCGGCGACGGCTTCGAGGCGCAGACCTATCCGGACAGCCAGAACCTGTTCACGCTTGGCCGCGCCGCCATCTACCCGGCCGGCTCGTGGGAAATCGGCCTGTTCAACACCCAGGCCCAGTTCAAGATGGGCGCCTTCCCGCCGCCGGTCGAGAAGGCCGGCGACACCTGCTACATCTCCGACCATACCGATATCGGCATGGGCCTGAATGCGGCTTCGAAGAACGCCGATGCGGCCAAGACCTTCCTGTCCTGGGTCGCCTCGCCGGACTTCGCCACCATCTACGCCAACGCGCTGCCGGGCTTCTTCAGCCTGAACTCCTCGCCGGTGAAGATGGCAGACCCGCTGGCGCAGGAATTCGTCTCCTGGCGCGACAAGTGCAAGTCGACGATCCGCTCGACCTACCAGATCCTGTCGCGCGGCACGCCGAACCTCGAGAACGAGACGTGGGTTGAATCGGCCAACGTCATCAACGGCACCGACACGCCGGAAGCTGCCGCCAAGAAGCTGCAGGCCGGCCTCGACAGCTGGTACAAGCCGGCGAAGTAAGGGCTCAGGCAACGAGATCGGCCGGGCGTACGCCTGGCCGGTCTCGGACTATGCTGGATTTCAGATAGCGATTGTCGGCACCGCCTCTCGGCCCTACCCTTGCTCTTCTTGGGGAAGGCTAGCTGATCAGTCGCAGGCCTTTGTTCTTGCCGCATGGGGCAAGAATGTTCGGGCCGTGCATCGAGGCATCATCTAGATCAACACCCATTTGGAACCGAGAGACGGCGGGGACCGAACTCATGGCCGCAGATATCAGACCGAAAAGACCGTTCCGTTGGCACATTGGCGTCTTCCTGGCGCCGGCGGTGCTTGTCTACACGGCGATCATGATCCTGCCGCTGGCCGGCACGCTGCAGCTCTCGCTGTTCCGCAACATCGAGCAGCATCAGGTCTTCGTTGGGTTGGCAAACTTCCGCACGCTGTTCGGCGACCCCAACTGGTCGGTCAACTTCTGGAATGCGCTGAGGAACAACACCTGGTTCTTCATCATCCACATGCTGGTGCAGAACCCGATCGGCGTCATGCTGGCCGCGTTGCTGTCCAGCCCAAGACTGAGATTCTCGGCCTTCTACCGCACGGCGATCTTCGTGCCGACCATCCTGTCCTTCGTCATCGTCGGCTTCGCCTGGAAACTGATCCTGTCGCCGCTGTGGGGCGTGGCGCCGCATCTGCTCGACCTCGTCGGCCTGAAAAGCCTGTTCACGCCCTGGCTGGGCAAGGAAGAATACGCGCTGACGGCGCTCAGCCTGATCTCGGTATGGCAGTTCGTCGGCATCCCGATGATGCTGATCTATGCCGCCCTGCTGTCGATCCCCGAAGAGGTGATCGAGGCGGCCGAATGCGACGGCATCACCGGCATGTCGCAGTTCTGGAAGATCAAGCTGCCGCTGATCCTGCCGTCGATCGGCATCATCTCGATCCTCACCTTCGTCGGCAATTTCAACGCCTTCGACCTGATCTACACCGCGCAAGGCGCGCTCGCCGGGCCGAACTATTCGACCGATATTCTTGGCACCTTCCTCTACCGCGCCTTCTTCGGCTTCCAGCTGCAGGTCGGCGATCCCAACATGGGCGCGGCGATCGCCACGATGATGTTCCTGATCATCCTCGGCGGCGTCTGCGTCTATCTCTTCCTCGTGCAGACGCGCCTGCGTCGCTACCAGTTCTGAGGGGCAAGAGATGAGCACCGCCACCCGTTCCCTGCCCCGCACCATCGGCGCCCACGCGATTCTTTTGACCTACACGGCGATCGCGCTGTTTCCGGTGATCCTGGTGATCATGAATTCGTTCAAGTCTCGCGCGGGCATCTTCGGCGCGCCGCTGACGCCGCCGACGCCCGGCACCTTCGACCTGATCGGCTACACCACGGTGATCGGCCAGGGCGACTTCATCCACTATTTCCAGAACAGCCTCGTCGTCACCGTCGCTTCGCTGTTCTTCGTGCTTCTGTTCGGCGCCATGGCCGCCTTCGCGCTGTCGGAATACCGCTTTCGCGGCAACTCGCTGATGGGGCTCTATCTGGCGCTCGGCATCATGATCCCGATCCGCCTCGGCACCGTCGCCATCCTGCAGCTGATGGTAGCGAGCGGGCTGGTCAACACGCTGACGGCGCTGATCCTGGTCTACACCGCGCAAGGCCTGCCGCTCGCCATCTTCATCCTGTCGGAATTCATGAAGCAGGTGTCCGACGATTTGAAAAACGCCGGCCGCATCGACGGGCTGTCCGAATACACCATCTTCTTCCGCCTGGTGCTGCCGCTGGTCAGGCCGTCGATGGCGACCGTCGCCGTCTTCACCATGATCCCGATCTGGAACGATCTGTGGTTCCCGCTGATCCTGGCGCCGTCGGAAGAGACCAAGACGGTGACGCTCGGCGCGCAATTGTTCCTCGGCCAGTTCGTCACCAACTGGAACGCCATCCTGGCCGCACTCTCGCTGGCGATCATGCCGGTGCTGATCCTCTACGTCATCTTCTCGCGGCAGCTGATCCGCGGCATCACCTCGGGAGCCGTCAAGTGAGTTCGCAAGCACCCCTTCGCGTCGTCGTCGCTGGCCTCGGCAATATGGGCCGCAGCCACGCGCTGGCCTATCACAGCAATCCGGGCTTCGAGATCGCGGCACTGGTCAACCGCTCCGACGTGCCGCTGCCGGACGGGCTTTCGTTCTATGGCATCAGGCGCTCCTTCGACGAGGCTTTGCGCGATGAAAAGCCCGATGTCGCCTGCATCGCCACCTATTCCGACAGCCATGCCGACTATGCGGTGAAGGCGCTCGAGGCCGGCTGCCATGTCTTCGTCGAAAAGCCGCTGGCAACGACTGTGGCCGATGCCGAACGCGTCGTCGCGGCGGCCAAGGCCAACGGCAGGAAGCTGGTGATCGGCTACATCCTGCGCCATCACCCGTCCTGGATCAGGCTGATCGCCGAGGCGCGCAAGCTCGGCGGCCCTTACGTTTTCCGCATGAACCTCAACCAGCAATCCTCAGGTCCCACCTGGGAGACGCACAAGCAGTTGATGCAGACGACGTCGCCGATCGTCGACTGCGGCGTGCACTATCTCGACGTCATGCTGCAGATCACCGACGCCAGGCCGATCGAGGTGCGCGGCATGGGGCTGCGGCTGACCGAGGAGGTTGCGCCCTCGATGTACAATTACGGCCATCTGCAGGTGCTGTTCGATGACGGTTCCGTCGGCTGGTACGAAGCCGGCTGGGGGCCGATGATTTCGGAAACGGCCTTCTTCGTGAAGGACGTGATTTCGCCGAACGGCTGCGTGTCCATCGTCATGAAGGAGGGCGTCAAGTCCGATGACATCGACACCCACACCAAGACCTCGACCATTCGCCTGCACAGTGCGGCGACCGGCCCGGACGGCAAGTTCGCCAAGGCCGACGAAATGCTTTCGATGGCAGGCGAGCCCGGCCACCAGGATCTCTGCGATCTCGAACAGGCCTTCGTGCTGAAGGCGATCCGCGAGGATCTGGATCTCACCAAACACGTGGACGACGCGGTCAAATCGCTCGCCGTCTGCCTTGCCGCGGACGAGAGCGTGCGCAGCGGAAAGACGGTGCGATTGTGACCAGGGATTTGTCGTCAAAGGGGGGTGCCTTGGCGCTCAGATTCCAATCCGGAGGAACAAAGTGGGCTCGCTGAACATCGAGAACGTGAAGAAGGCCTTCGGGCCGGTCGAGGTGCTGAAAGGCATCAACCTCGAGGTGACGGACGGGGAATTCGTCGTCTTCGTCGGCCCGTCGGGCTGCGGCAAGTCGACCTTGCTCCGGGTGATCGCAGGGCTGGAGGATTCGACCTCGGGCCGCGTCGTCATCGACGGCGAGGACGTCTCCGTCACGCCGCCGGCCAAGCGCGGCATCGCCATGGTGTTCCAGACCTATGCGCTCTACCCGCATCTGACGGTGAAGAACAATATGGGCCTTGGGCTGAAGCAGGCCGGCACGCCAGCGACCGAGATCGATCGCCGCATCGGCATTGCCTCGTCGATGCTGTCGCTGGAGCCCTATCTCCAAAGACGGCCGGCGGAACTCTCCGGCGGCCAGCGCCAGCGTGTCGCCATCGGCCGCGCCGTGGTGCGCGAGCCCAAGCTTTTTCTCTTCGACGAGCCGCTGTCGAATCTCGATGCGGCGCTGCGCGTCAACACGCGGCTGGAGATCGCGCAGCTGCATCGCCGGCTGAAGGCGACGATGATCTACGTCACCCACGACCAGGTCGAGGCGATGACGCTGGCCGACAAGATCGTCGTGCTGAACGCCGGCCGGATCGAGCAGATCGGCGGGCCGATGGAGCTCTACAATTCGCCGGCGAACGAGTTCGTCGCCGGTTTCATCGGCTCACCGAAGATGAATTTCGTCGACGGCGCCAGGCTTGGTGAAACCGCCAAGACCATCGGCGTGCGGCCGGAACACCTGACCGTCGATCCGAAATCCGGCGCCTGGAAGGGTACGGTCGTCCACGCCGAGCATCTCGGCGCCGACACCAACCTCTATCTCGATTGCGAGAAGGCCGGGCTGATCACCGTGCGCATCTTCGGCGTCTACGATGCCGAACCGGGTGCCACCCTCTATGCGACGCCGGACCCGGCCAAGACGTATCGGTTTGGCGCTGATGGGAAGGCGTTGAAGTAATTTGGCTGCATAGGTTGGCGCTGCCCCTCACCCTCACCCTTTCCGCGTGAAGAACGGGGAGAGGGGGTCGTCAGCGCCGGAGCTTGTCCCTTCTCCCCGTCCCTTACAGGGAGAAGGTGCCGGCAGGCGGATGAGGGGCGGCGCAACCTCAGAGGTTATGCGCCTACACGTCCGCCTTGAACGTCTGCTTCTGCTGGCCGAGCCCCTCGATGCCCAGTTCGACAACATCACCAGCCTTCAGGAACACCGGCGGCTTCATGCCCAGCCCGACGCCGGGCGGCGTGCCGGTCGAGATGATGTCGCCGGGATGCAGCGACATGAACTGGCTGAGGTAAGAAACCAGGTAGGCGACGCCGTAGACCATGGTCTTGGTCGAGCCGTTCTGCATCGTCTTGCCGTTGACGGTCAGCCACATCTTGATGTTCTGCGGGTCGGCGACCTCGTCCTTGGTCACCAGCCACGGGCCGATCGGGCCGAAGGTGTCGCAGGACTTGCCCTTGGTCCACTGGCCCTGCCGCTCGGCCTGGAAGGCGCGTTCGGACACGTCATGGGCGACGCAATAGCCGGCGACATAGTCGAGCGCGTCGGCTTCGCTGACATATTTGGCTTTTCTGCCGATGACCACGGCCAGTTCGACTTCCCAGTCGGTCTTCACCGAGCCGCGCGGGATCAGCACGTCATCGTCCGGCCCGACAATGGCCGAGCTTGCCTTCATGAAAATAATCGGCTCGGGCGGCACGGTGGCGCCGGTCTCGGCGGCGTGGTCTGAATAGTTGAGGCCGATGCAGATGAACTTGCCGGTGCCGGCGACGCAGGCGCCAATGCGGGGCTTGCCGGAAACCGCAGGCAGCGACTTCGGGTCGAGCTTGGCCAGCGTCGCCAGCGATGCCGGATCGAGTGCCTTGCCGCCGATATCGGCGACGTGGCCGGTGAGATCACGGATCGTTCCATCCGCATCGAGCAGGCCGGGGCGTTCGCTCCTTGCCTCGCCATAGCGCAGCAGCTTCATGGTATGCTCTCCTCAGTCAGATTGGTTCAGATCGACCAGCCGCCGTCGATATTATAGGCCTGCCCGGACGTATAGGTGGCGCCGGCCAGATAGACGGCGAGATCGGCGATTTCCTCAGGCGTGCCGAGCCGGCCCATCGGCTGGCGGGCGATGAAGGCGGCGCGGGCGGCGTCGTAATCGCCTTGCGCATGCATGCGGTCCTGCAGCGACGGGCTCTCGACCGTTCCGGGGCAGATGGCGTTGCAGCGTATGCCCTTGCCGACATAGTCGGCGGCGATCGCCTTGGTCAGGCCGATGACGGCGGCCTTGGTGACGCCATAGGCGAAGCGGTTCGGCACGCCTTTGCCGGCGCCGGCGACCGACGACATGTTGATGATCGATCCGTCGCCGCGCTCCAGCATGCCGGGCAGCACCGCCCTTATGGTGCGGATCATGGCGCGGACATTGAGGTTGAAGGCGAAATCGAGATCGGCGTCCTTCATCTCGAGGATCGAGCCGGAATGGACGAAACCGGCGCAATTGAACAGCACGTCGACAACGCCGATCTCGGCAAAGGCGGCATTGACGGCCTCGTCGTTGAGCACATCGAGCTTGTGGGTCTTGATGCCCGAGGTCTTGGCGAGCTCGGCGAGAAGCACCTCGTTGATGTCGGTGGCATGGACGTCAGCACCCACCTTGGCGAAGGCCAGCGCGCTCGCCCTGCCGATGCCTTGCGCCGCCGCCGTGACGACAACGACCTTGCCTGCCAGATCAGCCATGCTCTTCTCCTCGCCCGCTTGGGATCGTTCGGGTCTATCGGCAGTCGGCCGGGGCGTCATGGGCCAGTCGGACGCCATCATGCGGCCTGCGCGCCTGTCAGCCCACAGATAAAGATGTTTTTTCTCGTTAAAGAACACTTGTCCGGGCGTCAAGTCCGAAGACGATCAGCATCACGGCAGCGCGTCGAAACCACCCAAAGCGCACGACGCGGTCTGGTTCTCCGTCTTATGCATGTCGTTGTCCCAAAACCGCTGTGCACCCCGGGGTCAAGCCCGAGGGCATGCTTTTGGGCGACATGCATCAGTCGCCGTAAGGCACCCAGACGTTCTTCACTTCCACGGCGCGGCGCAGGAAGGCATCGCCGGCCGCCTCGTCGGACGCCCAGTCGAGGCTGCGGCCGTTGCCGCTCCAGACGCGCTTGAGGTTGCCGATGGACTCGGCCTCCGCCTTGGCACAGGTGTCGGCATCGGCGAACACCCAGAGCCCGTCGACATCGTCATGCTTGGCCAGCACGCCGGCAAGTTCGGCCGTGCGGCCGGTGACGATGTTGATGGCGCCGGCCGGAACGTCGGAATATTCGATGACCTGATAGAGATCTGTCGCGAGCAGCGGGTAGCGTTCGGACGGCACCGCGACCACGGTGTTGCCCATGGCGAGCGCCGGTGCGACCAGCGAGATCAGGCCAAGCAGCGGCGAGGCGTCGGGTGCGACGATGCCGACGACGCCGACAGGCTCGTGCAGCGCCAGCGTCACGGCGCGGGCCGGCGGCTGGTGCACGCGGCCCTCGAACTTGTCGGCAAGGCCGGCATAGAGGAACAGCCGCTCGATCGATTGCTCCACTTCTTCCCGCGCGGCCTTGGGCGTCGCCCCGGTCAACTCGGTGAGGCGGGCGGCAAACTCGCCGGCACGGCCGGAAAGATTCTCGGCCAGATAGTAGAGCACCTGGGAACGGTTGTAGGCGGTCGCCTCCGGCCAGGCTTTGCAGGCCCGCGCCGCCGAAACGGCGTCGCGGATGTCCTTGCGGCTGCCGAGCCCGACTTCACCAGCGAGCTTGCCCTTGGCTGTGGCGATGGCCAGCGAATAATTGCCGTCCGGCCGCACCTGCTTGCCGCCGATGAACAGCTTTGCCGTGCGGTCGATCGCATCGCCGTCACCTTGCTCGACGGGCTGCGCGGAGGTCGTCGCCGGCTTGATCACCTGGCCGAGCGGCAGCTTTGCCAAGAGATATTCGAACATGCCTTCGCGCCCGCCCTCGCGGCCGAAGCCGCTCTCGCGGTAGCCGCCGAAGCCGCAGGCGGCGTCGAACATGTTGGTGCCGTTGACCCAGACCACGCCGGCCTTCAATTGCGGCGCGACATGCAAGGCAAGGTTGACGTTTTCGCTCCACACCGACGCGGCCAGCCCATAGCGCGTGTTGTTGGCAAGCTCGATCGCCTCCTCGGTGTTGCGGAAGGTCATGGTCGCCAGAACCGGACCGAACACCTCTTCCTGGGCGAGAATATTAGCCGGCGAAACACCGGTGGCGAGCGTCGGCAGGTGATAGTACCCGGAAGACGGCAGTGCTGCGTCCGGCTGCCAGCAGACGGCGCCCTGCCTGGCGCCTTCGGCGACGAGCCCCTTGACCCGGTCGAGCTGGGTCAAGTCGACCAGCGGGCCGATATCGGTGTTCTTGTCCAGCGGGCTGCCGACGCGCAGCCGGCTCATCCGTGTCTTGACCTTGGCGATCAAGGCATCGGCGATGCCTTCCTGCACCAGCAGCCGCGAGCCGGCACAGCAGACCTGGCCCTGGTTGAACCAGATGCCATCGACCAGCCCTTCGACGGCGCTGTCGAGATCGGCGTCCTCGAAGACGACGAAGGCCGACTTGCCGCCAAGCTCCAGCGACAGTTTTTTCCCTGAGCCGGCCGTGGCTTTCCTGATGATCTTGCCGACTTCCGATGAACCGGTGAAAGCGATCTTCTGGATGCCGGGGTGGTTGACGATGGCCGCGCCCGCGTCGGGGCCGCCCTGGACGATGTTGACGACGCCCTTCGGCACGCCCGCACGTTCGCATATCTCTGCGAACAGGATGGCGGTCAGCGGCGTGAACTCGGCCGGCTTCAGCACCACCGTGCAGCCGGCGGCCAGCGCCGGCGCGATCTTCCACGCCAGCATCAGCAGCGGAAAATTCCACGGGATGATCTGGCCGACGACGCCGACGCCCTTGTGGCCGGGGAAATCCCTGTCCAGCGCCTGCGCCCAGCCGGCGTGGTGGATGAAATGGCGGATGGCCAGCGGCACGTCGATGTCGCGGCTTTCGCGGATCGGCTTGCCGTTGTCGATCGATTCCAGCACCGCGAACAGGCGCTGGTGGCGCTGCATGGCGCGGCCGATGGCGTAGAGCACTTTCGCCCTGATATAGCCCGAAGACGCCGACCATTTCGGCAGCGCCTTGGTGGCCGCCGCAACCGCCGCGTCTATATCCGCGGCACCTGCATCCGAAACCTTGGCCAGCAGTTTTCCGGAAGACGGCTCGCTGGTGTCGAAAGTCTTGCCGCCGGAAGCGGCCTTCCAGTCGCCACCGATGAACAGCGCTCTGCCGAAATCGCGCGCGGCAAGCCACGCATCGGCCTCGTTGCGGGCTTCCGGCGCCGGGCCGTACTCCATGGCGTGATAGCGGTCGAGAATGTTCATGGGGTTCCTCCGTCACTCCGGATCGATCGGCAAAGCCGATCGGGGTGGGGTGCTCAAGCCATCGCGTGGCGATGATTGGCCGAATAGTGACCGGTCAGATGATGCTCGAGCTGCCGCTCGATATCAGTCAGCAGGCTCGACGCGCCGAAGCGGAACAGGTCCGGCTCGAGCCACGGACGGCCGAGCTCTTCCTTCATCAGCACCAGCCAGTCTAGCGAAGCCTTGGCCGTGGAAATGCCGCCCGCCGGCTTGAAGCCGATGAGATAGCCGGTCTCCTCGAAATAGGCCCTGATAGCACGCACCATGGCGAGGCCGACGGGCAGCGTCGCATTGACGCTTTCCTTGCCGGTTGAGGTCTTGATGAAGTCGGCGCCCGCCATCATCGCCACCATCGAGGCCAGCATCACATTGCGCAGCGTGGCGAGGTCGCCGGTGCCGAGAATGACCTTCAGATGCGCGTCACCGCAGGCGGCGCGCATCGAGACGATCTCATTGTAGAGTTCTCGCCACTTGGCGCCGAACACCAGCCCGCGCGGAATGACGACGTCGATCTCGTCGGCGCCGTCCTTCACCGAGGCCTCGATCTCCTGCAGGCGGGTCGACAGCGGCGCGAGGCCGTGCGGGAAGGCGGTGGAAACCGCGGCGACATGCATGCCGGTGCCGCGCACGGCATCGACGGCGGTGGCGACGAAGGGATGGTAGACGCAGACGGCGGCCGGGCGAATGGTCTCGCCCGAAATGCCGAGGCCCTCGACGATATCGCGGCGGAACGGGTTGATCGCCTTGGCGCAGAGCCGGCGCACGCGCTCTTCGGTGTCGTTCGAGTTCAGCGTCGTCAGGTCCATGCAGGCGACGGCGCGCAGCAGCCAGGCCGCCTGGTTGTCGGCCTTGATCGAGCGCCGTTTGGTCAGGCTGGCGACGCGGCGTTCCAGCGCCGATCGGTTGACGCTGCGCACCGATTCCATGAAGCCGAGGTCGAGCTTCATGCCGGGGTTGCGCGCGATGCGGTGGTCCAGCGGGGCGGGGGTATTGGCTGCGGCACGCGCCGGCAGCGGCGTCACCTTGGGCGAGCCAAGATCGGCTTCGCGGATTGTGCTGCTCATCTCCTGCCCTTTCATTCATCGACTTGCGCCGAAGATAGCCCGTGAATTGACGCTTCACGAGTCCTTCAGCGGGTCATAGCTGAAAAAGGCTGCCAAAGCAGCTGATTTTTGACCGTAAGGTCAAAATACAGATTTTGAAGGTGTCCCGGCTCAGCCGACGAAGGCGCGCTCGACGACAAAGCTCGCCGGATGATGCAGCGAGCCTTCCTCGAAGCCGAGGCTTTCGGCCAGTTCCTTGACGTCCTTCAGCATATGCATCGAACCGCAGATCATGATGCGGTCGGTTTCCGGATTGAGCTTGTCGATGCCGAGGTCGGTGTAGAACTTGCCGGACCCGATCAGCGCGGTGATGCGGCCCATCCGTGCCGACTCTTCGCGGGTCGTCGAATTGTAGAGGGTGACGCGGCCGCCAGTCAGCTCGCCGATCAGCGGATCGCTTTCGAGCCCCGCCACCAGTTCCTGGCCATAGGTGAGCTCGGCATTGTCGCGGCAGGTGTGGGTCAGGATGACCTGCTCGAACTTCTCATAGGTGTCGGGGTCGCGCAGCAGGCTGGCGAAGGGGGCGATGCCGGTGCCGGTCGAAATCATGAACAGGCGCTTTGCCGGCGTCAGCGCGTCGACCACCAGCGTCCCGGTCGACTTCTGGCGCATGATGACGGTGTCGCCGACCTGGATCTTCTGCAGTTCCGAGGTCAGCGGGCCGTCCGGCACCTTGATCGAGAAGAATTCCAGCTCGTCGTCCCAGGCCGGGCTTGCCACCGAATAGGCACGGAACACCGGCTTCTCGGCATTGGGCAGGCCGATCATGACGAACTCGCCGGAGCGGAACCGCAGCGACTGCGGACGGGTGATGCGGAAGGAGAACAGCCGGTCGGTGTAATGCTTCACCGAAACGACGGTCTCGGCATAGACATTGGCCGGAATCGGAAACTGCAGCGGGCGGGCGCCGGCGGTATTGAATGCGGATGTGGTGTTCATCAAATCCAACCTTCTGGCCCAATTGCGAACGCGGGCACCAAACCTTCACCTGCGCGCCCGAACCATTCAGGTTCCGGCGTGCTGCCTGCTCACTCCAAAGCGGTAAGCTCTTGTGTCCGGAATTTATTAGTATACAAACGATATTTGCGTCAAGATACCGCCGCGAAACAGCTTTCCAAACTGTGACATATCCGTAGTCCGCGCATTTCGGGTTTCGACAATGAAAGAGAATTTTTCGGTGCAGCCGCCGGATTCCCTGGGCAGCGTCGTCGCCGGTATCGATGTCGGCGGGACCTTCACCGACCTGCTTCTGATCGACGGCCGCGACGGCGGCCGGGTGCATATCGCCAAGACGCCGACCACGGTCGACAACCAGGCTTTCGGCGTCGTTTCGGCGCTCGGCGCCACCGGGTTTACGATCGGCGGCATCGACCTCATCGTGCATGGCACCACCACCACCACCAACGCGGTGCTGGAACGCCGGCTGGCGAAAACCGGCATGATCACCACGCGCGGCTTTCGCGACGTGATCGAGCTCGGCCGGCGCACGCGGCCGCAAGCCTATGGAATGACCGGCAGCTTCGTGCCGGTCATTCCGCGCAATCTCAGGCTGGAAGTTTCGGAGCGCGTCGAGGCGTCGGGCTCGGTGCGCACGCCGCTCGACGAGGCCGAAATGCGCGCGGCGGTGAAGACGCTGGTCGAGGCCGGCTGCGAATCCCTCGTCATCCACTTCCTCCATTCCTACGCCAACCCGGCGCATGAACGGCGCGCCGCCGAGATCGCCGCCGAGCTCTGGCCGAACGGCTACATCACCTCGGGCCACGCGCTGCTGTCGGAAGCGCGCGAATTCGAGCGCGGCGTCACCGCCTCCGTCAACGCTTCGGTGCAGCCGATCCTCGAGCGCTATGTCGAGCGGCTGCGCAAGGAATTGGGCGCAAAAGGCTATGCCCGCGACTTCCTGATCATGAACGGCAATGGCGGCATGATCTCGGCCCGCTTCGTCACACGTGAATCGGCCAAGACGGTGATGTCCGGCCCGGCCTCGGGCGTCATCGCCGCCGCCTATACGGGAAAACGCGCCGGCTTCGAAAACCTCGTCACCTACGACATGGGCGGCACCTCGACCGATGTGGCGCTGATCCGCAACGCCGAGCCGGCGGTGTCTAACGAGATCGAGATCGAATACGCCATGCCGATCCATGTGCCGATGGTGGCGGTGCACACGGTCGGCGCCGGCGGCGGCTCGATCGCCCGCGTCGACGCGGCCGGCCTGATCCAGATCGGTCCCGAAAGCGCCGGCGCCAATCCCGGCCCGATCTGCTATGGGCGCGGCGGCGCGGATCCGACCATCACCGACGCCAATCTGGTGCTCGGCCGGCTGGCGCCGAAGAAGCTGCTGGCGGTCGAAAACCCGGTGACGGTCGAGCGCGTCACCGGTATCTTCGAGGAGAAGATCGGCCGGGCGACCGGCCTGTCGGGCGTCGAGGCGGCGGGCGCGGTGCTGCGGCTCGGCAACATGAAGATGGCCGGCGCCATCCGCATGGTCTCGGTGTCGCGCGGCCATGATCCGCGCGATTTCGCGCTGTTTGCTTTCGGCGGCGCCGGGCCGCTGCACGCGACCGCCCTGGCGCGCGAGCTCGGCCTGCCCAAGGTGCTGGTGCCGGCGCGGCCCGGCATCACCAACGCACTCGGCTGCGTCGTCGCCGATCTGCGCCACGACTTCGTCAACACCGTCAATCAGCCGGTGGCGCTGCTCGATGAGACCCAGCTGCATTCGATATTGGAACGGCACAGAAACGAAGGCGAGGAGCTGATCGGCAAGGAAGCGGTGAAGCCGGAAACGATCCGCGTCAGCCACTCCGCCGACATGCAGTTCGTCGGCCAGACCCACATCATCAACGTGCCGCTGCCGTCCTCGTCGGTGACCCGGCACGAGTTGCAGTCCCTGTTCGAAAAAGCCTATTACGCCCGCTTCAAGGTCGAGTTGCCGGAAATCCGCGCCAATCTGGTCAACCTCAACACCTCGGTGACCGGCGTGCGGCCGGCGATCGACCTGTCGCGATTGATCGACCCTGCCGGGCGCGAAAAAACGCTCGACGAGGCGCGGCGCGAAATCCGGCCGGTCTGGTATGCGGGCCAGTGGCACGACACGCCGGTCTTCGCACGCGAAAAACTGCCGCTCGATGCCGTCATCGAAGGGCCGGCGATCCTCGAACAGATGGATGCGACCACCGTGCTCGAACCCGGCGACCGCGCGCGCTCGGACGCCGACGGCAACATCATCATCGACATTGGCGAGGCCTGAGATGAAGCTCGACGCCATCACCCTTTCGGTCCTCCAGGCGGCCCTGCAGCAGGTTTGCGACGAGATGGACCTGACCTTCTCCCGCGCCGCCTTCTCGCCTGTCATCGCCGAAGCCAACGACCGCTCCGACGGCATCTATTCGGCCGTCGACGGCTCGCTGATCGCGCAGGGGTCGCAGGGCCTGCCGGTGTTCGTCGGCGTCATGCAGTATTCGACCAGGACGGTGATCGAGATGATCGCCGACGGCCGCTGCTTGGCCCCAGAGCCCGGCGACATCTACATCGTCAACGATCCCTATCTCGGCGGCACGCATCTGATGGATGTGCGCTTCGCCATGCCGGTCTACCGGGCGGGAAAGATCTTCTGCTGGCTGTCCAACACCGGCCACTGGCCCGACATTGGCGGCTCGGTGCCCGGTGGCTTCTCGGCTTCCGCGACCGCGGTCGAGCAGGAAGGCCTGCGGCTGCCGCCGGTCAAACTGTTCAAGAAAGGCGCGCTCGACGCGGAAATCTACGCCATCATCTGCTCCAACATCCGCGTTGCCGACCAGCGCATCGGCGACATCCGGGCGCAAGCAGCGGCACTGTTGATCGGCCAGGACCGGCTCAACGGAATCCTGGATCGTTACGGCGACGAAACTGTAGTCGAGGCGATCGCCGAACTGCGCCGCCGCGCCGCCGAACAGATGCGCGCCAACATAGCGGCCATCCCCGACGGCACCTACCATTCCAAGGCCTTTGTCGATTCCGACGGGGTGGTCAACGAGCCGCTGACCATCGCGCTGGCCGTTCAGAAACAGGGCGACACGCTCGCCTTCGACTTTGCCGGCTCGTCAAAGCCGTGCGCCGGGCCGATGAACAGCGTGCTGGCAACCACCCTGTCCTCGGTCTATCTCGCCATGCGCCACATTTTCCCGGACGTGCCGATCAGCGCCGGCGCCTTCGAGCCGCTGATCGTCAGGCGGCCGGAAGGCACTTTCCTCGACGCCAAATATCCGCGGCCGGTTTCCGGCTGCGCCGCCGAGGTGTCGCAGCGCATCGCCGAGGCGGTGTTCGCGGCGATGGTGCAGGCGCTGCCGGACAAAGTGACGGCGGCCCCCGCCGGCTCCAGCGGCAATTTCGCGCTTGGCGGCAACGACCCGGCGCGCGGCCGCGACTACGTCATGTACCAGATCTCCGGTGGCGGCTATGGCGGCAATTCAGGCCATGACGGCCTGACCAATGGCTGCTCGACCATCGGCATCTCCAAATCGCCGCCGGTCGAGATCATGGAGCAGGCCTTCCCGGTGCTCTACCGCCACTACGCCTTGCGCGAGGGCTCGGGCGGCGCCGGCAAGCATCGCGGCGGTTTTGGCCTCGCCTATGAGGTCGAGATCCTGCGCGGCGATGCCCGCGCCTCCTTCGTCATGGACCATGGCCGTTTCGGCCCGCAGGGCGCGCTCGGCGGCAAGGACGGCGCGGTCAACACGGTGACCGTCTTCCGCAATGGCGACGAGCACGTCCCGCCGCATCTGTCCAAGGAGCAGGACATCGCCCTGAAGGCAGGCGACCGCGTGCGCGTCGGCACGCCGGGCGGTGGCGGCTATGGCGATCCGTTGCAGCGCGATACCGATCTGGTGCTGCGCGACGTGGCGCTGGGGTACTATACGCCAGAGGAAGCCAGCACAAAATTCGGCGTTGTCCTGTCGGCAGGTGAGCTCGCCGTCGACCGGAAAGCAACGGACAAGCTGCGCGCCGGCTAACACTGCCGGCGGCTTGGCTCGCTCGCTGCGCCGTGATCGGCGCATGACATGTCGTTTCCGTCTCCGCCGGGGTCACGAAAGACCGTAGACTTCTCCGGTCAACGGAGATCTCGGACATGCGTCTTTTCGGTCGTCTCGTGCTCGCTACTTCGGTCGCCCTGGTTCTCGCTGCGGGGGCCGCTGGCGCCCAGGACAAGAAGCTCAGGATCGGCACCGAGGGCGCCTATCCGCCCTTCAACTACGCCAATGCCGACGGCACGCTGGGCGGCTTCGACATCGACCTCGGCAAGGCGCTGTGCGCTGAGATGAAGACCGAGTGCGAGTTCACCGTGCAGGACTTCGACGGCTCGATCCCGGCGCTGCAAGCCGGCAAGTTCGATGCGATCATCAACATCACCATCACGCCGGAGCGGGCCGAGAAGGTCGAGTTCACCCATAAATACTACCAGACGCCGCCGGCCATCGCGGTGCCGAAGGATTCGACCATCGCGGGCACCTCGCCGGACGACCTGAAAGGCAAGGCGCTCGGCGTGCAGACCGCGACCATTCACCAGAAATTCGCCGAGCAGAAATACTCAGGCTCGACGGTCAAGGCCTATCCGACCGGCGACGACGCCCGCACCGACATGGCCAATGGCCGCCTCGACGCGATGATGGACGGCTCGATTATCCTGACCGAATGGCTGAAGAAACCAGACGGCGCCTGCTGCAAGCTGCTGGGCACGCTGACGGCCGATCCGGCCATTCACGGGCCCGGCGTCGGCATCGCGCTGCAGAAGGGCGACAAGGAGCTGGCCGACAAGCTCAACGCCGCCATCGATGCGCTGCGCGCCAATGGAAAGTACAAGGAAATCAACGACAGATATTTCTCCTTCGACGTCTACGGGAGTTGATCCCGGCACCAACCCACGTCGGCGGCGCCGTCTGGCGCTGCCGATTTTTTGTGAATGATGGAGACTTTCTTGGCTGAGCGGCGCTCCCCCTTCTACAGCAGCATCGTCGGGCTGGGCGCGACAATGGGTCGGGTCGGCGGCGATTTCATCTCGGCCAAATATTACTCCGGCATTGCCGACGAGCACCTCAACACCCGCAGGAATGTCGGCGTGCAGGATCTCAGCACCATGGGCAAGATGGACATCAAGGGGCCGGACGCCGAGGCGCTGGTCAACCATGTCATCGTCAATGACGCGGCCGCGATGAAGCCGGGCCAGGTGCGCTATTCCACCGTCTGCCGCGAGGATGGCGGCATCATGGACGACCTCACCGTGTTCCGTCTGGCGCCGCAGCATTTCATGCTGGTGACGGGCTCGGTCAATCGCCTGAAGATGCTGCCCCGGCTGCAGCATCATGCTGAGGGGCGGAAAGCCTATGTCACCGACATCACCGCCGCCATCGCCTTCCCGACCATCCAGGGCCCGCGCTCGCGCGAACTGCTGAAGGCGTTGATCTCGGATGCCGACCTGGACGGCTTGAAACGCTGGTCGTTCACCTCCGGGCGCCTTGGTGAGACGAAGGTGATGATCTCGCGCACCGGCGTGACCGGCGAGCTCGGCTTCGAACTATTCGTGCCCGCCGACGAGGCGGCTTCGGTCTGGGACGCACTGATGCGGACCGGCCGTGACTTTGGCCTCAAGCCTTACGGCGTGCTGGCAATGTTCACGCTTGGGCTGGAAAAGGCCTATCCTGCGCATGGCATCGACATGGACGAGAGCCGCACGCCGTTTCATGTCGGCCTCGACCGCTGGATCAAGTTCGACAAGGGCGATTTCGTCGGCCGCGGAGCCCTGCTCAAGGTCCGCGACAAGGGCCTCGACGAGCAATGGGTCGGGCTGATCCTCGACGGTGAAAAGCCGGCCGCAACCGATGCCAGGGTTCTGGCCGATGGCGAGGATGCCGGCATCGTCACCTACAGCGACCACGGCTATTCGCTCGTCAAGGTGCTGGCGACCGCGCATCTGCGGCTGCCGTTTACGGCTGTCGGCACCGAACTCAGCATCGACATCGACGGCAAGCCGACCCGCGCGGTCGTGGCGCCGATCCCGTTTTTTGACCCGGAAGGTGTCAGGCTGAGGGGCTAGGACGGATTGTATGCCTTGGCGATTGGCGGAAACCCCTGTCGCTTCGTCATCCACGGGTCTGCGCTGCGTCGCTTCGCTCCTGCTTCGCCCGTGGATGACGAAGTCGCGGAGCCTCGCCCATCCCATCGAGCCTAGTTAGCCGGCTCGATCACCCCCGCCGATCCAGTCTTGCCACCAGCCGGTCGCCGGCCCACTGTATGCCGCAGACCAGGATGATCAGCACGATGACCACCGCGATCATGACGCTGGTCTCAAAACGCTGATAGCCGTAGCGGATGGCGAGATCGCCGAGCCCGCCGGCGCCGATGGCGCCGGCCATGGCCGAAGCGCCGATCAGCGTCACCAGCGTTACCGTGAAGCCGGCGACGATGCCGGGCAGCGCTTCGGGCACCAGCACCTCGCGAATGATCGTCCAGCGGTTGCCACCCATGGCCCGCGCCGCCTCGATCAGCCCGTGGTCGACCTCGCGCAGCGACACTTCGGCGATGCGCGCGTAATAGGGCGTGGCGGCGATCGACAGCGGCACGATCGCCGCCCATGTGCCGATCGAAGTGCCGACGATCAGCCGCGTCACCGGGATCAGCGCCACCAAAAGGATGATGAACGGCACCGACCGGAAGCCGTTGATGACGGCGCCTAGCGCACGGTTCACCCACGGGCTCTCGGCAATGCCGCCGCGTTCGGTGGCGATCAACGCCAGCCCCAGCGGCAGGCCGAAGACCAGCGAGATCAGGCCGGAGGCGGCCGTCATCAGCACGGTTTCCCAGATCGAACGCAGCAGAAGCTCAAACAGGATTGGCGACATGGCCAAGCACCTCCACCCGCGCCTGGCGGGCCTTCAGGAATGTGACGACGGCAGCGAGATGGCTTGCATCGCTGCCAGGGACAGAAAGGAACAGCGTGCCGACAGGCTGCTGCTGGATGTGGTCGATGCCGCCATGGACGAGGCGGAAGGAGCCCGGAACAGCCGTGGCAAGGTCGGACAGCAAAGGACCTCGCGCCGCCTCGCCGGCCACGTCGACGCGCAGGATCGTCTCCGTGCCGGCCGCCGGTACCAGCCGGGCTGCCAGTTCGCTCGGCAGTTGCGGCCGGATGGCGCCGAGCAGGCTTCTCGTGATGTCCAACCGCGGATCGGCAAATACCGACCACACCGGCCCTTCCTCGACGATGCGCCCGGCATCGATCACCGCCACCCGGTCGGCGATCGAGCGGATCACCTCCATCTCGTGGGTGATCAGCAGGATGGTCAGGCCGAGCTGCCGGTTGATGTCTTTCAGCAGCGCAAGGATGGAACGCGTCGTCTCCGGGTCGAGCGCCGAGGTGGCTTCGTCCGACAACAGCAGCGCCGGGCGCGCGGCAAGCGCCCGGGCGATGCCGACGCGCTGCTTCTGACCGCCCGACAGCGACGGCGGATAGGCTTTTGCCTTCTCCGACAGGCCGACGAGGTCAAGCAGTTCAGCGGCGCGCTGCAGCCGCTCGGCCTTCGGCCGGCCCTCGATCTTCAGCGGCAGCGCCACATTGTCCTCGACGGTCTTGGCCGACAAAAGGTTGAAATGCTGGAAGATCATGCCGATACGCCGCCGCAGTGGCTGCAGGTCGCGCTCGCCCAGCCGGCTGATCTCGCGCCCCTCGATGAACACCTCGCCGGAATCGGGCCGCTCCAGCCCGTTCAGGCAGCGGATCAGCGTCGATTTGCCGGCGCCGCTGCGCCCGATAATGCCGAGGATCTCGCCCTTGCGCACCGTCAGCGAGACGCCGTCGAGTGCGGCCGTCGCGCCGAAGCGGCGTTTCAGGTCGACAAGGCGCACCACGTCCTGCGGTGTTGCGCCCGGCGGGTCCGTGGCCACGGCGGCTGCGGTAAAATGCTGGTTCATGCGCGGATCCCCAAAAATACGATTGCGGTCCGCGCGTTGCGCGGACCGCTCTCTCCGTCAAAGCAGGCCTGTCGGCGCCCGCATATCTTTTAGTAGGCGCTGAGGCCGGTGCCCTTGTAGACTTTGTCGAATTCGGCCTTCACCGCCTCGTTCTGGTACGATGCCACCAGCGTCTTCACCCAGGCCTCGTTCTCATTGCCGACCTTCACAGCGATGAAGTTGCGGTAGGGATTGTCTGATATAGGCTCCTGCGCGATGCGGTTTTCCGGCGTCAGGCCGCTTTTCAGCGCCCAGTCGGTGTTGACCACGGCGGCGTCGAGATCCTCGACCGACCGGCCGACGATGCCGGCGTCGAGCTCCTTGATCACCACCTTCTTGGCATTCTCAGCGATGTCGGCGGTGGTGGCGAGAATGCCGGTGCCGTCCTTCAGCTTGATCACGCCCTCGTTCTGCAGCACGCGCAGCGCACGGCCTTCATTGGATGGATCGTTCGGCACGCCGATGACAGCGCCCTCGGGCAGGTCGGCGACCTTGGTGTACTTCTTCGAGTAGAGGCCGATCGGCCAGACGCCGGTATAGCCGACGCGCACGATGTGGTACCCTTGTGTCTTGATCTGGTTGTCGAGATAAGGCTGGTGCTGGAAGGCGTTGGCGTCGATCTCGCCGCGCTCCAGCGCCTCGTTGGGCTGGGTATAGTCGTTGAACACCACGGTCTCGATGGCCAGGCCCTTTTCGGCCGCCTGCGCGACAACGACGCGCCAGACATCCTCGTCCTCGCCGCTGATGATGCCGACCTTGATCGCCTTCTTGTCTTCGGCGAACGAAGCCTGCGGCGCCATCAGGCTGCCGATCGCGACGGCCGATGCAAACAGCAAGGCAAGGCCACTGCGCCGGTTGAGGGTTGACCAGGGGGAAGATGGCAAAGTGTTTCTGAAGTCAGTCATGATTGATCTCTCCGGTTGTGAAGTCATGGCAGCCGGGCGGATTTGCCGAGCCTTGGTCACATCCTCAGAAATTCTATCGATTTTATCAAAGAACGCGTTTCGCCGTTCTCGTCAAAGCCGGGAATATTCTCTCAAAAATTTCAAGAGCGTGAGCACAAGACGCCGCCGGATCGACCGCGGTGGATTGGAGCGATCCTGCGCGTGCCTGGCGGGAAGGTCAGATTAGGAGAAAGACCAGCACTGTCACCGATCTCAAAGTGCGATCCATGCCGTTTTCAGTTCCAAATATTTCTCCAGCGCATGCAGCGACTTGTCGCGGCCGAAGCCGGATTGCTTGACGCCGCCGAGCGGCACGGTGATGTCGGCGCCGCCATAGGTGTTGACGTGGACGACGCCGGCATTGATGGCGCGCACCATGCGATGCGCGGTGGAAAGGTTGGCGGTCCACACCGCCGAGGCAAGCCCATAGACGGTCGAATTGGCAAGGCGCACCGCTTCCTCCTCGGTCTCGAAGCGCATGACGCCGAGCACCGGCCCGAACACCTCTTCGCGGGCAAGCTGCATGTCTTGGGTGACGTTCTCGAAGATCGTCGGCGCCATGTAGCTGCCGTCGGTCTCGGCCAAGATGCGTTCGCCGCCGGTGACCAGCCGGGCGCCTTCGGCTTGCGCCCTGGCGACGAAACCGAGGTTCTTGTCCAGCTGTTCGGCGCTCGACACCGCGCCGATGTCGCTCGAGAGATCGAGTGGATCGCCGACTTTCAGCCGCGTGGTCGCCGAGACAAGCTCGTCCATGAAGCGGTCATAGACCGATGCCTGAACGAGCAGGCGCGAGCCGGCGACGCAGACCTGGCCGGAATTGCGGAAGATGCCGTTGGCCGAGACCACAGCCGCCTGTTTCAGGCTAGGGGCGTCGGCAAAGACGATGTTGGGCGACTTGCCGCCGAGTTCGAGGAAGACGCGCTTCAAATTGGAACGCGCGGAATATTCGAGCAGCCGCCGGCCGACCGGCCCCGAGCCGGTGAAGGCGATGGCGTCGACATCCATATGCAGGCCGAGCGCTTCACCGGTGACCGCGCCGCGCCCGGTGACGACGTTGAGCACACCGGCGGGAAGTCCGGCCTCGCTTGCCAATTCGGCCAGCCGCAGCAGCGTCAGCGAAGCGATCTCCGGCGGCTTGACCACCACGCAATTGCCGGCGGCCAGAGCCGGCGCGATCTTCCAGGCGCCGATCATCAGCGGGAAGTTCCACGGCACGATGACACCGACGACGCCGAGCGGCTCCTTGTGGATCAGCCCGAGCACATTGTCGGCCGTCGGCGCGATCTCGCCATAGATCTTGTCGATCGCCTCGGCGTAGTAGCGGATGGTGCCCGCCGCCGACAGCGGTTCGGCCTTGTAGGCCATGCCGATCTCGGTGCCGTTGTCGCGCACACCGAGCACGGCCAGTTCGTCGGCATGCTTTTCGATCAGCTCCGCGAGTTTTGTCAGCACCTTCTTGCGAAAGGCCGGTGCCGAGCGCGACCACGAACCGTTCTCGAACGCCTTGCGTGCTGACTTCACGGCGCGGTCGATGTCGGCGGCATTGCCGTCGGCGATGCTGGCGAAGGGCCGGCCATCGATCGGCGACGTGACCGGCAGGCTCGCGCCACTCATGCCATCGGTGTGTGCGCCATCGATGAACAGGCCCCGCGCGCCGATCTCCGTCTTGCGCAGCGTGTCGATGGCGTTCTGGCTGATCATTGGCGACGGACTCCCTGGGAAACATGCACCAGAGGGTGGCGTGATACGCGCCCTCCGGCTTCGCTCAATCCTTCAGCGGCTGGCCGAGATTTTCGAAGGCGACCGGATCGCGGCTCTTCAGCGCGCTTGCCAGCAGCAGTCCGACAATTGCGGCAATCAGCACCAGTCCCGGCAGGAACACGCCGAGGAAGCCGCTGGCGCCCGACAGGCCGCCGAAATTGATGACGATCAGGTAGATGATGACGACGAAGGCGATGAAGGTTAGCCCAGGCAGGATGGTAGTTTTCAGCGCGTTCTCCTGCGCAGCCGGATTGGCCCGGAAGAACATCACCACGGCGAGCGAAGCCACCGCCATCATGACGATGACGCCAAGTGTCGCGACATTGGTCAGCCACGAGAACAGGGCCAGCACCGGATCGAGGCCGAGCACGGCGAACAGCCCGACGACGATTGCCGCAAGCACGCTCTGGATGACCGAGGCGACATGCGGGCTCTGGTGCGCCGAATGCGTCACGCCGATCGTCTGCGGCAGAAGCTTCTCGCGGCCCGAGACATAGATATAGCGCGCAACCGCATTGTGGAACGCCAGCACGCCGGCAAACAGGCTGGACACGAACAGGATGCTCATCGCCTGCGACAGCATCGTTCCGGCGTAGCGGTCGGACAGGCCGAACAGGAAAGTCGTCGGATCCTGCAGCCCTTGCAGGGTCGGCAGCAGCTTGTCGACACCGGTGCCGACCGCCATCAGCCATGCCGTGAGCATGTAGAAGACGCCGATCAGCAGGACGGAGAAATAGGTGGCGCGGGGAACCGTGACCTCGGGGTCGCGGGCTTCCTCCGCATAGATGGTCGTCGCCTCGAAACCGATGAAGGCGGCGAAGCAGAACAGGATGGCAATGGCCGGCGCGCCCGATGTGATCTGGCTCCAGCTGAACGGTGCCGCCGACAGCCCGCTATCGCCGCCGGTCTTGAGGATGGCGATGTCGAGGATCAGCACCACCAGATATTCGCACAGCACCAGCACCGTCAGGATCTTGGCCGACAGGTCGACCTGCCGGTAGCCGAGCACGGCGACGAGCGCGATGGCGATGAAGCTCCACACCCACCAGGGCAGGTCGATGCCCCAGCCGGCGAACAATCCGGCGGTGGCCGCACCGAGCAGGCCCATGACGCCGATCTGCATGGCATTGTAGGACAGGATCGCGATCAGCGCCGTGGCGCCGCCGGCCAGGCCGCCGAGCCCGCGCGCCGCATAGGCGTAGAAGGCGCCGGCATTGCCGACATGGCGCGACATCGTCACATAGCCGACCGCGAACAAGAGCAGCAGGACGGTGACGATCAGATAGGTGCCGGCAAATCCGGCGCCATTGCCCATCAGCATGCCCAGCGGCGTGCCGCCGGCGACTGCCGTAAGCGGGGCCGCCGCCGAAATCACCATGAAGGTGATGGCGCCGACACCAAGACTGTTCTTGCGCAGCCTGTTGGCTGGCGCCTGCTCCGAAATTGCTGACATTGGTCCCTCCTGTTTACCGGCCGATCGGCCTGTTCCACGCGCTCTAGATGTCGGTTCATTATTTGAACCATTATTTTGAATATAGACTTGCAAACAAAGCCGATGCCTGTCAAGTTAATTCACACGTTAATTGATTGCTCCTGAATGGACTGGGAGGTTGAGCTGGGTACGGTCGGCAAGGCGATTTCACTTCTGGAGCTGTTCACCGTCGACGAGCCCGAGCTCGGACTGTCCGACCTGGCGCGCCGCTCGGGCTTCGACAAGGCGACGACGCGGCGGCTGCTGGTCGCGTTGACCGGCCATGGCTTTGTCGAGCAGGATGCCGCCACCCGGCACTATCGCCTCGGCGCCGGCCTGTCGCGGCTGGCGCGCATCCGCGAGGCGCGCTTTCCCTTCTTGCAGACCGCGGTTCCCCTGGTACGGGACCTGGCGATGTCGACGGCCGAGACCGTGCACCTGTCGGAATTCGGCGCCGATGCGCTGGTCACCGTCCATGTCGAACATCCGGCCCGGGCAAACCGGGTCAACGTCGATATCGGCCAGCTTCTGCCCTTGCACTCCACCGCATCCGGCATCGCCTATCTGGCCTTCGCCCGCGACGAGACCGTCAAGGCGTGCCTGACGGGCTCCCTCAATGCCTTCACGGCACACACGCTCATCGAACCGGCGGCTATTTCCGGCTCCATCGGCGAGACGCGTGATCGCGGCTATTCGATTTGCGATCAGGGTTTTGAGGAGGGCGTGATCAGCGTCGCGGCGGCGATCCGCGCGGCGGACGGCTTTGCACTTGGCACCATCGCGGTGGCCGCGCCAAAGGCCAGGACGACGGCAGCCGCAATAGAAGAGCGAGGACTTGCAGTGATGGCCGCGGCACAGGAGATTTCGATGCGCCTCAATGGCGAGAACCTGCAAACCCTGAGGAGGCAGGCGTGATGTCCGCGGAGACGGCGACAGTGCCCAGCATCCTGGTCATCGGCACGGGTGACACCAAGGCCGAAGAGCTCTTGTTCATGAAACAGTGCATCGAGGCATCGGGCGGCCGCGCGGTGATGATGGATGTCAGCGTGCTGGGTGATCCGCCCTACAGCCCGGATCACGACAAGCATGCCGTCGCCCGCGCCGTGGACGTGACCATCGCCGAGATCGTCGCAAGTGGGGACGAAAACACCGCCATGACGCTGATGGCCGGCGGCGCCGTGCAGCTGGCGCGCAAGCTTCACCAAAGCGGCGAGATCGACGGCTTCATCGCCATTGGCGGCTCGATGGGAACAGACCTTGCGCTCGACGTGGCGCTTTGCCTGCCGCTCGGCGTGCCGAAATTCGTCGTCTCGACCATCGCCTACTCGCATCTCATCCCGCCCGAGCGCGTCGCCCCCGACCTGATGATGATCCTCTGGGCCGGTGGGCTTTATGGCCTCAACAGCATCTGCAAGGCGGTTCTGTCGCAGGCCTGCGGCGCGGTCGTCGGCGCGGCCAGGATCATGCTGGCGTCGCGTGCCTCGGCTCCCGCCACCGGCCCAACCATCGGCATGACCTCGCTCGGCAGCAGCTGCCTGCGCTACATGAAGACGCTGAAGCCGGCGCTGGAACGACGCGGCTATGACGTCGCTGTCTTCCACACCACCGGAATGGGCGGCCGCGCCTTCGAGTCGATCGCCGGACAGGGCCACTTCTGTGCGGTCTTCGACTTCAGCCTGCAGGAAATCACCAATCATCTCGCCTGCTCCGTCGTCAGTTCCGGCGCCGACCGGCTGGAGAATGCCGGCGCCCGCGGCATTCCGCAGATCGCCGCGCCCGGCGCGGTCGACATGGTCGATCTGCCGACCTGGCAGGATTTGCCGGCTAAGTTTTCGCAGCGCCCTTTCCATGCCCACAACCGGCTGATCGGCTCGGTCACGGTCGATGCCGACGATCGCCGGCAGGTCGCCAGAACCATTGCCGCCAAGCTCGGCGCCGCGAAGGGGCGCTCCGCCTTCATCCTGCCGTCCGGCGGCATCCAGGAGTGGGACACGCGGGGCGAGCCGCTGTATGAGCCCGAAGCCCTTGCCGCCTTCGTCGATGAAATGCGCAAGGCCATACCCACCAGCGTCGAGTTCCACGAAATCGACGCCCACATCAACAGCGACGACTTCGCCGGCAAGGCGCTCGAAATCTTCGACCGCTGGGTCGAGGAAGGCATTGTGCCGCGCGGCAAACCGGCCAAGGGAGACGCCGCGTGAGCGCTCTGCCGGCCCGGGCGTTGGTCCTTGATTTCGGCGGCGTCGTCACCCGGACGCTGTTCGAGACGCATGCCTTGACCGAACAGGCGCTCGGCCTCATCGAGGGAACGCTGCAATGGCGTGGGCCGTTCGACCCCGACAGCGATCCGCTGTGGCGCTCGATGCAGGCCGACGAGATCAGCGAGCGCGACTACTGGCGCACACGCACAAGCGAGGTCGGCCGGCTCGTCGGCGAGGACTGGCAGGCCATGGAAACCTTTGTCCAGCGCGCGCGGGGCGCGGAGCCGGAAAAGGTGGTGCGGCCAGAGGCCGACAGCGCCATCCGCGCCGTGCATGCGGCGGGCTTTCGCCTCGCGATCCTGTCCAACGAGCTCGACCTCTTCTACGGCGCCGACTTCCGCCGGCGGCTGCCGCTGCTCGGCCTGTTCGACGCCATAGTCGACGCCACCTATACCGGCATCCTCAAGCCCGACCCTCGCGCCTATGCCTTCGTCACCGAGGCGTTAGGCCTGCCTGCCGAGGCTTGTGTCTTCGTCGACGACCAACTGCGCAATGTCGATGGCGGTCGTGCCGCCGGCATGCGCACGGTTCATTTCGACGTGGCCCGGCCAGCACTTTCCTATGCCGAAGCCCTCGGCCATTTCGACCTCGTCCCAGCTGCCTAGACCATTTGCGGAGCCTGCCATGCGCGACATCAATTTCCTCACCGAGACTAACGCCAAGCCGATCTGGCACCCGATGGCGCATCCGGCTGAGATGCGGGCCAATCCGCCGAAGATCATCATGAAGGGCGAGGGCGTCACCGTCACCGACATCGACGGCAGGAGCGTGCTCGATGCCGTCGGCGGCCTGTGGAACGTCAATCTCGGTTACAGCTGCGATCCGATCAAAAAGGCGATCGCCGACCAGCTCGGCGCGCTGCCCTACTATTCCGGCTTTCGCGGCACTTCGACGGGGCCGTCGATCGAGCTCGCCTACGAGCTCAGCGAATGGTTCGAGCCGGAAGGGATGGTGCGGACGTTCTTCACCTCGGGCGGCTCTGACTCGGTCGAGACGGCGCTGCGGCTGGCCAGGCAATACTGGAAGATCCGCGGCCAGGGCGACCGCACCAAGTTCCTGGCGCTGAAGAAGGGCTACCACGGCACGCATTTCGGCGGCGCGTCGGTCAACGGCAACGCCAATTTCCGCCGCAACTACGAGCCGCTGCTGCCGGGCGTCTTCCACATCCCGGCACCGTGGACCTTCCGCAACCCGTTCGACGAGACCGACCCGGCGCGGCTGGCGAAACTATGCGCCAAGGCGCTGGAGGACGAGATCGCCTTCCAGGGCGGCGACACGATCGCCGCTTTCATCATGGAGCCGGTTCTCGGCGCCGGCGGCGTCATCGTTCCGCATGAGAGCTTCATGCCGCTGGTGCGCGACATTTGCGACCGCCACGAGATGCTGCTGATCGCCGATGAGGTGGTGACCGGTTTTGGCCGCTCGGGCGCATGGTCGGGCTCCAGGCTGTCGGGCGTGAAGCCGGATTTCATGACCATCGCCAAGGCGATCACCTCGGGCTATTTCCCGCTCGGCGCCACTTTGATTGGCGGAAAGGTTGCCGACGTCTTCGAAGCCGACAAGACCAGTTTCGGCTCGATCGGCCATGGCTATACCTATTCCGGCCATCCGGTCGGCTGCGCCGCGGGGCTGGCGGCGCTTGCCGAAACCAAGCGGCTTCGCCTGGACGAGAACGCGGCCGCGCGGGGCATCGAATTGGCAGTCGTGCTGGAAGGGCTGAAGGCCAGGCATGCGATCGTCGGCGATGTCAGGTACAAGGGCCTGATGGCTGCTGTCGAACTGGTCTCGGATCGGGCCACCAAGAAGCCCACCGACAAGAAGACCATGGCCGTGGTTTCGGAGGCGGCTTACGAAGCCGGCGTCATGCTGCGCGTCTCCGGCAACAACATCATCCTGTCGCCGCCGCTCATCATCAGTGCCGCCGACGTCGCGAAGATCGGCGAAGCGCTGGATGCTGGCCTTTCGAAGGTCTGACCGGGCAGCGGACACAACGGAGTTTCGGTACGCAAATGGCTTATTCGCAGGAAAAGATGGCCGGGGAGGCGCTGGTTGGCCGACGTTCCCGCCTGCTCGGCGCGAAATCGCAATTGTTCTATGACGAGCCCGTGCATCTGGTGCGCGGCGAAGGCGTCTGGCTCTACGATGCCGACGGCCGCAAATATCTCGATGCCTACAACAATGTCGCGCATGTCGGCCACTGCCACCCGCATGTGGTCGAGGCCCTGTGCCGGCAGGCAAGCCTGCTCAACACCCACACGCGTTACCTGCACACCGCCATCCTCGACTATGTCGAGCGGCTGACCGCGACCTTCGATGCCAGCCTGTCCACCGCCATCCTGACCTGCACCGGCAGCGAGGCCAACGACATCGCGCTGCGCATGGCGCAGGCCGCCACCGGCCGCATGGGCATCATCGCCACCGACGCCACCTATCACGGCAACACTTCCGCCGTTTCGCAGCTCAGCACGCGCATGCCGCCGGTCGGCGGCCGCGCCCGCCACGTCAGGCTGGTGCCGGCGCCCGACAGCTATCGCCATCCGGACGCAATGGCCAACGGCAAGGCTTTTGGCGACGCGGTGCGCGAAGCCATCGCCTTGCTCGAGCAGGACGGCATCGGCCTGTCCGGCATCATCCTGTGTCCGCTGCTCGCCAATGAAGGCTTCCCGGCGCTTCCCGCTGGATTTTTCGATGATGCCGTGGCGGCGGTGCGCGAAGCCGGCGGCCTGGTCATCGCCGACGAGGTGCAGCCCGGCTTCGGTCGCACCGGCAGCCATTTCTGGGGCCATCAGCGCGCCGGCTTCATTCCCGACATCGTCACCATGGGCAAGCCGATGGGCAACGGTCACCCGGTCGCCGCCGTGGTCACCACCAGCGACCTTTTGGCGACCTTCCGCAACGCCTTCCGCTACTTCAACACGTTTGGTGGCAACCCGGTTTCCTGCGTGGTGGCCAATGCCGTTCTCGATGTTCTGGAACAGGAGAACCTCATCGCCAACGCACGCGACGTCGGCGCCTATGCGCTCGGGCTGTTGCGCCCGCTGGCCGATCGCCACGAATGCATCGGCGAAGTCAGGGGCGCGGGACTGTTCTTCGGCGCCGAGCTGGTTCACGACCGCGAGACGCGCGAGCCGGCGCCCGGCATTGCCGAGCAAGTCGCCAACCGGATGCGCCATCGTGGCGTGCTGATGGGCAAGACCGGCATCCACGGCAATGTGCTGAAGATCCGCCCGCCGATGCCGTTTTCCCGCGACAATGCCGCCTTCCTGATCGGCGTGCTCGACGAGGTGCTTGACGAAGTCGGTGGAGTGCCGGCGTGAACGCTGTTTCCACGTCGCCTGAACCGGAGGACGCCGCCACCGTCACCAAACTGGCGCGACGCGCGCTCGCATATTGGGGCGTCAGCGACGGTCAGCCCGAGCTGCTGAAATACCGCGAGAATGCCGTGTTCCGGGTCCGTCTGCCCAATGGACAACCGACGGCCATGCGCATCCACCGGGCCGGCTACCATTCCGACGCCGCGCTGCGCTCGGAACTGCAATGGATGGCCTTCCTGCAATCGGCGGGGGTCGCCACGCCGTCCCCCATTGCCGCGCTGAGCGGCGATCTGTTCGTGCCGGTCGGCACCGGCACATCGGCGCCGCCGCGCCAGGTCGATTGTCTCTCCTGGCTTGAAGGCCGCGCCGTCGGGGCGCGAGGCGTGCCGCTCGACTATACGCCCGAGCAGGCAACACGGGTCTTCACGGCGATCGGGCGAACCATCGCCCATATGCACAATGTCGCCGCCGCCTGGACGCCGCCCGCCGGCTTCACCCGCCATGCCTGGGATTTCGACGGCTTCTTCGGCCCGAACCCGACCTGGGGCCGTTTCGAGACCTCTCCCTTCCTCGACGGCTCCCGCCGCGCGTTGGTTTTCCAGGCGCGCGAAAAGGCCATGATGGCGCTGTCGGGGCATGAACGCAGCACCCGCAATTTCGGCATCATCCACGCCGATCTGGTGCGCGAGAATGTGCTCGTGCATGAGGGCGGGATCCGCATCATCGACTTCGACGATTGCGGCTATGGCTGGCACATGTACGACCTTGCCGTCGCCCTCTATCAGAACCGCGAGGAGGCGACCTATCCGCTGATCGAGACCGCCCTGCTCGACGGCTATCGGCAGGTACGCGAGCTGACGCCGCGGGACATCGCCGCATTGCCGCTGTTTTCGGCATTGCGTGCCTTCGCTCTTCTCGGATGGGTGCAGAGCCGTGTCGAAGGCGACATCACCAGGGACGTCGGCATGCGCATGTCGGCCATCGCAGCCGATGTGGTGATTGCCTATCTCAAAGCAATCCCAGGAAAAGCGTGACGCGGTTTTCCCGGGAAAAGCGCATAGCGCTTTCCCTTGGGAATTGTGTCAAAACGAGGCGAAGTGAATGCTGACCGTGCCCGAACTGCCGAAATCGGCGACGATGGTGTCGCCGGGCCGCGCCTCGACGGGGCGCACGAAGGATCCCGACAGCACCACCTCGCCGGCCGCGATCGACAGGCCGTAGCGGGCGAGCCTGTCGGCCAGCCAGGCAACGCCCATCGCCGGATGGTTGAGCACGCCGGCGCCAAGCCCGGTCTCCTCGACCTCGGCGTTGCGTGAGACGATGGCGCCGATCCAGCGCATGTCGGCCTCCTCGGGCCGCTGCGGCCTGCCGCCGATGACGATGCCGGCATTGGCGGCATTGTCGGAAATCGTGTCGAAGAAGGTGCGCGCTTTCTTCGTCTCCGCATTGACGCGCTCGATGCGCGTGTCGAGGATTTCGAGCGCCGGGGTGATGTAGTCGGTGGCGTCGAGCACGTCGAAGATGGTCACGCCGGGACCCTTCAACGGCGCCTTCATGACGAAGGCGATCTCGGCCTCGACACGCGGCTGGATGAAGCGGCCGGCCGGAACCGTCGCGCCATCGTTGAAGAACATGTCGTCGAACAGCACGCCCGAATCCGGCGTGTCGATGGCCAGCGCATATTGCATCGCCTTGGAGGTCAGGCCGATCTTCCAGCCCTTCGGCTTCAGCCCGGCAGCGATCTTGCGTCTCACCAGCGCCGCCTGCACGCGATAGGCGTCCTCCATCGTCGCCTCGGGGAAGTCGAGGCTGAGCAGGCGGATCTGGCGGCGCGAGCGCTCGGCCTCGAACAGCCGCGCCGCGGCGTCTTCCACTTGCTCCGGGGTCATTGGGCTCCCTCGTCGACGACGCCGTTTCGCAGCAGGCCAATGCCTTCGGCCTCGACCTCGATCACATCGCCCGGCTTCAGCCAGATCGGCGGTTCGAAGCGGGCGCCGGCACCGGTTGGCGTGCCGGTGACGATGACGTCGCCGGGCACCAGCGTGGTGAAGGTCGAGATGTAGGCGATAATCTTGCGGAACGAGAAGATCATCCGGCTGGTGCGGTCCTGTTGGCGCAGCTCGCCATTGACGCGGGTGGTCAGTGCGATGTCGGCAATCTGCGCCTCATCGGTGAACGGCACCAGCCAGGGGCCGATCGAGCCGCTGCGGTCGAAATTCTTGCCTTGCGTGACGTTGAACTTGGCATGCCGCACCCAGTCGCGGATGGTGCCCTCGTTGCACAGCGACAGCGCCGCGATGTGGCCGAGCGCGTCGGCTTGCGCGATGCGCCGGCCGGCCTTGCCGATGACGATGACGATCTCGCCCTCATAGTCGAGCTGCGGTGATTCCGGAGGCCGCACCAGCGGCGCGCCGTGGCCGACGAAGGAGCGGGGAAAGCGGATGAACAGCGACGGGTTCGAGGGGGCTGCCTGGCCGTCCTTGTACTCCTCGTTGCGGTCGGGATAGTTGACGCCGACGCAGATGATCTTTTCCGGTGACGGGATCGGGATGTCATAGGCGATGGCGTCGAGCGGAAAATCGGCGGCAAAGGCGTCCGCCTCTTCCGCCAGCCGCCGCAAGGCGCCGGCTTCGATCACTTCGCGTAGCGTCGGCCACTGGCCATGGCGGGCCGACAGGTCGACGACGCCCTTGCCGGTGATCGCGCCATAGCGCGCCTTGCCGCCGACGATGAAGGTGGCCAATCGTGGCGGGGTCATGCTGCACCGCCGGTCGGCTTCTGCTGGCCTGGAGCTTTACGGCGCCCCCCCTCTGTCCTGCCGGACATCTCCCCTACACGGGGGGAGATTGGCAGCTCGGACGGATGGCGCTCTTCTTGCAGCGTTGGAGATTGGCGAAGGCGGAGATGAAGTCCAATCTCCCCCCTCGTGGGGGAGATGTCCGGCAGGACAGAGGGGGGCGCGAAGGAATGCCGTCATCGATCAAATCTCATCAAGGCGCGATGATCGGCGAAGCTGTCAGATCCGGCTGACGCGCCGCAACCCCGGCAAATGCGCTACCCTCCTCGAACCAGCTTTTGGGCGCCGGCGCGCCCCACAGCGTCTGGCGCTGCGGGTCCTTGAGGTCCCATTTGATCGGCTCGAGATCCGGATCGACCGTCTGGTAGTCCGAGCAGTAGATCTCGATGCGATGGTTGTCCGGGTCGCGGACGTAGAGGAAGAAAGCGTTGGAGATGCCGTGCCGGCCGGGGCCGCGTTCGATGTTCGGGAGGTAGCCGGTCGTCGCCATCAGGTCGAGCAGGTCGATGATGTTGAGCGGCGTCGGCACCCAGAAGGCGACGTGGTGCAGGCGCGGTCCGATGCCATTAGTGAAGGCGATGTCGTGGACGCCGCCCTTGCGGTGCGTCCACGCCGCCCACAGCTTTCCGCTGCTGGCATCCTCGGTGTATTCGGTGACGCGGAAGCCGAGCTCGTTGTAGAAGGCGACGGATTCGTCGACATTCGGCGAAAAGCAGTTGAAGTGGTCGATGCGCAGCGGCTTGACGCCGTGATAGAGCGCGTATTTCTGGTGGATCGGCGGCAGCCGCTCCATCTCAGCATAGAATTCGAGCGGAATGCCGTGCGGATCGCGGGTGCGGAAGGTGCGCGACTGGTAGGGCCGCTCGACCCATTCCACCGGCAGGCCTTTGCCGTTGAAGAAGTGCTCGGCCTTGTCGAGATCCTCCTCGGAAAACAGCTTGAAGCCGAGATCGTGCGCTTCGGCCGCGCCAGCCTTCTTCAGCACGATGCAATGGTGCCCGCGCTCCTCCAGCGCCCTGAGATAGATGCTGTCTGACGTCTCGTCGGTGACCTGCAGGCCGAGCGTGTCGACATAGAAGGCGCGCGACCTGGCGAGGTCGGTCACCGCCAGCTCGACATGGCTGAGCCGCACGATGTTGAACTCAGGGTAGAGATTGGGCTTGGGCAAGGGCATTTGATTTCCTCTGATCAGCCGCCGAGTTTCTGGATCGCATGCGCGGTCGTGGCGAAGGCTATGTTCTTCGTCTCCATGTAGAAGTCGAAGGAATGGTCGCCGCCGTCGCGGCCGATGCCGGAATTCTTGACGCCGCCGAATGGGGTCGGCAAATGGCGCACATTCTCGGAATTGACCCAGATCATGCCGGCGTCCAGCGCATCGGTGAAGCGGAAAGCCCTGATGACGTCCGACGTCCAGAGATAGCCGGTCAGGCCGTACTGCGTGTCGTTGGCCAATGCCAGCGCTTCGGTCTCGTCGGCGAACGGAATGGCGCTCAGCACCGGCCCGAATATCTCCTCCTGCGCGATGCGCATGCCGTTGGAGACGTTGGTGAACAGGGTCGGGCCGACATAGCAGCCGCCGCCCGGCCCGTCGACCTTGCCGCCGCCGGCGGCGAGCGTCGCGCCCTCCGATTTGCCGATGTCGATATAGGACAGCACCTTCTTCTCATGCACCGGATGGATCAGCGGCCCAACCACCGTTTTCGGATCGAGCGGGTGGCCGACGACAATGCGATTTGCCCTTTCGGCGACCTTGGCGGTGAAGCCTTCATAGACCGAGGCCTCGACCAGCAGGCGTGACGACGAGGTGCAGCGCTCTCCGTTCAGCGAATAGATCATGAAAACGGCGGCGTCCGCCGCGCGCTCGAGATCGGCGTCGGCAAAGACGATCACCGGGTTCTTGCCGCCGAGCTCGAAATGCACGCGCTTCAGTGTGTCGGCACCTTGGCGCATGATCATCGAGCCGGTGCGGCTTTCGCCGACGAAGCCGATCGCCTTGATATCAGGATGCTCGGTCAGCGCCTTGCCGGCGTCCTCGCCGAGGCCGTTGACCAGGTTCCAGACGCCTTTCGGCAGCCCGGCCTCTTCAGCGATCTCGACCAGCAGGCGGGCGGTCAGCGGCGAGAACTCAGCCGGCTTATGAACCACGGTGCAGCCGGAGGCTAGCGCCGGCGCGATCTTCCAGGTCGACAGCATGAACGGCGTGTTCCACGGCGTGATCACGCCGACCGGGCCGATCGGCACCCGTGTGGTCATATTGACCTGGCCTGTGGTGCGCAGCGTCTCGCCGTCGCGTGCCTCGGGCGCACGGTCGGCGAAGAAGCGGAAATTCTCGGCACCCCGCAACGCCGCCTTGGCCATGAACTTCAGCGCCTGGCCGGTGTCCATGCATTCGACGAAGGCGATCTCCTCGGCGCGCGCCTCGATCGCGTCGGCTATTTTGTGCAAGAGTTTCTTGCGCGCCTCGCCCGGCATCGCTGCCCAGGCCGGAAACGCCGCCTTCGCCGCCCTGGCGGCGCGGTCGATGTCGGCGGCACCGCCGCGCGCGACGCTCGCCAGCGGCTTGAGGTCGACCGGCGACAGCGTTTCGAACGTCGCGCCGTCGAGTGCGGGCACCGCTTCGCCGCCGATCTGGTTCAACACGCCGTCGCGCTTGAAGCGAGCCAGATAGGCCTCGGCCTTCTTCAGATTGCCTTCGAGATCGGACATATCAGCTTCCGTCACTTGCCGCGCAGCCGCGGGTGGATTGCGTTTTTCTTCCAGCTCAGCACCGGGTCGATTTCCCGGATCTCAAGCGACAGGGCGAAATGCGGCGTCTCGAACAGCGCGGCAAGGTGTTCGCTCACCGCGGAGAAGACGGCTTCGCCGGTGCGCTTCTTCTCCTCCGCGCTGCGCCCGATTCCGATGCGAAACGACATGTCGAGGAAGGCATTTTCCGGCAGCCTGTCGGCCACGGCGTAGGCCTCGGCGCGAAAAGCCCGCACCCGCACGGCACCGGTCTCGAACAGCCCGGTGTCCAGCACGGTGCGCAACACCAGCGCGCACAACTCGCCGATGTCGACCCTGGCATCGAGATTTGCCGAATACTCGATGGAGAAGTGAGGCACCGCGTTTCGTTCCTGGATTACTGCATTGTTGTAGTTAACGCGTTAATTACATGCGGCACCCGTGAAGTCAAGTCTTGCATCGGGCTTGGTGCGACGATACGGGATGGAAAGGTCGGGTTTTGGCGCCGCCGATGCTGGGCCGAAAGCCTGCTGCCAACCGCAAATAGTGGACACTTCTTCTTGCTGCCTGAAAACACCCGTCGTTCCCTGCCAATGGCGCTGCTGCACGCCCGCGAAGCGGTGATGGCGCGGTTTCGGCCGATGCTCGCGGCGCATGACGTGACCGAACAGCAATGGCGCGTGCTGCGCGTGCTGAGCGAGACCGGCCCGGTCGAGGCGACGGAGCTTGCCGATCGCGCATCGGTGTTGCCGCCCAGCCTGACGCGCATCATCAAGGCACTCGAGGGGCGCCGGTTCATCACCCGCAACAAGGCTGAGGGCGATGGCCGCCGCGTCGTGCTGACCATAGCTCCGGCCGGTTCCGCCCTGATCGATGCCCTCTCGCCCGAGCGGCGCGTCATCTATGACGAGATCGAACAGCGCTTCGGGCATGAGCGGCTTGAGCAATTGCTCGACCTGCTGGAGACGCTGATCGACGGCGAGAGCTGACCGCTCTCCGGTTCGTCGCAGCAGAACTTTCCATGGTCGCTTGCGTTAGCCGACCGCCTTTGCGATTAGCCGCAACGCCCATCACTTCGTCATCCACGGGCGGAGCAAGGAGCGAAGCGACGCGGCGCAGACCCGAGGATCCATGCCGGGACTCCTGAGCGCCGCCACGGTGCAGAATTCTGCTCCGCTGCATTCTTCGGTCGAGGTCCCGGCATGGATCCCAGGGTCTCCGCGACGGAGCTTCGCTCCTGCTTCGCCCAGGGATGACGAAGTCGGGGAGGCTTCGGCCAATCCCGAATGTTTGTGCAACGACACCAGATCCGCCTTCACCCGCCAAAGCTGCCAAGCCGCGTCGGCTGCGTATAGTTGCGGTCGACATAGAGCAGCGCCGAACCGCCGCTGCCGTGCCTGACGTCGATGACGCGTCCGATCATGACATTGTGCGTGCCGACGACATGCACATCCTCGATCTCGCAATCGAAATTGACGATCGCATCCGACAGCGCCGGCGTGCCGGAGGTCAGCGTCTGCCAGCGCGCCGCCGAGTAGCGGGCTTCCATGTCCCTGGTGGCCCCGGCGAACTTTCCCGCCAGATGCATGTGGTCATGCGTCAGCACGTTGACGCAGAAGCGCCGGTTGGACAGGAACATGGTCGCCTGCGCCGAACGCCCGTTCATGCACACCAGCAGCGTCGGCGGTTCGTCGGAGACGCTGCACATGGCGGTGGCGGTGAAGCCGCCGCGTCCCGCCGGACCGTCGGTGGTGACGATGTTGACCGGCGCGCAGACCCTCGCCATGGCGTCGCGGAAATCGGCTTTCGAAATCTGCGTGGCCATCTGGTTTCACTCAGCCGGCGAAGCAAGCGGATTGAACCAGGTATCGCCGGTCCAGCCATCCTCGTCATAGTCGGCCATGCAGGTGTCGACCAGCTCTTCCATCGCCTTCAGCCGGCCGCCGCGTTCGGCGCCCTTCAGCACCTGCAGCCGCACCTCTTCCGGCGCCCCGGCATAGTTGAGCTCGTAGAGCGCGTGGCGGCCGCCGAACTCGGTGCCGGTCGCGTCCCACAACAGCTTCATGATCTTGATGCGCTCGATATGGCCCATGTCGTTGGAGCCGCGCACATATTGCGCGAGATACTTGTCGATCTCGGGATTGTTGAAGTCGCGCACCGACGACGGCAGGTAGATCAGCCCCGACGCGATCACCCGGCGCACGGTGTCGATGACGCGCGGATAGGCTTCCGACATGAAGGTCCGGTAGGCAAGCGCCGCTTCGAGATTCGGTAGCACCGCGCCGTTCGCCCACGGGATCGGGTTGTAGGCCATGGCATTGGAAAAGCTCCAGAACATGTGCCGCAGCGCGATGACCTCGCCCAGCGCTGCCTGGTTGCCGCGGAAGGCGTCGCCGCCGGTGGCGCGCAGCGCCTTGGCCAGCAGGCCGGCGAGGAAGTCGAGCTTGACGGCGAAACGCGTGCAGCCCTGGAAACAATAGCCGTGCATGAAGCCGGAGGCCGGGTGGAACGACAGGATCTTTTGCGCGTCGCGCAGCACCAGCACGTCCTCCCAGGGGATGAAGACATTGTCGAGCACCAGGATCGCGTCGTTCTCGTCGAAGCGCGAGGACAGCGGATAGTCGAAGGGTGCCGCCACCGTGTTGGCCGTCTGCTCGTAGGAGACGCGGCAGAACATCTTTATCCCCGGCGCATTCATCGGCACGATGAACATCACCGACAGCGACGGATCCTCGGTCACCGTCGCCGAGCCTTGTGCCAGGAAATTATAGTGGGTCAGCGCCGAGGACGTCGCCACCACCTTGGCACCGGACACATAGATGCCGGCATCGGTCTCCTTGGTGATGTGGACGAAGACGTCCTTCACCTGTTCGGCCGGCTTGTGGCGGTCGATCGGCGGGTTGACGATGGCGTGGTTCATGAACAGCGCCGCTTCCTGGGCTCTGCTGTGCCACGACAGCGCGTTGTCCTTGAACGGCCCATACCAGTCGGCATTGGCGCCGAGCGTGTTCATCAGCGCCGCCTTGTAGTCGGGCGTGCGTCCCATCCAGCCATAGGACATGCGTGACCACTGGGCGATCGCCGTCTGCTGGGCGACAAGCTCGGCGGAGGACTTGGCAACGCGAAAATATTTGTGGGTGTAGCCGCCCGAGCCGGTGTCGGTCGGCGAGGTCAGCGCATCGCCCCGCCTGGCGTCATGCAGGGCGTCATAGAGGCGCGCCAGAGACCGCGCCGAATTGCGCATCGCCGGGTGCGTGGTGACGTCGGCTATGCGTTCACCGTTGATATAGACCTCGCGGTCGTCGCGCAGGCTCTCCAGATACTCGGCTCCGGTGAACGGGCGCCCCTTGTCGGCTCGGAAGTCTTCTGACCGCATGATGTTCCTCCTCTTGCGGCGACAACTGTAGCGCCTGGGCCAGGGATCGGTTATGGACGGAACGGCAAAACCGATTGGACTTTTTCCGGCGCCATGAGCCAGAATTCCATCCCCGACTTCTTCGTCTACGGCGAGCCGGTGCGGCCGCTCGATGTCGGTTTCCTGCATGTCGAGACGGTGCTTGCGCGCAGCAATATCCATCTTGGCCAGGTCGCCGCGCACAAGCATCCGCAGATGGGCCAGATCACCTTCTGGACCGGCGGCTCCGGCACCTACCGTATCGAGGACCGGTCCTGGGACTTTTCGGCACCCGCCGTCAGCTTCGTGCCGAGCAATGTCGTGCATGGCTTCTCGATCGGGCCCGGCACCGACGCGATTGTCGTGTCCGTCGCCGATGATGCCCTGGCCGCCATTGCCGGTCACAGCCTGCTGCCGCTGGACAGGCCGGTCTTTGCCGATGGCCTGCCGGGGCATGCCGCGTGGAAAAGGCTGGCGGCGGTGCTGGAGATGATCGCCGCCGAATACGCCGAGGCGCCAGCCGGCAACGACAAGGTCCTGCCGGCGCTGATTGCCGTCGCGCTCTCCCACATCGCCCGCCTCGGCCCTGAGGTGAAGGACTCCATGGTCTCTTCCGAGGCTTCGCTGGCGCTCGGCCTGCGTCGGCTCGTCGATATGCATTTCCGCGACAGCTGGCCGGTCGACCGCTACGTCGAGACGCTGGCCACGACGCCGCATCTGCTCGACAAGGCTGCCCGCGCCGTGCTGGGCAGCGGCGTCAAGCGGGTGGTCAGCGAGCGGCGGCTGCTGGAAGCCAAGCGGCTGCTGCTGTTCACAGTGCGCACGGTCGAGGACATCGCCTACGAGATCGGCTTCGACGATCCGGCCTATTTCTCAAGGGTCTTCCGCGCCCGGGTCGGCGAAGCGCCCGCCGCCTGGCGCCGCAAGCAGTTGCAGGGGCATTGATCGGAGGATGCGGACCTTACGGCCCGCATCCTGTTTGCGGCTAGCGCCCGGCGCGAGCCTGCTTGCGCCACGGCGCTGGGCTGCCAGTCGCCCGCCATGATGCAGCCATGGCCACTTTTTCGTGAAGTTGCGCGGGTTGATCCGTTCGCCTGTTTGCCTAGGTAAAAGGAGCGGCGGGCACCACGCTAATCCGACAAATCGGTATGACATTTTCCTGTATTCGAAAGCTTGCCCTTCCAGTTCTTTTCGTCGGCGTTTTGTGTTCCTGCGTCATTCCCGACGATACGTCGCGCATCGCCAAGGTTGACCCCACCGTGGCGGCGGCTCGCAAGGAGTTGGTCGGCCTCAGCGAAGCCGACGTTCGGATGTGCGCGGGGTTTCCAACCGCCACCGCGGACACTGGGCGATCGGGCCAGATCTGGACCTATAAGCGCGTCGTTCAGCGCGGCAATCTCAGCGTCGTCGTCCCAACCCTGGCGGTAGGCGCTATCCCGGCGGTCGGCGGCTCCGTCAATGTCGCTCCCGGCGGTTATTGCGACACGCAAATTCGCATGGTCGATGGCCGCGTCGCCGAAGTTGCCTACGCCGGCGACAACAATTTGCCGAACAGTCGCGACGCGCTTTGCATCAGCACGGTGGACGCCTGTGTTGCCTATGCCCGCCAACGCAGTCAAAGGCCGGCGGCCAGGTAGCTGGCGAGACAGCGATGGCAGGCAGTGGTGTTGCACGCGGCTATGCCTCGCCCCACCGGGCGCTGGCTGCGGGGTATTGTCATTTTGGGGGATGGTCGGCCCTGCTGGCCCTGCAGCGGCGGCGGCGGTCCGGCTCAGGAATAGCAGCCGCGCTCGATCGCCAGCCGGCGCACCAGCGCCAGCACGGCATCGATGGTGGGCGTCGGCTTGTCCGTCAGCCGGCCAAGTTCCTGCACGGCGCTCACCAGCGCGTCGATCTCCATCGGCCGGCCCCGCTCCAGGTCCTGCAGCATCGAGGTCTTGTGCTCTCCGACATCGCCGGCGCCCTTGATGCGCCGGTCGACCGCGATCGGGAAGCGCACGCCGAGGCTTTCACCGATCGCCTGCGCCTCCAGCATCATGGTGCGGGCAAGCGTGCGGGTCGCCTCATCGGCGACGATCGCCGCCAGCGTGCTGCCGGTCAGTGCCGAGATCGGGTTGAAGGAGAGATTGCCCCACAGCTTGACCCAGATTTCGCTTCGGATGTCGTCGCGGACCGGCACCTGCAAGCCTGCCTTGACCATCTCGTCGGCCAGACGCGTGACCCGTTCGCTGCGCTCGCCCGAGGGTTCGCCAAGCGAGAAGCGTTTGCCCTCGACATGACGGATGAGGCCGGGCGCGTCGACTTCGACGGCGGGGTAGACCACCGAGCCGATGACGCGCTGTGGCCCGATCCGCTCCCAGATCGCGCCGCCGGGATCGACCGCGTTCAACCTGGTGCCTTCGAGCGGCCCGCCGACGTCATGGAAATACCACCACGGAACGCCGTTCTGCATGGTGACGACGGCGGTGTGCTGCCCAAGCAGCGGCGCGATCTGGTCAAGCGCGGGGGTGAGGGAATGCGCCTTCAGCGCCAGCACCACATAGTCCTGGGCGCCAAGCTCTTCGGCCCTGGCGGCGGCCCGGACAGTAGCCACCGATTCCTGGCAGTCCTCGATCAGGCGCAGGCCATTTGCCTTGATCGCTTCCAGGTGCGCGCCGCGCGCGACGATCGAAAGCTCGGTCCGGCCGGCCATGGCGAGCTTGGCGGCGAGATAGCCGCCGATCGCGCCGGCGCCGAAGATGGTGATTTTCATCGTCAAAGTCCGAGTTTGGCGGCAAGCCCGATGCGCTGCAGCTTGCCGGTCGCGCCCTTGGGGATCTCGTCCAGGATCAGGACCTTGCGCGGCACCTTGAAGTCGGCGAGCCGCGTCGCGGCATAGACGCGGATATCACCCTCGGTGGCGGCCATGCCTTCGCGCAGCACCACTGCCGCCGCGACCTCCTCGCCAAGCTTGTCATGCGGCATGGCGAAGGTGACGACCTGCGCCACCGCCGGATGGTCCATCAGCACGTCGTCGACCTCGAGCGGCGAGATCTTTTCGCCGCCGCGGTTGATGATCTCCTTGAGCCGGCCGGTAACGCGCAAATAGCCGTCCTCGTCCAGCACGCCCTGGTCGCCGGTGTGGAACCAGCCATGCGCGAACGCCGTGGCGTTGGCGTCCGGGTTTTTCTCGTAGCCTGCCGTCACATTGGGTCCGCGAATGACGATCTCGCCGGTCTCGCCGGCTTTCAGCAATCGGCCGTCCGGCGCCATCACCGCCACCTCCGGTCCGGCGGAGGCACCGACGCTGCCCGGCTTGCGCTGGCCCGGCGGCAGCCGGTTCGACGCCATCTGGTGCGCCGCCTCGGTCATCCCGTAGGATTCGATCACCGGGCAGCCGAAGGTCGCCTCCAGCTCGGCCATCACCTGCGCCGGCAGCGATGCCGAGGACGAGCGGATGAAGCGCAGACGCGCTGCCGCCAGCGCCTCGGCGTTGCGTGCCGCCCTGGGCAGGATCGCCTGGTGCATCGTCGGCACCGCCGTGTACCAGCTCGGCCGCGCCTCGCTCAGCCACTGGAAGAAGCGCAGCGCGTTGAAGCCCGGCGTGCAGTAGATGCTGCCGCCGGCGGCCAATGAGGAGAGCACGGCCGCGATCAGGCCGTGGATGTGGAACAGCGGCATGATGTTGAGGCAGCGGTCATCGGCCATCAGGCCGAGCGTCGCGCCGATATGGGCGGCCGAGGCCGCGATGTTGGCATGGCTGAGCGGCACCAGCTTGGGCCGCGACGTGGTGCCGGACGTGTGCAGTAACAGCGCGATGTCGCCGTCCCGCGCCATGTCGGGCGCGGCCGGCGGCCCAATCGCCGCGCCCTCGATCGTAAAACTTCCGGCCGGTGCCTCGGGCAAAGCGACAAGCCGGAGCACGCCGATGCCGAGCCGCTCGGCCACCGTCACCGCCGGTCCGGTCTCGTCCTGCGCAACGAGGATCGCCTTGGCACCGATGTCGGTCAGGTAGAAATCGAGCTCGTCCGCGCGGTAGGCAGGATTGAGCGGCGCCGTCGAGGCGGCCGCGGCCACGGCGACGAAGGCGGTGGCCATCTCCGGACCGTTGGGCAGCACGATAGCCACCCTGTCGCCCCGGCCGATGCCGCGCGCATGCAGCGCGGCGGCCGTGGTGGCGATCAGGCTGCGCAACCCGCCATGCGTGAGCGTCGCCCTGTCCGGTGCCGAAATCGCCGGCGCATCATCCGCCCCTGCAACGAGGCGGCGGGAAAGCTCTGTGGGATTTGCAATATTGGTCATGATCACCGACTGGATTTCGAACGACTACTGGCGGAAGCTCGGCTGATGGGCTTGCCTCGATGTGGATACGCCATTGGACAACGGATCGCTTCAGTAGCCAAGCGCCAAACCGTCCTTGCGCGGATCGGAGGCGCCGGTCAGCGTTCCCTTCTCCCAGTCGATCAGCACCGCTTGCCCGCCGCCCAGCGGGTGATGCGGTTCGGCGATGCGATGGCCGCGCCGGCGCAGGCCCTCGACCGCCTCGGCGGAAACGCTGCGTTCGGCCTCCACGATATCATCATTGTAGAACACCCTGGGCGCATCCAGCGCCTGTTGCGGGTCCATGCCGAAGTCGATCATGTTGGTCAGCAGGTGGACATGCCCGAACGGCTGGTAGCCGCCGCCCATCACGCCGAACGGCATCACCACGCGGCCGTTCTTCGTCGCCATGCCGGGCATGATCGTGTGCATCGGCCGCTTGCCGGGCGCGATCGCGTTCGGGTGCGCGGGGTCGAGGCGGAAGCTCGTGCCGCGGTTCTGCAGCACGACGCCGCTCTTCGGGCCGACGACGCCGCTGCCGAACGAATAATAGGTCGAGTTGATGAAGGAGACCGCGTTGCGGTCGCGGTCGACAATGGAGATGTAGACCGTGTCGCTGCCGGGCAGGTCGAGGCGTGGCAGGTGCATCATGGCGCGCTCGCGGTCGATTTCGGCATGCAGCCGGTCGGCATAGGCGGCGGACAGAAGCTGCTTCACCGGCACCGGGACATGCTCCTGGTCGCCGACGAAGCGGTCGCGGTCGCGATAGGCCAGCCGTCCCGCCTCGATCTCCAGATGCAGGCGCTCGGCGCCATTGGGGTCGAGCCCGCCGAGCTTGAAACCCGACAGCACATTCAGCATCAAAAGTGCCGTCAGCCCCTGGTTGTTCGGCGGCATCTGGTGAATGTCGTGGCCGCCATAGGAGGTGCTGACCGGCGCCACATAGTCGCCTTTGGTCGCGGCGAAATCCTCGAGCGAATGAAGCCCACCCAGTGCATTGAGCCGGCTGACGATATCGTCGGCGACGGCGCCTTCATAGAATCCGGCGCGGCCCTGCCTGGCGATGATCCGCAAGGTGGCCGCCAGTTCCGGTTGCCGGTGGACGTCACCGGCCTTCGGCGCTTTGCCGCCCGGCAGGAAGATGCGCGCGGCATGCTCGTCGGCCGACAGGTCGGTTTCCGGTTCGGCCCAGTCGAAGGCGACGCGGTCATGCACGACATAACCGTTTTCGGCATAATGGATGGCCGGCGCCAGCGCATCGGCAAGGCCTTTGCGGCCATGGTCCTCCAGCAATCGGGTCCATGCATCGACGGCACCAGGCACGGTGACCGCATGCGGGCCCTGCAGCGGGATGCGGTCGAAGCCCTTTTCCAGATACCAGTCGACCGTCGCTTTGGCAGGCGCCCGGCCGGAGCCATTGAAGGCCAGCACGTCGCCTTGTCCCGCCGGGCAGTAGAGCACGAAACAATCGCCGCCGATGCCGGTCGATTGCGGCTCGACCACCGCCTGCACGGCGGCGGCGCAGACCGCGGCATCCATGGCATTGCCGCCGGAGCGCAGCATGTCGATCGCGGCAAGCGTCGAAAGCGGGTGCGACGTGGCGGCAACCGCTTCCGTGGCACGAACCGGCGAGCGGCCGGGAAACTGGAAATCACGCATTCTGTCTGGGTATCCCATGGTCACTTGAAGCGAATTGGTCACTCGAAATCAATGCCGCCGCCCGAACATCTGCCCAACCGACAACAGCACGACCGACAGCACGATCAGGCAGGTCGAGATGGCGGCGATCGTCGGGTCGATCTGGTCGCGCAGCGCATTGAACATGCGGCGCGTCAATGTCGTCGTCTCGCCGCCCGATATGAACAGCGAAACCACCACTTCGTCGAAGGAGGTGATGAAGGCGAACAGCGCGCCGGAGACGATCGAGAAGCGGATTTGCGGCATCGTCACCTGCCAGAACGCGGCGACGCGCCCGGCACCGAGGCTGCGCGCCACGCGTTCCTGGTTCATGTCGTAGGAGCGAAGCCCCGACAGCACGGTCAGCACCACCAGCGGCAAGGCCTGCACCGTGTGCGCGATGACCAGGCCGGTCAGCGTGTTGTTGAGCCCGATCCGCGCATAGAGGAAGAAGGTGCCGATGCCGATCAGGATCACCGGAACGATCAGCGATGCCGTCAGCAGCGCGTTGATGGTGCAGTTGAAGCGCAGCGTGCCCCGATTGATCGCATAGGCGGCGACGGTGCCGAGCGGCGTCGCCACCAAGGTCGTCATGATCGCCACCTTGACCGAGACGATGGTGGCGTCGCGCCACTCCAGCGACTGGAAATAGGTCTGGTACCAGCGCAGCGACCATTGCTGCGGCGGGAATTGCAGCAGCGTCGAATCCGAAAACGACATGATGACGATGATGATCGACGGCGCGATCAGGAACAGAAGCACGAGGCCGCTGAGCGCATAGAGCCACAGACGTTGCCGGTGCGAGATCGGCAGGCCGATATCTCCACTCATCGCGAACTCCAAACACCGGTGGCGCGCGCGCCGAGCAGCCATTGGAACAGGCCGAGAAGCGCCAGCGTGACCACCAGCAGCACCACGCCAAGGGCCGCTCCGGCTCCCCAGTTGGAATAGAGGCTGGTGGTCTGCTCCATGCGCATCGCCCACATGACCACCTTGCCGCCGCCCATCAGCGCCGGCGTGACGAAGAACCCCAGGCACAGCACGAAGACGATGACAACGCCCGAGGCGAGGCCGGGCAGCGACAGCGGAAAGAAGATCTGCCGGAAGGTGGCGACCGGGCCGGCGCCGAGGTTCATCCCGGCGCGCAGGCAGTCGCCATCGATGGTCTTCATCGAGGCATAGAGCGGCAACACCAGGAATGGCAGCAATATGTGCGTCATGCCGATGACGACACCCGACAGGTTGTTGGCCAGCGACAGCGGCTGGCTGATGACGCCGAGGTCGATCAGCCAGCTGTTGATCAGGCCCTTGCGCTGCAGGATCACCAGCCAGGCATAGGTGCGCACCAGAACCGATGTCCAGAACGGCAGGATGACGAAGATCAGGCAGATCGACGCCGCCCGGCGCGGCAGTTGCGACAGCATGTAGGCGAGGGGATAGCCGAGCAGGACGCAGGCGCCTGTGACGATGAAAGCGACCTTGAAGGTGGTGACGAAGGTCTTGATGTAGGAGGCCTGCTCGAAGAAGCGCGCATAATTGGCCGCGCTGAAAGTGCCGGCCTCGTCGAACAGCGACAGCCAGAACAGCCAGCCGATCGGCACGACGATGATGGCGAAGACCAGGAACAGGCTTGGCGACAGCAACGCCAGCAGCCGCAGCGACTCGCGCCGCGCGTCGGCGCGCAGCGACTGCGCGTTCAGATCGCCGGCAGGTTCGGGGAAGGCGGATTGCGCGTTCATCCGTCTGATGCCACCAGGATGGTATCCTGCGCATCGAGGCCGAGGCTGATCGGCTGGCCGGGCGCGGGCATTCTGGCCAGCACGTCGCTGCGGCAATAGTCGCGCAACGTCAGCTGGCGGCCGTCGCGCAGCGTCGCGTAGCAGACGAAGCTGTCGCCCTGGTAGATGATGTCACTGAGCGTCGCATTGAGCACATTGACGCCGCTTGCCGGCTCGGCGTTTGCGAGCAGCCGCAGCTTTTCCGGCCGCACCACCATCAGGTGCTGGCCCGCCGCCGGCGCCGGCGCCGCGGTATGGATCCGCCGGTCCTCATACCAGACCGAACCATTGCGGCATTCGACCGGAAGAAAGTTCGATTCACCGATGAAGCCGGCTACAAACCGCGTCTTTGGCGTGGCGTAGAGGATTTCGGGCCGGTCGAGCTGTTCGATGCGGCCGCCGTTCATCACCGCGATGCGGTCCGACATGGTGATGGCTTCGCGCTGGTCATGCGTGACATAGACCGTGGTCATGCCGAGCCGGCGATGCAAGGCGCGCAGCTCGATCTGCATGTGCTCGCGCAGGCCCTTGTCGAGCGCCGACAAGGGCTCGTCCATCAGCACGATGCGCGGCTCGAAGACGATGGCGCGCGCCAGCGCCACGCGCTGGCGCTGGCCGCCGGAGAGCTGGTCGACCCGGCGCTCGCCCAGGCCCTGCAGCTTGACCAGATCCAGCGCCTTCGCGACGCGCTCGGCCGTCTCGGCGACCGCGACGCCGCGCTGCTTCAGCGGAAAGGCGATGTTGTGGAAGACGTTCATATGCGGAAACAGCGCATAGTTCTGGAACACCATGCCGATGTTGCGCCTGTGCGGCGGCGTCGTGATGATCTCGTCGTCACCGACCTTGATCGAGCCGCCATTGGCCCGCACAAAACCGGCCAGGATCATCAGCAGCGTCGTCTTTCCGGAGCCGGAAGGCCCCAGCAGCGTCAGGAACTCACCGGCCTCGACATCGAGGTTGAGGTCGCGCAGCACCGCTACGCTGCCAAATCGTTTCTCGATCCGGCGCATGCCGATCGGCAGCGCGGATGGCGCAATGGACAAGATCATCGTCTCCTGGGCAGGGGCGGCAGAAGCAGGGCGAGCGGTTGCGCCGCCCTGCCGTGATTTTGAGTTCCGGTCGCAGCCTATTGCTGGACCAGATTGTTGAACTTTTCCGTCGCTTCCACCAGAGTGTCGCGCCAGAACTCGGCATCCTGCAGCACCTGCTTCTTGACGTTTTCGGGCGCCGAATTGATGTCCTTGATCCTCTCCTGCGGGATCTTGCCGGTCTGGAACGCCTTCTCGTTCACCGGGCCGTTGTCGACATAGAGCGGCAGATTGGCCTGCAATTGCGGGCTGACGAACATCGCCAGCGCCTTCATCGCGGCTTCCTTGTTCTTGGCGCCTTTGGGGATCACCATGCAGTCGGCGGTGAGAACACCCTGGTCGAACGAGAAGCTGACCGGCGCGCCTGACTTCTTAAGGGTGCCGGCGCGGCCGTTCCAGATGCTCGCCATGTCGACTTCGCCATCCTTCACCAGCTGCATGGCCTGGGCGCCGGAGGTCCACCAGGCGTCGACATGGCCGCGGATCTTGTCGACCGATTTCAACGCGCCGTCGATATCGACCGGATAGACCTTGTCGATCGGGATGCCCTCGGCGAGCGCGGCGACGCTCAGCGTCTCGGTCGCCTGGCTGCCGCTCAGCGCGCGCCGTCCCGGAAATTTTTCCACGTTCCAGAAATCGGCCCAGGTCTTCGGGCCCTTGTCGCCGAAGACATCGGTCCGGTAGATGAGCACGACCGAGGTGTAGGAAATGCCGACCCAGTCGTCATGGACCAGCTTCGGGTTGATGCCGCTCTTGTCGATGATGCCGTAGTCGAGCTTTTCGAACAGGCCTTCCTTCGAGCCGCGCGCGCATTCGTCGGCGCCCAGCTCGGTGATGTCCCATTTGACGGCATTGCCGCTCACCTGCAGCCGCACGTCGTCGAGGCCGTTGGTGGTGTCTTCCTTGATGGTGATGCCGAGCGCGTCGGCGGTCGGCTTGAAGAACGCCTTGGTCTCCGCCTCCTGGTAGGTGCCGCCCCATGAGGCGACGGTGATGGTATCGCCCGCCATGGCGGGGGCCGCGAGCGACGCCATGAGGGCGGCAACCGCGACAACGCTAACGTTTCTGGTCATGTTCATTTTCGGCTCTCCAACCGGTGTTCCCATTGTTTTTGATTTCGCATGCTATCTTGTATACAATTTTGAGTGTAACCTAGCGATCGATGATGTCAACACCGGCCGCGTGATCGAATTTCGATCCGGTCAAGGCGGTGGGGGACGGCTTCGCCGGGGCGTGGCAAATTGCGCCGACTGCGACTACAGCTTTGTGTGTTCCGGCTGGAAGACCGGAGAACTGGGGACGGAACCTTGGCCAAGGAAACCAAAAATACGCTGCGCGACTCGGTCTATTCCTCGCTCAAGGCGATGATCGTGACCGGCCAGATTCAGCCGGGCTCGCGCGTCACCGAAAACGACATCGCCGCGAAGCTGAATGTCAGCCGCACGCCGGTGCGCGAGGCCTTCAACCGGCTCGAACGCGATGGCCTGGTCACCGGCAGGCCGCGCCAGGGCTATGTCGTCACCGAGTTCGACATCAGCATGTTCCGCGAGGCCTTCGAGATCCGCGAACTGCTCGACGGCCATGCGACGGAGCTGGCCGCGGCCGCGGCGACCGAACAGGACAAGGCGCGGCTGCGCGCCATGCTGGCCGAATGCGAGCGGCTGGCCGCCATTCCGGATCGCACCACGAGGGAAAAATTCCAGGAGCTCGAGGTCGGCATCGACCTGCATCGCGTCATTGCTGAGATCAGCGGCAATGTCATGCTGCACGGCATGCTGTGCGGCATCCTCGACAAGTGCCAGCACTATGTCTGGACGGAGCTGTTGTGGCTGGACGAATGGAAGATCGCCCGCGACGAGCATGCCGAGATCGTCGATGCGATCTGCGCCGGCGACGCCAGCCGCGCCGGCACCCTGGCGCGCGCCCATGTGCGCGGGTCGCGCGACAATGTGCTGCGCCTGCTGCAGGCCAAGTCGGACTACCAGAGTTTCCTGGCCAAGGCGTCTTGAGCGGGCCGGGAGGCCTGAACACCGCCGCCTGCCGCCAACTCAGCCCTGATGACAAGCGCCTTTGGGCCTTCAGCCCTTGCGCTCCTGGAGGCTGTTGCCGCCGTCGACCACCAGCACGGCGCCATTGACATAGCTGGCGCCTTCCGACGCCAGGAACATCACCGCCGCGGCGACTTCATCCGGCCGCCCGGCCCGCGCCGGCGGCGTATGCAGGGCCGCGGTTCGCTCCATCTCGCTCGACGAACCCGTTTCGATCCAGCCGGGGGCCACGGCGTTGGCAGTGATGCCGTGTCTTGCCACTTCGAGCGCCAGCGTGCGCGTCAGGCCGACCATGCCGGCTTTGGCGGCGGAATAGGCTGATGTGCCTTCGAAAGACACCAGCGGCCCGGTGACCGACGCCACGTTGACGATGCGCCCGTAGCCCGCTTCGACCATCGCTGGCAGAAACGCCCGGGTGACCAGAAACGCGGTCTTCAGGCTGACGTCGATCCCTCGGTCCCAGTCGGCCTCGGTCATGGCGAGGAACGCCTTGTCGACCGATGGCGATGCCAGCGAGCCCATGCCGGCATTGTTGACCAGGATATCGACCGCGCCGACATCAGCCCGCAGCCGCTCGACATCGGCGGCGATGGTGAGGTCGGCGACCGCGGCAGCGGCATCGATGCCCTCCGCACGAAGCTCGGCGGCGCGATCGAGCACCCGCGCGCTGGCGCCGGTGAGGACAACGGCATGGCCGGCATGGCCGAGTTGCCGGGTAATGGCAAAGCCGATGCCGTCGGCCGCGCCGGCCCCGGTGATCAGCGCACGCTTGATGCTGGCAGGGGATATGGTCAAATCAGGCTCCGTTGATCGCAATCAACGCACCATAGTCTATGAATGGATTTGGCGCGCCGGAGGAGATGAAACTGGTACTGCTGTGTTATTTTGGCACCTATCAGTTCTGACAGGTTCGGCCATTGCACAGAATGTTGGCGCACCGGTCGCCAGCCACTGCGCGAACGGCAGATTCGAACCGGAGGCTCAAATGTCAGTTGTCGAGGAAGAAGCTTCGCCCGCGATCCCTTCACATCCTGAGGAAATCAAGTCGGTTTTCGACCTGCGCTTGGGCAAGCATGTTACCTTGCAAGGCAGTGCCAGGATAACGCCGGCAGGCGTGATCAGCGCCGGTATCGCGGTCGCCGTGATGATGCTTGCGACGGGTTATCTTGCCTCCTCGACCAGGCGTCGCAGGCAATAGGCGAGAGCCATCTGACGCGGACTGTCAGCTTTCAGGATGACCGGGAAAGAAAGCCGCTCCTTGCGTCCAGCGTAGTGCGGCCCGATTTGCGCCGAAATCTGTCGGTCCGCTTTCGAAACACACAGTGGCTGAAGCGGACATTCGGCAACGACCCGATGTCAGTCCTGGTACTGGCTCGAACGCCTCCACAAACTCAATGACGTCCGGTCCGCCCCGTCGGTTCACTACGACGGCTTTCATCGCGATGCCTCCCTAGCCGCCTTCTCGATCAGCCGCGCGACAGGTCCGGGGTTCGAGACCATCGCCACATGCGAGGCGCCTTTGATCACGACGGTATCCCGCGAGTGAGCCCGTGCGGCCATGAAGGCGGAAGCTTGCGCCGGGATGTTCTTGTCCTCGTCGCCGTAGATGAACCATGACGGTACGGTCTTCCATGCCGCCGCAGTCTGGGTCTCGTTCAGCGCCGCTTCCGTGATGGGTCGCTGCGTGGCGGCCATCAGTTTTGCCTCAGGGCCGGAAACGTCTGCCGCGAACTGGTCGTGGAACTTGTCCTGCCGGATGTAGAGATCCTTCCCTCCGCCTGATAGCGGAACGGGCGGAGCAAGAGTGGGCGCAAGCGTGCTGCCTGGAAACTTGCCCGCGAGCCCGGCGGCCGTCTCGCCGACGTCCGGCGCAAACGCCGCAACATAGACCAGCGCTTTGACATTGGAGTGGGGGTCGGCGGTTTCGCTGATGACCGATCCGCCATAGGAATGCCCGACCAGAACGACAGGCGATCCAATGCCGGACACAATATCGGCAACGTATTGCGCGTCATTGGCGACGCCCCGCAAGGGATTGGCGGCAGCCACAACAGGATAGCCGTCCTTCTCGAGGATTTTGACGACGCCGTTCCAGCTCGACGCGTCGGCGAACGCACCATGAACCAGAACAATAGTGGGCTTAAGGATAGCGGGCTTTTCGGCCCCCGCGTAAGCGTTGCTGAATACCGCCATGGCGAATGCCAATCCTACCAGCAGTCTTTTCATCTCATATATCCTTTCAACGGTTTCGATCGGTGTGGTCTTTGTTGCGGTGGACGCAATGCTAAAAAGGGGACATTTCAGAGGGTTCCTGGGCTGAACCTGCGGCCGTCCTCCTGCGGAAAGCCCGTCGAGATGCTCAACCCGAGGACTCCCGCAAGCTCGTTCAGGGGTTCTGCTTCCTCAGCCGGCGCGATCAGTTCCCATTGCCGATATCCCTCGGGGATCGTGACGCCATAAATCGGCGACGCAGCCTGCGGCTTCGCATAGCCATTTGCTCCGGCCATCGCTGCGAACACGGATAACGCAACGATCGCACACACATGGCAGGAAGTGGAGAGGTTTCATCGGAAAGCCTGACAGCTCGTCAGAACTTGTCGACGTCGATGACCGCCTGCGCAAAGGCCTGCGGGGCCTCCTGCGGCAGGTTGTGGCCGATGCCGCCCGAGATCAGTCTGTGTTCGTATTTGCCGGAGAACTTCTTGGCGTATTTTGCCGGATCGGGATGCGGCGCGCCGTTTGCGTCGCCTTCCATCGTAATCGTCGGCAGATCAATCGTCGGAAACGCCGCCAGCTTCTTTTCCAAAGCATCATATTTCGGCTCGCCCGGCGCCAGACCGAGTCGCCAGCGATAGTTGTGGATCGATATGGCGACGTGGTCGGGATTGTCGAATGCGGCAGCGGAGCGTTCGAAGGTGGCGTCGTCGAAAGCCCATTTCGGCGAGGCAAGTTCCCAGATAAGGCGGGTGAAATCCCGAGTGTATTTCTCATAACCCGCTCGCCCCCGTTCAGTGGCGAAGTAATATTGATACCACCATTGCAATTCGGCCTTCGGCGGCAGCGGCGCCTGGTTCAACGCCTGACTGCCGATGAGATAGCCGCTGACCGACACCATGGCCTTGCAGCGCTCAGGCCAGAGCGCGGCGATAATGTTGGCCGTCCGCCCGCCCCAGTCGTAGCCGGCGACCACCGCTTTCTGGATGTTCAGCGCATCCATCAAGGCGACGATATCGGACGCAAGCGCCGCCTGCTGACCGTTTCTTGGCGTTGCGTCCGACAGGAACCTCGTCGTGCCGTAACCGCGCAGATATGGCACGATGACCCGGTACCCCGCGTCTGCAAGCAGCGGCGCGACATCGACATAGCTGTAAATGTCATAGGGCCATCCATGCAGAAGGATGAGCGGGGGGCCATCCGCAGGACCGTCGTCGGCATATCCGACGCTCAGCACACCGGCGTCGATCTGCTTCATTGAGGAGAACGAGGTCCGTGGCTTCAGCGTGCGGGAAGCGGTTGTTTCCGTCGCGACGCCTTGCGCCTCCGCTATCCCGATCGCACCGAGTTGCGCTGCGGCGACCGTTGCGGCAGCGACGCCGAAGAGGCGACGACGATGATGGTCGATTTTTTCCGGGGTTTCGAATGTGTTCATTGGTGCACCGCTTTGTTGTGACGGGAATGCGTCTCGCCGATCGATCAAAGTGATCGGTGGGCTAGATCAGGTTGATTGCGACTTCGATGTTGCCGCGCGTAGCCTTCGAGTAGGGGCAAGTCTGATGCGCTGCATCCACAACAGCCTGGGCAATGTCGCGGTCGAGCCCCGGCACGCTCACATTGAGGCGCGTGCCGAGGAAGAAGGCGCCGTCGGCAACGTTCAGATCCACTTCCGCATCGATCACGAGACTAGCTGGCAGTATGATGTTCATCTTGCGGGCAGCGATTGCCATCGCGCCCTCGAAGCAGGCTGACCAACCGGCCGCAAACAGCTGCTCCGGATTGGTGCCGCCGCCTGGGCCGCCGGGCGTGGAGAGCCTGATGTCCAGTCGGCCGTCGGAACTGCGCGACGTGCCATCCCTGCCGCCCGTGGTGCGAACTTTGGCCGTATACAATAGCTTTTCAGATTGAGTCATGATTTGGGTGTTCCTTGCAAAAGGCACTTCGAAGATCGATGGGAAAATTGGCGCGTACTTTCGCTATCGACGAGCGCGCAAGCACACTGAAGGGCTTGCGGCCGACGCAAGTTTCGCGGCATCAGCGATAACGACAGTGCAGGGATGATCATTTTCCATGGGCCCGTCAGCAGAAGTTCTTGCTGCTTCGACACGTAGAGAAGGATCGGCAGGAGCACCCGTTATGCACTGTGATGCGGTGTTAGCGCTCGCCAGTGACCGCACACTTGGAACTGGCCTTGGCTGCTATCACGTCCTGCCTCAAATCGTCGCTCCGGAGCGACGAAATGGGACTTTCTGCGACATAGGTCCTGGACCTGGAAGCAAGAATTTGCCCAGCAATGAGGATGCAATGAAAGAATGACATCATGATATTGCCAGCTGCGCAGACGAGCGACAGGATATCGTTTGGTCCCTTCACGTTGGCGGCGGGCGAAAGGCTGCTGCTGCGGCAAGGGGTGCCTGTCAATCTAGGCGCGCGCTCTTTCGATATACTGGCAGCTTTGGCTGCGCGTCCCAACGAGATCGTCAGCAAGAAGGATCTGCTGGCTCACGTCTGGCCCGACGTCACCGTCGAAGAAGGCAGTTTGCGGTTTCACATCGCCAACCTCAGAAAGGCGTTAGGCGACGGCAAGGACGGCGCGCGCTATATCGCCACCCTGACGGGACGGGGCTACTGCTTTGTGGCACCGGTCTCGCGATCGGGTAGTCAAAACAATGTTCAAAGGGAGGTCGTCGCCAGCTATCCACAGGCCAATCTGCCAAGCCGCCTGATCCGGATGGTCGGCCGGACTGATGACACCGTCGCACTTTCGACTCAACTGGCCGGCACGCGTTTCGTCACGATCGTTGGCACAGGCGGTGTTGGCAAGACCACTGTTGCAGTGGCGGTAGGCCATGATCTAGTCGAGGCATTCGCGGGAGCTGTGCATTTCGTCGACCTCGGGGCGCTGAGTGATCCCAGGCTGGTTGCGCCGACCGTAGCCTCGATGCTGGGGCTATCACTTCAGTCCGACGACGCGACGTCCAGTCTGATCGCCTATCTTGCGGACAAGCGAATCCTTCTGATCTTCGACACCTGTGAGCATGTCATCGACGCAGCGGCAGACCTGGCGGCCCGCATCTTCGCTTCTGCACCGCAAGCTCACCTGCTGGCAACGAGCCGCGAGCCTCTTCAGGTCGAAGGCGAGTACGTCTACAAGCTGGCGCCGCTTGCATGCGCGCCCGACGATCTGGAACTCACCGCTTCCATGGCGCATAGCTTCCCGGCGACCCAGCTGTTCCTGGAACGCACCGCGGCGAGCGGTGCTTTGCTCGACCTCCAAGATACGGATGCCGCCACCGTGGCTGGCATCTGCCGCAAACTCGACGGCGTGCCGCTCGCGATCGAACTGGCGGCTGGACGGGTTGCGAGCTACGGCCTGCAGAAAACCGCGGAACTTCTCGACGAACGGCTGACGCTGTTGTGGGCGGGGCAACGTACCGCGCCGCCGCGGCAGAAGACCCTCCAGGCCACTTTGGACTGGAGCTACGGACTACTATCCGAGTTCGAGCGCCATCTGCTTCGTCGGCTCGCGGTATTCGTTAGCCATTTTTCGATTGAGGCCGCTCTGGAAGTCGCGACGAGCGCAACCGTCGACGACGCTCTCGTGTTTGGCGCTGTCGATAGTCTTGTTGCCAAGTCGATGGTGGCGGCAAGGCCTGCCGGAGCAACGATGCGTTACCGGCTGCTCGACACGACGCGGGCCTACGCCCTCCACCTCGACGTCGACGATGCCGAGCTCGCGGGCCTGGCAGAACGTCACGCGACCCATTACCTGCGCTGGCTGGAGGAAACGGGAGAAGAGTGGCCTACCTTGTCGAGCGCCGCGCAACGGTCGCTTCACCTGGCGGGCCTGGCCAATGTGCGAGCGGCTCTGGACTGGTGCTTCGGGCCCGGCGGGAACACTGAAGTCGGCATCCGCCTGGCCGCCGGGGCGGCTCCTGTTTTTCTGTCGATGTCTTTGCTCACCGAATGTCATCGCTGGACGGCGCGGGCGGTCCTTGCCCTCGACGACGCTACTGGCGGCGGATCGGACGAGATGCGTCTACAGGCCGCCTTGGGGGTGTCCCTGATGTACACCCGTGGCGGAAAAGACGCGGCGCGCGTGGCCTTGAACAGAAGCCTTGCCATTGCAGACCGGCGTGGCGACGCGCGCGATCAGCTTCAGATTCTCGGCCCGTTGCAGCAGTTCTACCTGCGCAGGGGAGAATTCAGGGCTGCGTTGCACCATGCGGATCGCTGTTCCGTCATCGCCGGAACCCTTGAGGACACTGTTTCCACCACTTTGGCGCACTCCCTGATGGGGATCTCACTTCATCTCTGCGGGGAGCTCGGGCGTGCCCAGACCGCGCTCGAAGCGGCGCTGCGATACGGACCGCGCTCCGACCGGACCACGACGAACTATCTTGGCTTCGACGGAAGGATTCTGGCCGGGTCAATTCTGGCAAGGACGCTCTGGCTGCAAGGCCATCCGGATCTGGCCGTATTGCGCGCGCAGCTGACGGTCGAGGAAGCGGAAGTCCTAAACCATCCCCTGACGCTCTCCATAGCACTTATCTGGGCGATTTCCGTGCTGCTCTGGGTCGGAGACCTAAAGCGTGCGGAGGAATATATCGATCGTCTTTTCACCCGCGCCGAATCTCATGCCCTCGGACCCTATCTCGCCCTGGCTCGCGCCTTCAAAGGGGAACTCGCCACTCGTCGAGGCAATGCAAGCAGCGGTGTCGAAAGCCTTCGATCCTGTCTTGCCGAGCTTCACGCCGCCCCCTACGAACTGCTCACCACGCCGCTCAACATCTCGTTCGTTCAGGGCCTCGCGGCGACAGGCCGATCCGTGGAAGCGCTTTCACTGACCGAGGAGACGATCCAGCAGGTCGAGGCAAATGGCGATCTTTGCTACATGCCGGAACTGCTGCGTGTGAAGGGCAACCTTGTTCTCGCGGCCTCGCAACCGGGCGCCGACGAAGAAGCAGAACTCTGTTTTCGGCGGTCGTTGGAGCTCAGCGATCGTCAGGGCGCGCGAGCATGGGAGTTGCGGACCGCAGTCGACCTTGCTTCCCTGCTGTCCGCTCGCGGACGACACGAGGCCGCCCGAGCACTTCTCCAGCCAATTTTCGCGCGATTTGGGGAGGGCTTGGAGACAGAAGACCTGCAGTCAGCAGCGCGCATGCTGGCAACGCTGAACTAGGCTAGACTAGCAACATGCGCCCGCAATCCTTGGAAACTTGGCGCGCCCGAAGAGCTTCGAACTCCTGACCTCTCGGGGGCGCCGGCGCCTTCTCCTAGAAGGCGATCGAACGATCGATGTTGCTGACCGATAGGAGAGACGTGGTCCAGCATGGTGCTCTCCTTTGTGTCAGATTGTAGCCGCCCGCGACTTCGATGTTCTGGGCGTTGATCCAACGGCTCTCCGCGGATAGCAGGCCGGCGACGATCACCAACTTGACCGCGCGACCAGGCTGGTGATCGTCACAGCCACGTAACACAATTCGATCACTTTCTTGTTTGCGTTTTTCTGTAATTGGTACACGATATACTCAATTGCCAAATGAATGCGGAGCGCGGCGAGACCCAGTCTGTTCTGAGTGAAATTGACCTGCTTCGCGTGAAAGTCATTCACCTCGCGAGAGGCGAACGATATTCTTGACTCGGAAATTCACTGCGACCAACAATCAGGAAGGGTGGATGCGCGATGCATATCAACCATAGAGGCAACGGGGCGGCCCTGCGCCTATGCCGCTCTTTCGGCGCCCTTTTGTTCCTCGCACTTTCACTCTCGCCAGCTTTGCCGGCCGAAATCGCGGGGCAGGGTCAGCAGGGCACTCCGGTCACATGCTCGAGCGGATTTCTGCCGGCCTCGGGCGCGCTGAACAGTCCGCCCGACCTTCTGGTCGACGGCGAATGCCACGTCAAACCCAACCAGACATACATCTTCGCCGACGTAAACGTTCTGGACAAGGGGCGGCTCGTCTTCGACGAACTCGATCAGGTGGTTAAACCCACGGCCACCCACTTCTGGGCTCAATCGATGCTCGTCGAGAATGGCGGGACGGTCGTCGCCGGGTCATCGAGACAACCCTACGGGATCTATGGCGGCGTCCTGACGATCCATCTCTATGGCGCCGACAGGAACACGACGGGTCCGGCACTCGGTGCCCTGTGCCGGACGGTCGAGAATTCCGAGACCGGCCCGTGCGGCATTCCCGCCTCCGTCTGGAGCGACAATGGCAAGACGAAGCTTGTTCTGCCGGGCGACGTCCCGGACTTCTTCTACCGCTACGGGCCGCTGCACGGCGACGGCAAATGCTCCGACGGCTCGGTCTGGTCGGGCGAGGCGCCCTGCGACGACAAGGGCAAGCAAGTCGGGTATTTCGGCTACAAGGTCCTCGCCGTCTCCTATGGCGGAAGCCTCGAGCTCTGGGGCGCGAAAGGCTCCTGCAACTCGCTCGGCTGCTCCAATCCGCAACTGACGCATCCGAGTTGGACCCGGCTGGAAGGATCGGTTGCGGCAGGCGGCGGCGCGGGGTCGAACGATCCGCTCGTCGTCGCGGGCCCGAGCAACGACCATCCGGAGAACCTGCATGTCGAAGCCGGCGATCAGATCGTCGTGACGACGACCGATTATCTGCCCGGTCATTCCGAAACCTTCGTTGTCGAGGCGGCCAGCACGGGCGACGGTCCCGCCGGACAGTGGCTCGAGAAGATCCGGGTCGATCACGGCGCTGCCTGGCCTCACAACGGCGAGCGCTACATGCTCACCGATAGGCTGGCGCTGTCGCAGGGGCGACTCGATCTCGACCCCGATCTCGTCAAGAACGGCGTCGAGACCCGAGCCGCCGTCGCCATCCTGAACCGCAGCATCCGGATCGTCTCCGGAGGCGACGCGCCGGGCGACGAATTTCCGAACTCGACCCCAGAGAACCCTTGTGTCGCCCAAGACCAGAAAGGCCCGTGTTATTCGCTCGGCGGTCAAGTCGTGTTCCGGCAGGGGTTCAAGGCGGTTCACGTCAAGGGAGTCGAATTCCAGCAGCTCGGGCAGGGTGGACGGATGGCGCACTATCCGGTCCATTTCCACATGGCCCGCCAGACCCCGGCGGGAACCTTCGTGCAGGATTCGTCGATCAACGAATCGATGACCCGCTGGATCGTGCTTCACTCCACGCAGGGCGTCCTGCTTGCCGGCAATGTCGGGTACAAGTCGATCGGCCATGGCTTCTATCTCGAGGACGGCACCGAGACCGACAACAAGTTTTACGGCAATCTCGGCATCCTCGCCCGCGCCGCGGTGGCCAATGCTCAAAATCCGCGGTTGATCCCGGGCATCCTCGCCGCCAATGAAGACACCAAGCGCGTCGCGGAATTCCCCTTCCTGACCGATTCCGCTTATCCCACCGTGTTCTGGATCGCAAACGGCTGGAACGAGTTCATCGGCAATATGGCGGCCGGCGCCACGGCCTGCGGATCGGCCTACTGGTTCGTTCCGGCCTGGAACAGCGACATGCCGGACGTGATGACGTCGGACAACAGCCCCGATCACCGCCACATGAAGTGGTCCGGCTATGCCGGCCTGCAAAAGGACGGCGGTTTTCGGGGCGCGACGCCGCTCAAGGCCTTTGTCGGCAATTTCGCCACCTCGACGATGATGTCCTTCCAGACCACCGGCGACGCGCCGGCTTGCTCGGGCGTCGTCACGCCTTCGCACGGCACTCCGGCGAACCCCGCGCGGGCGAGCGCGCCCACCAACCTCCTCGTCGCGGTCCGCAGTCTCGCGCCCGATCCGAACGACAATGAAGCGGAGGATCACTACTATCCGCATGCGGTCGGCGGAAATCGGCACGCAACCGCGTGCAACAGGAACGACGACGGAACCTATGACTGCGACGGCGTCGCCTTCTGCGATCCGAGCCACACCGAACATTGCGCGGTGACCGTCATCGACAAGTTCACCTCGATGTTCCACTGGGCCCAGCACAATGCCGCGGCCATCTGGCTGCGCAACCAGTGGTATCTCGTCGCCAACAGCGTGCTGTCGGACGTTCAGAACGGCGGCCTGACCTTCATCACCGGCGGCGATTACACGCATGCGTCCGTGATCCGGGGCTATTGGGCTCTCGCGCGCAAAAGCGTTTTCATCGGTCATTCCCAGCCGCAGGACGACGCCCATTCCTATGCGCTGGACGCCGGGCCGTTCAACGCCAGTTCGAAGTTGCGTTGCGACTGGCAAGAGGCCGGCATGGCGCCGAGCAACTATTGCCTCAGCGCGAAGGATGGTATTTCCATACCGCTGGTCAATTTCGACGTGGGCCAGCGCCTCTTCAACATCTACGATGGTCCCGCCTATCAGGATTCCAACGCCTTCCTCGACATCACGAAATCAAACTGTGCCGTGACCGGATCGGGTACTGATCCGGGCTGCATGTACGGCTCGGGCGTCGTCGCGGGCGTGACGAAGGATCCGGCGAACGGCCAATGCTATCTGCCGAACGCGGCCATCGCCTGGAAGCAGAACAACGGCTTCTTCTATCCGCCCGCCTTTCATTCGACGAACCTGTATTTCAGCAACGTCGACATCCGTCATTTCGTATTCGATCCCCTGTTCCAGGCGCCTAATGGCGTGACGGGGAAACAGGATTTCGGCCAGGGAGGCACTTATCTCACGGCGACCACGGGCCCGAACGCGGTGACGAATTTCTACTGCACGTCGACGTCGACCATGTTCGACGGCTGGAGCGGGATCGACCGGCAGACGGAACTCACCGACGACGATGGTTCGCTGACCGGGCTCGTGAGCTCGAAGCCCGGCGGGGAAACGATCTCGATCAACGAGGACCAATATTTCAACGCCAGGCTCGAAACCTCGGAATGCAAATCGAACCTGAGGGTCAGTCCCTCGCTGGTGTGTCCGCAAAAGCCGCCGCCGCCGGCTCCGGCGCCCTCGACCGCGAAGACGAGCCCTTATGACTATGTGGCGACCGTGATCGCGCCGGAATGCTCGCAGAATCCGCCGCCCGATCAAGGTCAGCCGTTCGGCCGCTGCGGAGACTCGCACGATCTCGGCCAGGGAGGCGAATGGTCGAGCGAGTGCTCGAACGGGGCATGCTATGGCGTGCCGCTTTTCCGACAGTATCTGACAGCCGCCGAACTGGGCCATTGGCAGACCAATGGCTGCGCCGGAAACGCCAATACGGCCGCGTGCCGCTGGCCTTTCATGCGCATGGGTGGCCAGAACATGTACCAGCGCGAGACGCTGACGGTGAACGACGGGCTCTACTACGTCGATACGTCGATCTCCAAGGACACACAGAACACGGAGAAATATACGGAGATGCGGCAGACGCGGGACGTGAATGTCTTCGCCCCCGATCAGACCTATTACATGTTCTTCCTCTATGCCAAGCCGACCACGGCCCAGACTTACCAGATCTATGTCGGCGATGGCTTTGACACGGCAACGGTGAAGCCCGTGCGCGCAAGCCTGGCGACCGCGCCTATCATGTTCGCTCCGGCCCCCCCCGTCCGAGGCGAAGTGGTTCACCGTGAAAGGCGTCTCCAACGGCGTGCTGACTGTCGAGACCAATTTCAACGGCCTGTCCGAACTCGATCCGCGGGGACCGGAGAACGGCCTCTGCGGCCCGGCGACCTTTTGCGGCTGGCAGGCGGACGGAACCTGCGGTTCGAAACTCGCGGCCGCGGATCCAGGCAAGGATCCGTTGCTCGTGGCCGATCCGGCGCTGGCCAAGGAAGCGGACGCGGTTTGCCGGGCTTGGGCGGTCAAGGATCTCGATTGCCCGGCGGCCGGATGTTTCGGCTTCTCGTTCAAACTTCCGGCCGGCTTCAAGGCGCAGGACCAGGGACAGGCGGCGCGTCCGACGCCGACCGAATTTCCCGCAACGGGCGACTTCGCAACGCGTTTCCTCAACACCAAGGTCGAGCCCGACAACGCAAGCCACGCCCAGGATGGGGTCGAGACGGAATGCTTCTATCCAAGACTGCCGGGCAGTTGCACGGCGCAATAACGCGCCAGTGCCGACGGTTCTTTGACGAGTTCGACCTGCGCGCACTTTTGCGCGATTCAGCTAACATGTCGATTTATTTGGCGCGCCCGAAGAGATTCGAACTCCTGACCCCCAGATTCGTAGTCTGGTGCTCTATCCAGCTGAGCTACGGGCGCGCAACAGGCCATGTCTTCCATGACCCCGCGAGCCGATCGTGAACGACCGGCCGCGACGAGACGTGTTCCCTAACGACTGAATTTCGGAAAAGCAAGCCGATCCGGCAAAAGTTTTGTCGCAGGTGCGTCATCCGGCAATGGCAGCCCGTTTCCCAGCGCTTCAAAGCAACCCACGCGCATCGTGTCTGGGCGGATTCAGACGACGCGCCTTCCATGCATGTCGTCCTCCCAAGCCGGAGCCACTTTCTGGCTGCATGTTCCTGGGAAGAAAAAGGCTGGACTGGAAAGGGAGTTCGTCGGGGGACGAAAAAGCGCCCGACCCATCAGGCCGGGCGGCGCAGGCCGTTGCGGGCCTGGTCGAGCCGGACCGGCTGGTCGGGGATGGTGACCGCGAACGTGGTGCGCCCGCCAATGCTTTCGACCAGCTCCACCGTGCCGCCATGGGCCCGGATCAGTTCGTGCGCGATCGCCAGGCCAAGGCCGGTGCCGCCGCTGCGGGCCGAGCCGCGAAAGGCCGCGAACAGGTTTTCCCGCGCCTTGGGCGGCAGGCCGGGGCCGGTGTCGGTGACGACGATGCGGCTGACGCTGCCCAGCCGCACGGCCGAAACCGCCAGCCGCCGGACCAGCGCGCTTTCTTTGTCTGCGGCCATGGCCTGCACCGAATTGCGGCACAGATTGGTGAGCACGCGGAACAATTGTTCGGAATCGGCATCCACCTCGAAGGCCGGCTCGATCGCATTGACGAACTCGATGCCCTGGTCGATGTCGAGCAGGCCGTGCACGTCCTCGACCAGTTGGCGCAGCCGCAGCCTGCGGCGCGAAGGCGGCGGCTCCTGGGTGCGGCCGTAGTGAAGCACGCCTTCGGAGTAGGAGACGGCGCGGTCGAGCGCGCGCAGCAGCTTCGGTGCGAAGGCCTGCACCGTCGGGTCCTTGACCTGGCGCAGGCGGTCCGACATCAGCTGCGCCGAGGCCAGGATGTTGCGCATGTCATGGTTGATCTTCGAGACCGCAAGGCCAAGGTCGGCAAGGTGCTTCTGCTCGGAGAGCATCTTTTGCAGCCGCTCCTGCATCTGCGACAGCTCGCGCTCGGCGACGCCGATCTCGTCGGCGCGGGCGGCGGGATGGATGATGCGCCCGGGGTCGTCAGGCGCTTCGGAGAAGGACAGCATCGAGCGCGTCATCGTCCGGATCGGCCCGATCATGATCAGGTCGATCGCGGCATAGACCAGCATTGCGGTGAACAGCGAGATCAGCAGCGAGACGAAGGCGACATTGCGCGAATATCGCAGCATGGCATTGCGCAGACTGTTGTCCGGCATGATCAGCTCGAACTCCTTGTCGCTGTCGCCGACCGGGCCGAAGACGCGCAGCATCCGCTTGCCGCCGAAAAACAGCGTGTCGAGCGCGCCGGTCATGCCCTTGATCATGCCGATCGAGGCGATGTCGATGTGTTCGTCGACCTGCGGCGGCATCTCGGCCACCACCAGCAGCCGCGAAACGCCGCCGTCCCGCACCGCGATCGCCTTGGCGCCGATCGCCATCAGCACGTCGTTCTGGGCCGTACGCGACAGCGAGGTGGATTCACCCTGCACCAGCACGATCGACACCGCCGCCGCCGTGCTCAGCCGCTCCTTCAGCCAGTTCAGCCGGTAGCTGGCGATCCAGGGCAGGAAGATCAGCACCTCGGCCAGCAGCACGAAAACGATGGTGAGCAGCAGCAACTTGGTCGACAGGCCGCGCGACAGCGGCACGGTGCGCACGGCGGCTGGCGCCGGGGTACCGGTCCCTTCCTCCGCTCGTATGGTTTCGCTCATGCGGCTTGTGTCTTCACAATCACTTGATCAACGCAGATTAGGCGATTACGGCTTTTTTGCCAATTTCATCCTTCGTCGGGCACATAAACCTGCCTGAACGACGACCGGCTTCGGGCTGACGACGCCGGATTGACTTCCAAAACCCTTCTTTCTATAAGCCCGCTCACGCTCGGGCCATTCGTCCCGGCGCGGTTTCGATCGCGCCAAAACCGGCCCGGCAAAGCTCCTGTTACACAGTGACAGAATCAAGAAGGGCCGCACCCCGCGGTATTAAAACAAATGAAGCGTACCTACCAACCGTCTAAACTCGTCCGCAAACGTCGGCACGGCTTCCGTGCCCGCATGGCCACCAAGGGTGGTCGCGGCGTCGTCGCAGCTCGCCGCAACCGCGGTCGCAAGCGGCTCAGCGCCTGAACGGAAGACGAGATCGTTGCCCGCATCCGGCAAGCCAGTGGGACCAAATCCCAAGCGGCTTCTGAAGCGCGCCGAATTCCTGGCCGTCCGTCGTGGTGAAAAGCGACGCGGGCGGCTTTTTCTCGTTGAGGTTCTCGACCGCGGCGACGGCCTGTCGCCGCGTGTCGGCTATACCGTCACCAAGAAGGTCGGCAACGCGGTTGTCCGCAACCGCGTCCGCCGGCGGCTGCGAGAAGCCGTCCGTACGCATGCGGCAAGTGACATGGCGCCTGGCAATGACTATGTCATCGTCGGGCGCGAAGATGTGCTGACCATTCCGTTCGGCCAGTTGAAGGCCGAACTCTCCCGCCGATTGCGCGGAACACGATAGGCCAAAGGCTTTCGATGGAAAACAACCGGAACTTCTTCATCACCATCGCGCTGTCGGTGCTGATCCTGGCGGTGTGGCAATATTTCTATGTCTTGCCGCGCAGCGAAGCCCAGCGCGAGGCGGCCCGCATCGAACAGCAGCGCGTCGAGGAGCAGAAGAAGGCCGCCGACGCCGCCAATCCCGGCGCCGGTACCGGGACGCCCGCGACGCCGGGCGCCATTCCGAGCACGCCGAACGCCGACGCCGTGACGCCGGCCAGCCGCGAACAGGCTCTGGAGACGACCAAGCGCGTCAAGATCGACACGCCGAGCCTCGAGGGCTCGATCAACCTGACCGGCGCCCGTCTCGACGACCTCAAGCTCAAGCACTACACCGAGACGGTCGACAAGAATTCGCCCGAGATCAGCCTGCTCAACCCGGCCGCGCTGCCCACGGGCTATTATGCCGAGATCGGCTTTGTCGGCAACGACAAGACCGGCGCGGTGCCCGGTCCCGAGACGGTCTGGGCCGTCGATGGCAATGCGACGCTGACGCCGACGACGCCGGTGACGCTGACCTATTCGAACGACAAGGGCCTGACCTTCAAGCGCACCTTTTCCGTCGACACCAACTACATGTTCACGGTTTCCGATACGATCCAGAATTCGGGCGCGGCTGCCGTCTCCCTGTCCAATTACGGCCGTGTCACCCGGTTCGACAAGCCGGCCGTCGCCAGCACCTATGTGCTGCATGAGGGCCTGATCGGCTTCACCGGCACCGAAGGCCTGCAGGAACACAAATACGCGTCCATCGAAAAGGACAAGCAGGCGATGCCGGGCAAGTCGACCGACGGCTGGCTCGGCATCACCGACAAATACTGGGCGGTGACGCTGGTGCCGACCGAGAAGCAGCCGTTCCAGCCGCGCTATGCCTTTTTCGAGGACGGCCGCCATCGCTATCAGTCCGACTTCCTGACCGACCCGATCACCGTCGATGCAGGTCAGTCGGCGACGCTGGAGAGCGAAATCTTCGCCGGCGCCAAGGAGGTCGGCAAGATCAACGCCTATGCGGAAGACCGCCACATCAAGCGGTTCGACCTCTTGATCGACTGGGGCTGGTTCCACTTCATCACCAAGCCGATGTTCTGGCTGATCGACACGCTCTACAAATTCTTCGGCAATTTCGGCCTGGCGATCCTCGCCACCACCGTCATCGTCAAGGCCATCTTCTTCCCACTCGCCAACAAGTCCTACGCGTCGATGGCGAACATGAAGAAGGTGCAGCCCAAGATGCTCGAGATCCGCGAGAAATACGCGGACGACAAGATGAAGCAGCAGCAGGCGATGATGGAGCTGTACAAGACCGAGAAGATCAATCCGCTGGCCGGCTGCTGGCCGGTGGCGTTGCAGATCCCGGTCTTCTTCTCGCTCTACAAGGTGCTCTACATCACCATCGAGATGCGCCACGCGCCGTTCTTCGGCTGGATCCAGGACCTGGCGGCACCCGATCCGACCTCGATCTTCAATCTGTTCGGCCTCATTCCGCTCACCCTGCCGCACATGCTGATGATCGGCGTCTGGCCGCTGATCATGGGCGTCACCATGTTCCTGCAGATGCGCATGAACCCGACGCCGCCGGACCCGACGCAGGCCGCGATCTTCACCTGGATGCCGGTCATCTTCACCTTCATGATGGCGGGTTTCCCGGCCGGTCTGGTCATCTACTGGGCCTGGAACAACACGCTGTCGATCCTCCAGCAGGGCGTGATCATGAAGCGCCAGGGCGCCAAGATCGAGCTATGGGACAACCTGGTCGCGCTGTTCCGGAAGAAACCGTCACCGGCGGAATAGCAGGCCTCTCTTTCCGTCGAAACTCTCTGTCAAAGCCCCGGCTGGTCCGGGGCTTTTCCATTTGGCCTGAGCTCGGTTCACGTTCCCGTGATCGACGAAACTGAAAGCGGTCGCGGGGCGTGACTGCGTGTGCATTCCAAAGGCTATCAATTCCGATCAGCCCTCACCGGAGGAAGAACACATGCGTTTGCCGTCATTCAGGATCATCGCCCTTTCCGCACTCGTCGCTGGCGCGACGATCGTCGCCCCCGCCTATGCCAAGAACCCTAATGTTGGCGGCGCGCCGATGTATGCCACCAAGAACATCATCGAGAACGCCGTCAACTCGAAGGACCACACGACGCTGGTCGCCGCCGTCAAGGCCGCCGGCCTGGTCGACACGCTGCAGGGCGCCGGTCCGTTCACCGTCTTTGCGCCGACCAACGAAGCGTTTGCGGCACTGCCCAAGGGCACAATCGACACGCTGCTCAAGCCCGAGAACAAGGACCAGCTCACCAAGGTGCTGACAGCGCATGTCGTGGCCGGCAAGATCTCCGGCAAGGATATGATGGCCAAGGCCAAGGCGATGGGCGGCAAGTATGAGATGAAGACCGTTTCCGGCGACACGCTGACCGCCGAGGTCAAGAAGGGCAAGCTCTACATCATTGACGAGTCCGGCGGCGAGGCCAGGGTGACGATCGCCGACGTCAACCAGTCGAACGGCGTCATCGATGTCGTCAACAAGGTGCTGTTGCCGAAGTAACGGCCCGCGGAAGAAGGCAGCTGTTCCGTCGGCTTTCTGGAACGCCGCTTTTTTCAACCTCATGCGAGGTCGAGTTTGGGGGAGCCGTCTCGGCACGACCGGGGCCTGCAGATCCGTTGCAGGACCCCGGTTTCATTTTGGCTTCACAGTCCGGGAGCGTCGAACGTCACCGGCGACCAGGTTGGCGGTTTCGACAGCGCGCTATACGATCCGATCGTGACCTGCCGCGGCGGCAAATGAGCACGCCGCCATGGAAGGCTCGCTCGTCAGCCGATTGGTGCTATAGGGCGGGTCACGCTATCTTGAACGGCGCATGCCCGCCTGACGCCTGGCGGGCAATTATTCGACGGACCTCGACATGGACGGACCCAACCCCAACATCAAGCACCCGATCCCGATGCATACCCGCGTCGGCTTCCTGAAGGGACTGGTGAGCGCGCCGAACATCGAGATCGGCGACTACACCTATTATGACGACCCGGACGGGCCGGACAAATTCGCCGAGAAATGCGTCCTGCATCATTATCCGTTCATTGGTGACAAGCTCATCATCGGCAGGTTCTGCGCCATCGCCGAGGGCGCGCGCTTCATCATGAACGGCGCCAACCACGCCATGTCCGGCTTTTCGACCTATCCGTTCAATATTTTCGGCCATGGCTGGGAAAAGGGTTTTGACCCGGCGACCTGGTCGAAGGAAGTGCGCGGCGACACCGTGCTCGGCAACGATGTCTGGATCGGCATGGAGGCGGTGATCCTGCCCGGCGTGACGATCGGCCATGGCGCCTTCATTGCCGCGAAATCGGTGGTGACGCACGACGTGTCGCCCTATGCGATCGTCGCCGGCAACCCGGCCAAATTGGTGAAGATGCGTTTCGACGACAGGACGATCAGGCGGCTGCTGGCGGTGGCGTGGTGGGATTGGCCGGTGGACAAGATCAGCCGCAACCTCGATGCTATCAGGGGTGCCGATATTTCTCTTCTGGAGGCAGCAGCTTGAACGCTCTGAACAACACCGCGATCGGCACCGAACTGTTTACGCGTGGGTGGATATTCATCCGCGGCGTGCCGGCAATGAAGTTCCTGCCGCCGGAAGGGCCGCCGGAAATCGCTTTTGCCGGCCGCTCGAATGTCGGCAAGTCGTCGCTGATCAATGCGCTGGTCAACCAGAAGGGGCTGGCGCGCACCTCCAACACGCCGGGGCGCACGCAGGAGCTCAACTATTTCGTGCCGGACGGATTTTCCGGCGAGGGCGCCGACCTGCCGCCCTTGGCGCTGGTCGACATGCCGGGCTACGGCTATGCCACCGCGCCGAAGGAGAAGGTCGACGAGTGGACCAAGCTGGTCTTCGACTATCTCAAGGGCCGCGTCACGCTGAAGCGCGTCTATGTGCTGATCGACGCCCGCCATGGCATCAAGGCCAAGGACGACGAAGTGCTGTCGCTGCTCGACAAGGCGGCGGTCTCCTACCAGATCGTGCTGACCAAGACCGACAAGATCAAGGCTGCCGGTGTGCCTCGGCTGATCGAGGAGACGCTGGCAAAGATCAAGAAGCGGCCGGCGGCGTTTCCATTCGTCCTGGCGACGTCGTCGGAAAAGGCCGAGGGTCTTGAGGAATTGCAGGCCGCCATCGTGCTTGCCGCCAATGGGGGCTAGGGCCTGGCCTCGATTGCAATCGTCTGGTGGCTTTCTTCCGCGGCAAGGCGTTCGGTGCCGTAGGCCTTCAGGAACACGCCGACCCCCGAGCTGACGACGTGGTCGATTTCATCCTGGCTCGGGGCTTTGGTGCGGTAGGAGAAGATGCACTGACGGAAAAGACCGGCCAGGCACAGGTCGGTGAACTGATAGGCGGCAAGATCGACATCGTCGATCCGCAGCAGGCCGCGCTCGATGGCGGCATTGAGAAAGACCATCAGCCTGTCATGGCCGCGTTTCGGGCCGCGCTCGTAAAAACGCGCGCCAAGCTCGGGAATCCTGTCGGACGCCCCGATCACCGTGCGCTGCGCCTGGATGACCTTGGCCGACGTGATCTTGAGGGCAAGCACCTTGCCGAACTTCACCAGCGTTTCACGCAGGTCGTCGGCGTTATCAAGCACGTCGTACATGTTCTTGAAGATCGTGCCGCGCTCTTCCTCGATCAGCGCTTCGAACAGCTCTTCCTTGTTGGCGAAATAGACGTAGATCGTGCCTTTGGAGACCCCGGCCTCGCGCGTGATGTCGTTCATCGACGCCGCTTCGAAGCCCTTGTCGATGAAGACACGACGAGCGCCTTCGATGATCTGGCTGCGCTTGACCGGGTCCTGCCCCGCTGCCGGGCGGCCACGGCGCAGGCTGTCCAGCAGGTCGCCGCACGGGTCGGTTTCGACGTTGGGCGGAGTCTCGGCCATGAAAGTCACACCTCGAAAATAATTCGAACCAATCGGTTCGATTGCACTTGATATGGTCCTCCTTACGCGCTATGTCAACGCCCAGATCGAACCGAACGGTTCAGTATCATTATTTTAGAGAGTTGTCATGTCCTCAAGCGCGCCAACCACCGCAGAAGTCCGTCCTTTCCCCAACGCCAAGGTCGCGCCGGCGACGGAAGCACCGGAAGTGCCCGTCCTGCCTGCCGTGGCGCCACCGCCGGCAGAGGCTCCGGCCAAGAAGAAGCGCTCGGTGCGGTCCTTGCTGCTGCCGATCATCGGCGTTGCCCTGCTGAGCGCCGGCGCCTGGTACGGATACAACTACTGGACGACCGGCCGCTTCATGGTCTCAACGGACGACGCCTATGTCCAGGCCGACATGGCGTTCATCTCGCCCAAGATTTCTGGCTATGTCGGTCAGGTCAAGGTGAGCGAGAACCAAAAGGTCAAGGCTGGCGATCCGCTGCTCGTCGTCGATGATGGCGACTACAAGATCGCCGTGGCCCAGGCCGAGGCGCAGATCGCCACATTGAGCAAGACGCTCGACCGTATCGACGCCCAGACCGAAGCAGCGCGCGCCTCGCTGCAGCAGGCGCAGGCGCAGAAGGTCGCCGACCAGGCCGCGGCCGACAACGCGGCCAAGGTCGCGGCGCGCGCCTCGCAACTGCTCAAGACGCATGTCGGCACGCAGGCACAGCTGGACGATGCCCAGACCGCGGTCCAACAGGCCAATGCCGCCCTTGTCGGTGCCGACGCGCAGATTGCGGCGGCACAGGCCAATATCGGCGTGCTGCAGGCGCAGCGCGCCGAATCGGCGAGCACGCTTGCCTCCTTGCAGCTCAGCCGGGACAAGGCCGCGCGGGATCTCTCCTTCACCGTGCTCAAGGCGCCTTATGACGGCGTCGTCGGCAATCGCTCGGTCGAGCAGGGCGATCTCGTCAGCCCCGGCCAGAAGCTCGCCGTCATCGTGCCGATGGACAAGCTCTACATCGTCGCCAACTTCAAGGAGACACAGCTTGCCCGCCTGGTTCCCGGCGAGAAGGTCAAGATCTCGGTCGACGCGACCGATGGCCAGGATTTCGAGGGAACCGTCTCGTCGCTGGCGCCGGCTTCAGGTGCCGTGTTCTCGCTGCTGCCGCCTGAAAATGCCACCGGCAACTTCACCAAGGTCGTGCAGCGCGTTCCGGTTCGCATCGATGTGCCGGCCGACGTGCTGAAGAGCGGCAAGCTGCGCGCCGGCTTGAGCGTCGTCGTTGCCGTCGACAGCCGCACCGCGCCCACGGCCTCGAACTGAGCGGCCGCCGGGGAGCAATACCATGGCCACCGCAACCCTGACAGCAGGAGCGCCGCCGGCGAGGCCGGCCGTGCCCGACACCATCTCGACGCGGCGCGTCATCGCCTTCCTGGCGATGGTGTTCGGCATGTTCATGGCTATCCTCGACATCCAGATCGTCTCGGCCTCGCTGGCCGAGATCCAGGCCGGCCTGAGCGCCAGCTCCGACGAGATCCCGTGGGTGCAGACCGCCTATCTGATCGCCGAGGTGGTGATGATCCCGCTGTCGGGTTTCCTCAGCCGGATGCTGTCGACACGCGTGCTGTTCACGATCTCGGCGGCCGGCTTTACCGCGGCCAGCGCGCTGGCCGCGACCGCCACCAACATCGACCAGATGATCGTCTACCGTGCCGTCCAGGGTTTTATCGGCGGCGGCATGATCCCGAGCGTCTTTGCCGCTGCCTTCACCATTTTCCCGCCGTCGCGCCGCGCCGTGGTCTCGCCGATGATCGGCCTGGTGGCGACACTGGCGCCGACCATCGGCCCGACCGTCGGCGGCTATATCAGCCATGCCATGTCCTGGCATTGGCTGTTCCTCATCAACGTCGTGCCCGGCATCCTGGTGACGACGGCGGCCTGGACGCTGATCGACTTCGACAAGCCCAATCTCAAGCTGTTCAGCAAGTTCGACTGGTGGGGCCTCGCCGGCATGGCGGCCCTCCTGGGATGCATGGAATATGTGCTCGAGGAAGGCCCCAACAATGACTGGCTGCAGGATCAGGCCGTGTTCATCTGCGCCATTGTCATGACCGTTGGCGGCGTGCTGTTCTTCTGGCGTGCGTTCACCGCCGAGGAGCCGATCGTCGACCTGAAGGCGTTCAGCAACGTCAACTTTGCGTTCGGCTCGCTGTTCTCCTTCGTCATCGGCATCGGCCTCTACGGCCTGACCTATCTCTATCCGGTGTTCCTCGGACGCATCCGCGGCTACGATTCGATGATGATCGGCGAGGCGCTGTTCGTCAGCGGTCTGGCCATGTTCTTCACCGCACCGGTCTCGGGCATCCTGTCGAGCAAGATGGACCCGCGCCTGATGATGATGATCGGCTTCTTCGGCTTCGCCACCGGAACGTGGTGGATGACGCATCTGACCGCCGACTGGGATTTTTACGAACTGCTCATCCCGCAGATCCTGCGCGGCTGTTCGATGATGCTGTGCATGGTGCCGATCAACAACATCGCGCTCGGCACCTTGCCGCCCGACCGGCTGAAGAATGCGTCCGGCCTGTTCAATCTCACCCGCAACCTCGGCGGCGCCGTCGGTCTGGCCATCATCAACACCGTGCTGATCGACCGCAACGCGTTCCACTACGCAAGGCTCTCCGAGCACGTGCAGTGGGGCAGTGCCGCCGCACAGCAAAAGCTGCAGAACATGACGCTCAATTTCGAGCAGACCACCGGCCTCGACGCGGCAAGTGCTGCCATCTCCAAGCTGTCGGGCATGGTGCAGCAGCAGGCCGCGCTGCTGTCCTTCATGGACGTGTTCTACATGCTGACGGTGCTGTTTGCGACGCTCGGCCTGTTCACCATGCTGATCAATAAGCCGGCCGCGCCTGCCGCCGCTGGGGGCGGCGGCCACTGACATCAAACGTGGACATCCGTTTCGGGAAGCTCCTCCAGTCCACGCCCGAAATGCCTGACCGCGCAAAAAACTCCGGGCCGCAAGCCCGGAGTTTTTCGTTATGCCGATGCCGATAGGTTCTTGTCAGGCCGTAGCGGGCTTGAAGCTCAGCGCCACGCCGTTGATGCAGTGCCGCAGGCCGGTCGGCGCCGGGCCGTCGTCGAAGACATGGCCGAGATGGCCGCCGCAACGGCGGCAATGCACCTCGGTGCGGGTCATGCCCAGCGACCTGTCCACAGTCTTGCCGATGGCCTTGGGAATCTCTTGCCAGAAGCTCGGCCAGCCGGTGCCGGAATCGAACTTCGTCTCGGACGGATAGACCGGCAGGTCGCAGCCGGCACAAGCGAAAATGCCCTTGCGGTGTTCGTTGAGCAGCGGGCTGGTGCCGGGATATTCCGTGCCTTGCTTGCGCAGCACGTCGAAGGCGGCCGGCGACAGGATGGCTTTCCACTCGGCCTCAGTCTTGGTGACCTCGAACTTTTCGGCCGCCTGGGCGGGCTGCGGGTTGCCCATGCGCAGCATCGTTGCGGCCGCCCCGACGACGCCGATGGCGGCGGCACCGCTCCAAAGAAAGTCGCGACGGTTCATGACCGGTTCCTCCTGTTGTCTCTTTGCCAAACTCTGCCGCCACGCGGAAATCAAAAGCCGGTGACGGGGGCCTCAAACGACACCTCGCGCCGTTCCACATCTGAACGTGGACGGCGCGGAGTGCGCGGGTCAATTGCCGGTCGCGGGAGCCAGACCATGCAATCGACGAAGAGCCCTTGCTGCGACTTCGTCGGCGGCAAGCCCTTTGTTACATCTTCGGCAACAGAACCTTGTCGATGACGTGGATGACGCCATTGGACTGCTCGACATCGGCGATCGTTACATTGGCGACATTGCCGTTCTCGTCGGTGACGGTGACCTTGCCGCCGTCGGCCTTGAGCGAGAGCTCGCAGCCGCCGACCGTCTTGACCTTGTGGGCCCCGCCGTCAGCCTTGGCCATCGCGGCCACGTCCGCCCCCATCGCCTTGGCGCCGATGACATGGCAGGTCAGGATCTTGGTGAGCTTGTCCTTGTTCTCGGGCTTGAGCAGCGTCTCGACCGTGCCGGCCGGCAGCGCCGCAAAGGCCTCGTTGGTCGGCGCGAACACGGTGAACGGACCGGCGCTTTGCAGCGTCTCGACCAGGCCGGCTGCCTTGACGGCGGCGACCAGCGTCGTGTGGTCCTTCGAGTTGACGGCGTTCTCGACGATGTTCTTCTGGGCATACATGGCGGCGCCGCCAACCATCGGGTTTTCGGCATAGGCCGCGGTGGCAAGAGCGGAAACAGCGATCGCGCTGGTAAGCAAAAGGGTGGCGTATTTACGCATGATGTCAAACTCCTCGGGTTTTTCTCTTCCCATCCTTGGGGACGCGAGGAGATACGCGACGCACATGCGAGAGTTTCAGGAGTATCTGGATTTTTTAATTTTATCCGTGCCACCGAGAGAATTTTCACGCGAAGCGTTTTGCCAGCTCATAGGTGCGACTAGACATGCGCGGAGGAAGATAGACTGCCGGTCTTCTGGTGCCGGCCGGAAGCCGGTCAGATGCTCTTCAGATCGCCTGCCGCGACCACCGGTCCGGTCGGCTGGCCGGTCGGCGACCCGCCCGCCGGCTCGAGGCTGACGGCGAGCACCGCGCCCTGGGCGAGCTTCTGCCGGGCTGCCGGCGAGACGGCAATATGCGCTGTCGCGCCGGCCGGTATGACGCCCATCGAGACCGGCGGATTCTTGCCCTCGATCATCCACAGCTCGAAGTCCTTGCCGGCGGCGCGCTCGCCGGAGACATGCGACAGGCCGACCTCGTGCTGCGCGGCGTCGTAGACGGCGAGAAATTTGACATCGCTGCCATCGGCGGCCAGCGAGGCGACAAGGCGCGCCTGCGGCGGCGCGACCGGCGGGTTGAGGCTGGGCACGGCGATATAGATCGCCAGCGCGGCGACCGCCGCAGCAGCGAGGCCACGCCAGAAGGCCAGGCTGGACCATAGGCCACCGCGCGATTCGGCGGGCGGGGTGACAGTCGCGGTGGATGCGAACAGGCGGCGATCGACAGCAGCCTTGACCGAAGCCGGCGGTTCGATTTCCGGGTAGCCGGCGTTGAGCGGCGAGAGAGAGACCTCCCAACCGTCGACAAGACGGGCGAACCCGGTCTCCGCTTCGATGCGCCTGGACGCGATCTGCCGCTCGTCCGCCGACAGCACGCCGAGAACGTATTCGGCGGCGAGCAGGTCGTCGCCTCCACGTTCCGGTCCGTTATCCTCTGCCAGCGTCATCTTTCCAGACATTCTCTGAGTTTCAACAGGCTGCGGCGCAGCCAGGTCCGCATCGTGTTCAACGGCACGCCGTGGCGTTCCGCCAGTTCGGCATAGCTCTCGCCCTTGAGATAGGCGCCCCGAACGGCCGCCGCCCGGTCCTTTTCCAGCTCATCGAGACAATGATGGATGCGTTCGGATTCACCGCCCGCCACCACCATCGCTTCGGGCCCTGGCGCCGGATCGGCCACATCGAGCGCGGCGTCGATATCGACAGCGGGCTTGCGTCGCGCTCTGACGCGATCGATCGCGTGGTTGCGCGCGATCGCCACCAGCCAGGAGATCGGGCTCAGATCGGAGACGGCAAAACGATCCGCCTTCGTCCATATCTTGACGAAGACCTCCTGTAGAGCTTCTTCAGTATCTCCCCGGTCGTTCAATACACGAAGGCAGACGCCGAAAAGTTTCGAGCTGGTCTGCCGGTAGAGCAGATCGAACGCTGCCCGATCCTTCATCGAAGTCCGGACAATCAACTTGGTGATGTCCTGCGGCGTCATGCAGGCAAATTAGGCGATTGCAATGTATTTGCAACGACGGAAATGGCCTTTTGCACGCCAAACCTTGCCGTATTACCTGCCCGGCCTTGTCCATCGATTGCCAATGAAATCGCCACTGGCTAGCTTGCCTTCCCATGTTGGGGGGAACGCGCATGTCGGTTGAACAGACACTGTGGGCGCAGGACGCAACCGGCCTCGCCGATCTGGTCCGCAAGGGCGAGGTTTCACCGGTCGAGCTGACCGAAGCGGCGATCGCTCGCGCCGAGGCCACCCGTTCCGACATCAATGCCACGGCCGAGCCGCTCTATGACGCCGCGCGGGCCCGGGCGAAGACCGTCGACCGCTCGCTGCCGCTGGCCGGCATTCCCTTTGCCATCAAGGATCTCGGCATCGCCATCGAGGGCGTGCCGACGCATGGCGGCAGCCGCATTCCGGCATGGCTGGCCGACGTCAATTCGGTGCTGACCGACCGCTACCTCGCCGCCGGGCTCATTCCCATCGTCACCTCGACATCGCCGGAACACGGGCTTCGGCTGATGACCGAATCCAAGGCCTTCGGCATCACCCGCAATCCGTGGAACACCGGCCATACCAGCGGCGGCTCGTCGGGAGGTGCCGCGGCGCTGGTCGCTGCCGGCGTCGTGCCGGTGGCGCATGCCTCGGATGGCGGCGGCTCGATCCGGGTGCCTGCCGCCTGCACCGGGCTTGTCGGCCTCAAGACGTCGCGCGGCCGCATACCGCTGACGCCATTGGTGAGCGAGAGCTGGTACGGCATGGTCGTCGACCATGCGCTCACCCGCTCGGTGCGCGACTGCGCGCTGCTGCTCGACCTCACCCACGGTCCCGACCTGTTGTCGCCCTATGCCGCGCCGCCGCCCAAAGGCAGCTTCACTGCTGCAGCCGCGCGCGATCCCGGCAAGCTCAGGCTGGCCGTGTACCGCAAATCGCCGCTTGGCCTGCCGGTCTCGGCCGAGACGCTTGTTGCGCTCGACACGGCGGTGGCGCTCGCCCGCGAGGGCGGCCATACGGTCGAGGACATCGACCTGCCCTTTATCGGGCGCGATTTCATGGCCGATTTTGCCAGCGGCGTGGCCTCGGCCGTCGCCGGCACGATGCGGGCCGAAGCGCTGCGTGTCGGCCGTTCCGTTTTGGGCGACATCGAGCGCGCGACGCGCGTGCTCGCCCGCTTCGGCGAACTCGTGTCGGCCGGCGAGACCTATGCCGGCCTGCAACGGCTGCATGCAGCCTCACGGCAGCTGATCGCGGAGACCGCGCAGTATGATGCCGTGCTGATGCCGATCATCGCCCACCCGCCGCTCGCCTGCGGCGCCATGGACCCGAAAGGCGCCGACGAACTCATCGAGAACCTGCTCGACAAGCTTCACCTGACGCCGTTGCTGAAGTTGAAATCATTCTTCGGCCAGCTGATGGACAAGAGCCTCTGGTTCACCCATTGGCCGGCGATCCAGAATGTCAGCGGCCAGCCGTCGATCGCGCTGCCCGTCCATGTCACCGACGCCGGCCTGCCGCTCGGCATCCAGGCGGCGGGCCGGCCGGGCGACGAGGAGACGCTGCTGTCGCTTGCCGCGCAGATGGAGAAGATCTCGGGTTGGCTGGGCCGCAGGGCGCCGCTGAGGGTGCCGTCATGATGACGAGGTCGTGAGGGGCTCGAATATGACAGCAAAGCCATTTGCGGCTGGCGCCAATTCCCGCTAAGACGCCGCCGTTCTTTCCAAGTGGATGTCGCCCAAAAGTGCCCAGCGGTTTTGGGACACGGCATGCACAAAACCAAGTGCATGTCGCCCAAAAGTATCCAGCGGTTTTGGGATGACGACATGCACAAAACCAGAAGCCGGGAACCACACCGATGACGGAGATAACCGCCACCGCCGAAATGCAGGCAGCCCTGCTTTCGCGGGCGCTGCCTTACATGCAGCGCTACGAGCACAAAACGGTCGTGGTGAAATATGGCGGCCACGCCATGGGCGATATCGAACTCGGCAAGGCCTTCGCGCGCGACATCGCGCTGTTGAAGCAATCGGGCGTCAACCCGATCGTCGTCCATGGCGGCGGCCCGCAGATCGGCGCCATGCTGGCCAAGATGGGCATCGAATCGAAGTTCGAGGGCGGCCTGCGCGTCACCGACCAGAAGACGGTCGAGATCGTCGAGATGGTGCTGGCCGGCTCGATCAACAAGGAGATCGTGGCGCTGATCAACGCCGAGGGCGAATGGGCGATCGGCCTGTGCGGCAAGGACGGCAACATGGTCTTTGCCGAAAAGGCGCGCAAGACGATGATCGATCCGGACTCCAACATCGAGCGCGTGCTCGATCTCGGCTTCGTCGGCGAGCCGGTCGAGGTCGACCGCACCTTGCTCGATCTCCTGGCGCGTTCCGAAATGATCCCCGTGCTGGCGCCGGTGGCGCCCGGCCGCGACGGCCACACCTACAACATCAACGCCGACACTTTCGCCGGCGCCATTGCCGGCGCCTGCCAGGCGACGCGCCTGCTGTTCCTGACCGACGTGCCCGGCGTGCTCGACAAGAACAAGAAGCTGATCGACGAACTGACCGTGGCCGAGGCCAAGGCGCTGATCAAGGACGGCACGGTCTCGGGCGGCATGATCCCCAAGGTCGAGACCTGCATCGAAGCGATCGAGCGCGGCGTCGAAGGCGTCGTCATCCTCAACGGCAAGACGCCGCATTCGGTGCTGCTTGAACTGTTCACCGAACACGGCGCCGGCACGCTGATCGTGCCCTGAGCTTGGCTGCCCTGCCGGCCGATCAGCCGGATTGAGGAAGGCGCGCGATCACCTTTATTTCAAAGTCGAAGCCAGCCAGCCAGTTCACACCCACGGCGGTCCAGTTTGTGTAGGGCGGTTCGCCGAGTACCTTGAGCCGAACGGCGTCTATCGCCGGCCACTGCACGGCGGGATCGGTGTGAAACGTGGTCACGTCGACGATGTCGTCGAACGTACAGCCGGCGGCCTTCAGCACCGCCGCGAGATTGTCGAAGGCAAGCTCGACCTGCCTTTCGAATACAGGTTCGGGCGATCCATCCTCGCGGCTGCCGACTTGCCCCGACACGAACAGCAAGTCACCTGAGCGGATCGCCGCCGAATAGCGGTTGATCTCGTAGAGAGCTTGCCGGCCGGCCGGGAATATCGCGTCGCGTTTGGTCATTGTTTCACTCCATTCAAACATGGCAGCCACAGGTCGAGGCAGCCATTGACATACGCCCCGTATATACGATGTGGGTTCATACGGTCCGTATGTCAATACACATACGCTGCGTATGTTCTTGGAGATTGCCGGCCAGGACAAACTCCGCTTCGCGGGAAACCGCCCGGCCATTTGGCGGATGCGAATGGTGCTGCTCGGGATACCTGCGCGCCAGTGCCATCGGCCGCGACCGCACCGCGGCTCGATCGGCTTGCCGCGCGCCCGGGCTCAGTCCGGCAGGGCGGCAACCGCCACGATCTCGATGACGAGATCGGGATGTGCCAGTGCGGCAACCCCGATCACCTCCGATGGCGGCGGGTTGTTGTAGCTGCAATGCTTCGGGCAGTGCTCGGCGAAGAATTCGTCCATCACGTCCAGCCGGAAATTGGGCGAGCTCAGGGCGCCGCCATCCGGAAACGGTCCTTTGACGTACTGCGTGATTTTGACGAGATGGTCGAGCGAGCTGCCGAGCTCTTCCAGATCCGATTTGATGGTCGTTAGGATGGAGCGCCATTGCGTCGCCGCGTCGCCAACGGCGCCACCCTTGCCGGTCGACGGATCATAGTTGTCGGCAGTACCCGTATTGCCGGCGAGAAAGACGTAGCCCCTGGCGCCCGACACGACGGTGCCCTTCCCCCAGGGCATCGGCCGGCCGCCTTTCATCTTTCTATGTGTAACAAGCTCCATCTCTTCCTCCTGCCGGCAGGCCCGCTTCGAAGAAGCTAGCGCGCTGCCCGCCGCCGGCCAGGACGAACGCGCGTGTTCATTTCGATCGATCCAGCATCGAAGGCAGGCGTGGCGGCTGCGCCACGGCCAGCGCCGCCCACCCGGCGCGCCGGGCGGCGAACGGTCATCGATTCCTCCTCGGCGTCCTGCGGCGCGCCCCAGAACTCGGCAAGCGTCGGGCCGTCTTTCACCCGGCCGTCGCGGGCCAGGAATCCCCAGACCTCGCGGAACCAGACTCGGCGCCCCATCTGCGTGTACCAGCGCATCGAATGCCGCTGCTCGGGGTCCTTGTGGAACAGGATGCGCGCCAGCGCCTTCGGCCGCGACTGTACCGCCAGTTCGATCAGCTTGACGCTGAAGAACAGCATCCACGGCTTCAGCCGGGTCATCTGCAGGACCTGGTGCTTGTAGTCCCACAGGCGGGCATCCTTCTGGATCACCTTGCGATCCCGCGCGATCCTGAAGAATGGCGTCCAGCGATGCGGCGTCACATAGAGCGCCTGGATCTGGTCGGGATCGTAGGCGATGAGCTGGCGAAAGCCGCGCCACAGGTCGCGAAAGCCCTCATCCTCGAAGCCGGCCACCCAGGTCGCCATCGACAGGATGCCGTTGAGGCGCAGCAGCCTTATCGCCTCGCGGTCGGATGAGGTGCTGCCGCCCTTGCGGATCAGTTGCAGCGTCTGTTCGTCGGTGTTTTCCATGCCGAGCAGCCAGCGGATGACGCCGGCCTTGCGGTAGAGATGCAGGATGTCGGCATCGCGCACGATGTCATCGGCGCGGGTCGAGCCGACGATCAGCACCGGCACGCTCTCGGCGATCAGGGCGTCGAGAAAGGCGCGCCAGGCTTTCTTCGAAACAGTCGGGTTCTCGTCGGCAAGATTGATCAGCTCGACGCCGTGCTCGCGATGCAGCCAGGCGATCTCCTTGGCGAATTTTACGGGATCGCGATGCCGCCAGCGGGTCCAGAAGCCGCGCTGGCCGCAATAGTTGCACAGATGCGGGCAGCCGCGCGAAAACTGCATGACCACGGCACGCTTGCCGCCCCAGTAGCCGTAGCGGCGGTGGTCGATCAGCTCCCAGCCGACACGGTAGGCGTCGAGATCGGCGATGGTCATGGCCGCCTGCGTGGCGAAGGGGCGGCGCAGATCGTCGCGAAAGGCGATGCCGGCCACGCTTGCCGGCACCTGGTGCATTTCCAGCGCCTCGACCAGCGCCACGACGGTCGCCTCGCCCTCGCCGCGCACGATGAAGTCGAAGACGTCCGTGTCAGTCAGGATGTCGCGCCAGTGATAGGTCGGAAACACGCCGCCATAGATGATGATGGTCGACGGCTCGCGCTGCTTGATCATGCGCGCGATAAGCAAGGCGGTCGGGTGCGCCGAGGTCGAGCCGGAATGGCCGATCAGGACGAAATCGGGGTGATCGTCGAGCGCGTCGCGCACAACCATGTCGAGCGGCAGCGGCCCGAACTCGGCGTCGACGAGCCGCACCTGATGGCCGGCATCGATCAGCGGGCCGCCCAGCGCCAGCAGGCCAAGCGGCGGCAGGTGGTCGTCCGGGACACGGCTGCCGATGGCGGTGTGCGGTGGATTGATCAGGACGATTTTCATGGCGGACCTCTCGGGCTGATGGTCCGCGGATGCTGGCCGGCGATATGGACGCCCGATTGGCCCGTTTCAGCAGTTTGCGTGCAGCTTCTCCGTAAGAATGCGCAAGGCAGGCACCATCACCGCCGCAGATGCGCGAGCGGCACGTGGCCGGGACCCTTGATATTCTGCAGCACGAGCTGGGTGTGGACGTCGCGCACGCCGTCGAGCCGCATCAGCCGGTGCATGACGAAGGCGTTGAGCTCGTCGACCGACGGCACCATGACATGCAGCAGGAAATCGTGGTCGCCGGTCATCGTCCAGCACGACGACACCTCGTCCATGCGCTGCACGGCGGCGATGAAGCTTTCGGGCGAGCCGTCGCTGTGGCTGACGAGGCGAACCTGGATGAACACCTCGACCATCAGGCCGACCGCCCGGCGGCTGATCACCGCGGCAAAGCCCTTGATGATGCCGGCATCCTGCAGCACCTCGAAACGCCGCGCGCACGGCGTCGTCGACAGGCCGATCTCTTGTGCCAGCTCGGAGACCGGCTTGCGTCCGTCGCGTTGCAGGACATCGAGCATCTTGATCTCGAAATCGTCGAATTGAGGCATTTTCACTCCACTTATGCAGTTCCTGAGTGAATGTTATCTCGAATATCGCGTTCGAGCCATCATCAAAACGAATTTGCCTCGGCAAACCCGGTTAACCTACGGCACGTTCGCCTTTCATGATTTGCAGGGAGAAAAACCATGACGACGATGAGCGTTGCCGAATATGCCCGCGACTGCGCGGCGCAAGGATTGCGCGGCGACTACTCGGTCTGCCGTGCCGATTTCACCGTGGCGCAGGGTTACGATTACAGCGCCGAGGAGCAGGCGGTGTGGCGCACGCTGTGCGACCGCCAGACCAAACTGACGCGCAAGCTCGCCCACCATTCCTATCTCGACGGTGTCGAGAAGCTTGGCCTGCTCGACCGCATCCCCGATTTCGAGGACGTCAGCGCCAAGCTGCGCAAGCTGACCGGCTGGGAGATCGTCGCCGTGCCGGGTCTCATTCCCGCGGCACCCTTCTTCGACCATCTCGCCAACCGCCGCTTCCCGGTCACCAACTGGCTGCGGACCAGGCAAGAACTCGACTACATCGTCGAACCCGACATGTTCCATGATTTCTTCGGCCATGTGCCGGTGCTGTCGCAGCCGGTGTTCGCCGACTTCATGCAGATGTACGGTCGCAAGGCCGGCGACATCATTGCGCTGGGCGGCGACGAGATGATCACCCGGCTCTACTGGTACACGGTCGAATATGGCCTGATGCAGGAGAGCGGCCAGCCGTTGAAAGCCTTTGGCGCCGGCCTGATGTCGTCGTTCACAGAACTGCAGTTCGCCGTCGAAGGCAAGGACGCCCACCACGTGCCCTTCGACCTCGAAACGGTGATGCGGACCGGTTACGAGATCGACAAGTTCCAGCGCGCCTATTTCGTGCTGCCGTCCTTTGACGCCTTGCGCGATGCCTTCCAGACCGCCGATTTCGAAGCGATCGTCGCCCGCCACAAGGGCCAGCCGGCGCTCGATCCGGCGACGGTCTAGCAAATCCAGGAGAATTGTTTCCGCCCGGGAACGACATGCATGAAACAAACACAAAGCGCGTCGCATGAATCCGTGTCAACGCGACGCGCTTTGGACGCTTTGATCCCTACACTCTATTGCATGGCGGCGGGGTTCATCCACAGGAACTCCCAGACGTTGCCGTCGGGGTCTTCGATGTGGCGGTTGAACATGAAACCGAGGTCCTGCGCGGGGTTGGGATCGGCGCGGCCGCCGGCCGCCACGCCCTTCTCGATTGTGGCATTGACCTCGTCCTTGCTGCCGGCGGTGAGTGCGATCAGCATCTGGCTGTCGCGCCTGGCGTCGCCGATCTGGCGCGTTGTGAACTGGCCGTAATGCTGGTGCGTCAGCAACATCACTCCAATCGAGTCGGAGAACATGATCGAGCTGGCCTGGTCGTTCGAGAACTGCGGATTCAGCGTGCCCCCGATCGCGAGATAGAAGTTGGTCGCTGCCTGCAGATCGCGCACCGGCAGATTTATAAAGATCATCTTGGTCATCGGTCTAAGCCTTGCCTTCGTTGACAGGTACTAGTCAGTCCAGTACCGTTTATGGCTATCATATGGGAACGGTACCGTCTAGTACTGGTTGGGAGGGCGCCATGAAAATCGACGGAGAGACCAGATCGGCACGCAAGGATCGTGAAATCATCCAGGCGGCCACGGCGGCGTTCATCAGCAAGGGTTATGACGGGACCAGCATGGAGGAAATCGCCACCAGGGCGGGGGCCTCCAAGCAGACCGTCTACAAGCATTTCACCGACAAGGAGACGCTGTTCGGCGAAGTCGTTCTGTCAACCGCTACCCAGGTCAACGACATCATCGAGTCCGTGACGACGCTGCTTTCAGAGGCGAAATTCATGGAAGGCGGCCTGCAGCAGCTTGCCCGACGTCTGATAGCGGTTCTCATGGATGAAGAGTTGTTGAAGCTGCGGCGCTTGATCATCGCCAATGCGGATCGAATGCCGCAGCTTGGCCGCAGTTGGTACGAAAAAGGTTTTGAGCGCATGCTTGCCTCGACGGCGACCTGCTTTCAAAAGCTCACCAATCGAGGGCTGATACAAACCAGTGATCCCCATCTGGCAGCCAGCCATCTTTTTGGAATGCTTCTTTGGATCCCCATGAATGAAGCCATGTTCACTGGAAGCAACCGGCGCTCCAAGGCCGAGCTGGAACGGCACGCGGATGCCTCGGTGGAGGCGTTTCTTGTCGCCTATGGGGTCAAGCCGAAATAGTCTCGGTCCCTGCCGACATTCGCAGTAACGCCGCCAACACATCGCACCCTATCGCCCGGGGATGTCCGAACTCTCGGCCTTCAGTCGCGCCAGCTGGTCGCGCTGCAGGTCGAGTGCGGCATTGACGAAGCGCGATATGGTCGCGAGCTCCGTGTCGCTGAAGCTGGCGATAACCTTTTCGCCTTCCCGCGCAATGGTGCCGTAATAGCGCGCCGACAGGTCCCTCGTGGCCTCGGTCGCCTCTATCACCACCTTGCGCCGGTCCTCGAGACTGCGTGTGCGCGTCAACAGGCCGCGCGCCTCCAGCCGGTCGATCAGCGCGGTCACCGCGGCCGGCGTCAGCCCGGTCGCGGCGGCGATCGCGCCGGCCGATTGCGGGCCGCCATGGAGCAGCCCGATGCAATGGCGCTCGGCCATGTTCAGCCCAAGCTTCACTCCCACCGCTTCGTCATAGGCCTGCGTCGCATCCTGCCATTGCATGATGGCAAGGCCGATGGCCGTCGTCATTTCGGCGCGATTCCCGCTTGACGAATTTATTTCGATCATCTAACTATCAATCTGTCTAACATTTAGACTATCTCAACAATATGCGGTTGCAGCGCCCACAAGGCAAGAGCCAACCGCTGCCATGGAGTGAAAAATGAGCTTGATTCAACAGCGTGGCCCTCTCTCGCACGAGGAAGAGTTCAAATATGCCAAGCTGGCAATGGAATGGTATGGCAGGGGATCCCCCATCGGCCTCGGCATTCTGCTCGTGGCGCTGGCCGCCGCGGCGGTGCTGGTGCGCATCGCCGTCTACGGCTTCTGAGTTGGAGCATGATGCCGCGCATCTGCCGGCGCCATCACTGGCGCCGGCTACCGTGGAATGTCAGACGGTGACCACCTTGCTCAGATGGTCACCCAGCCGGCAGGCCAGCGCGGTGATCGTCGTCGTCGGATTGCATTCGCCCGATGTGCAGAACACCGAGGAGCCGCCGACATAGAGATTGTCCATGCCATGCACCTTGCAGTTGGCATCGACAACGCTCTTGGTGAAGTCGGTGCCCATGCGCGTGCCGCCCATATGGTGATGGCCCGCCGTCTCGTCATTGGTCGGGTAGTCGCCGCCATTGGTGATCCAGTCGGCAATGCGCACCCGGCCGAGATTCTTCTCGATCAGCGTCGCGCCGAACAGCCTGAGCCCTTCGAGGAGGGTGCGGCGTTCCAGTTCCGATTTCTTCCAGTGCAGCTCGATGCGCGGCACACCGGCATGGTCGACATCGGTTTTCGACAGTTCGATCTGGTTGGAGGCCAGCGGCGCCTGTTCCCAGGCAACATAGAGCTGGGCCGCGCAGCGCAGATTCTGGCTGAGCTTGAATGACATCCATTCAGCCATGCTCGGCGCCGTGCAGGCGAGGTCGGCGATCAGGCTCTTGACGCCCGGATACGGCGTTTCGATCAGCCTGATGCCAAAATTCATGATCTGCAGGCGCTCCATGGCGGCAAGCGTCGGCGAGAAGAAGGCCTCGTTGACGGCATCGACCTCGAATTCGCCATAGTCGGCCAGGATGGCATTGCCGCCCTCGAAGGTCGGATGCTCCATCCAGTAGCGGCCAAGCGCTGTTGCATTCGGCACGACGCCGCCGTTCGAGCGCTGGTTCGACCACAGAAGCAGGCGCGAATTCTCCAGTCCGCCGGTGCAGACAATGAAATAGTCCGCGCTGAAGGAACCGGCATCCCGCCCGTTCGACCACAGCCTGGCACCGGTCACCCTTCTGCCGTCGCCGGTTAGTTCGGTGGCGTAGGTGTTGAGCACGACCGCGATGTTGCTGCTCTTGTCGAGTTCGTCGGCGAATTTTTCGCCGAAGCGCACCGCCGGGCTCTTGATCAGCTGCACCCAGCGAATGTCGTCGGAGACCGGCACATCCGACCGGAAATCAGGAAGGTCGAGGATATCGTGCACTTCCGGCAGATAGGGTTCGATATCGGGGCGGCGGATCGGCCAGCCCGTGTCGGGTGCCCAGGCCTTCGGCTCGAAATCCTGTTTGTCGAGCACGCGGCACCAGCCTGCCCAGTGGTTCGAACTGCCACCCATGAACCGCAGCCGGGTGACGTCGAGATCGAAATAGAAATCGCCGACCGTGGTGCCACGGTAGAAATCCTGCGACTCGTCGCTGAATTCACGCGAGCCCGCCTCCAGCACCACGACCGGAATGCCGGCAGCGCCGAGCTTGCGGGCAATGGTGGTGCCGGCCGGGCCGGAGCCGAGGATGCAGACCTTGGCGGTGAAATTCGCGGCGCCAAACGCCACATAGCTGTCGAAGATCATGCCAGATCGCTCCGCTTCAGGATCCAGCCATTGACCTCGACGATCTCGTTGGGGTCGGCCCGGGTTGGATCGGCTCGGGATGAATCGGCGTGGGAGGCACCGGCGTCAGGCAGCTTGCGGAACAAGGACAGGGCAGGCAGTGCGATCAGCGCCTGCACGATCGTGCGGCGGGACATTTTCTTGATGAAGAAACTCATGACTGGTCTCTCGGGTGAGGGCCTCGGCTTCGCATGGTATTCCCGGATCGACAGATCCCGGGACGACAGATCCCGGAACGACAGGTCCCGAAACGACACATGCATCGCCGCAGAAGCCAGTATTGTGCCACGCTAGCCGCAAAGCTGCGAAAACCGGGTAAACGGCGCAACGGAGTGCAAACAGGGTTAGAATTTCCTTAACGGGCCGGATGCCGACGCATCGGCCGCCTGATCACGCCGCCGCGGAAATGTCCGTATCGAGGATCGTCAGATTGCGCCCCCGGTGCTTGGCCTGGTAGAGGCGCCGGTCGGCGGCGCGCATCAGGTCCGACAGGCTGATATCCTCGCCACAGACGGTCCCGCCGATGCTGACCGTGAGCGGAACGGTCCGCTCGTCGACCGGCCGGAAGCGGATCAGCTCAACCTCGCGGCGAATGCGCTCGGCGACGCGCTTGGCCTCCTGCTCGGTGGCGCCGATCAGGAAGGCGCCGAATTCCTCGCCGCCGATGCGGCCGAGCACATCGCCGCCGCGCACGCCGCGCTCGATCGCGCCGGCGATCAAAAGCAGCGCGTCATCGCCGGTCAGGTGGCCAAAATTGTCGTTGATCGTCTTGAAGTGGTCGGCGTCGATGATCAGCAGCGCGCCGCGATCGGACTTGCGACGGGAACCGTCGAGCGCGGCAAAGAAGTTTTCCCGGTTGAGCATGCCGGTCATGTCGTCGCGGCTCGCCTTGTCCGCCAGGCGGCGATGCGCGGCGGCGAGCTGGGCATGGGCCCGGGCGAGGTCGCGATGCGCGCTTTTCAGCCTGTCGCTTTGCCAGAAAGTGCTTGCGCTGGCGGCCCATGCGAGGACCAGCGGACACAGCGTGGAGGTGAGCCAGATCGTGCGGTTGACCGGAAATCCCATCGCCGGAACGATGATCAGGGTCAGCAGGAGAGAGGCCGCGACAGAGGCAAAAGCAACGGCGGCGGATCTCAAGATTATGCTGTTCATCACGGGCTCCCACAGGTTTATCTCTCTGCCAGCAAGCCCTGAAGGCCACCTTTCCCGGATGCCTAAAATTTGAATCGTGACGCCATTTCAGCCACTTTCGACCCGCATAAGTTGTGGATAAAGTCTCTTCCGGAATATCCGTTTCATGCCATAAGGAGCGCATGACCACGCTCCCTGACCCCGCCCGCTTCGCCCATGTCACCGACTGGGTGTTCGACCTCGACAACACGCTCTATCCGCATCATTCGAATCTGTTCTCGCAGATCGACGTCAAGATGACCGCCTATATCGGCGAACTGCTGGCGCTGCCGCGCGAGGAAGCACGCAAGCTGCAGAAGCAGCTCTATCTGGAATATGGCACGACGTTGAATGGGCTGATGACGCGCCACGGCATCGACCCCGATGACTTCCTCGAGAAGGTGCACGACATCGATTATTCATGGCTGGTGCCCGACCCCGTTCTCGGCACCGCCATCCGCCAGCTTCCCGGCCGCAAGTTCATCTTCACCAACGGCGATCGCAGGCACGCCGAACGCACCGCGCGCCAGCTCGGCATTCTCGACCATTTCGACGACATCTTCGATATCGTCGCCGCCGGGCTCAATCCCAAACCGGCGCGCCAGACCTACGAGAAGTTCGCCGAACTCCATGCGGTCACCGGCCACAATGCGGTGATGTTCGAGGACCTTGCCCGCAACCTTTCGGTGCCCAAGTCGCTGGGCATGACCACGGTGCTCGTGGTGCCACGCAATTTCGAGCCGACCTTTTCCGAGATCTGGGAGCGCGACCCGGCCAACGAGGACGATGTCGATTTCGTCACCGACGACCTCGCCGGCTTCCTGACGGCGATTGTTGCAAGGGAGTAGGGGAGTAGGGAGTAGAGGAATTGATCTGGAACGAGGCTGCAACGCCCTATTCTCCTACTGCCTACTGCCTACTGCCTACTGCCTACACCCCTACTCCCCTAACTTGTAGAAACGGCTGACGATCCCCCAGGCCTCGTCGGCGGTGTCGACGAAATCGATGATGTCCTGGTCGCCGGGGCTGATCGTGCCCTGTTCGGCGAGGAAATCGAGATCGATCGCCCGTTTCCAGAAGGATTTGCCGAACAGGATCACCGGCACGCGCTCCATGCGTCCGGTCTGGATCAGGGTCAGCGTCTCGAAGAACTCGTCCATCGTGCCGAAGCCGCCGGGAAACACCGCCACCGCCTTGGCGCGCATGACGAAATGCATCTTGCGAATGGCGAAATAGTGGAAGTTGAAGCAGAGCTCCGGCGTCACATAGGCGTTCGGCGCCTGCTCGTGCGGCAACACGATGTTGAGGCCGATCGACGGCGCGCCGACGTCGTCGGCGCCGCGATTTCCCGCTTCCATCACGCCAGGCCCGCCGCCGGTCACCACGACATATTCGCGGTAGTAGGAAGCCGCCGACTGCTGTGAGCAGAGGCGGGCGAACTTGCGCGCCTCCTCGTAATATTTGCTGTTTTTCTCGAGGTTCTTCCTCTGCGTCTCGTTCTTGGCCGCCCAGGCCACGCCGCCGGGCTCCGGCAGACGAGCGCCGCCGAACAGGATCACCGTCGAACGGATGCCGCGTTCGGCCAGGATCATCTCCGGTTTCAGGAGTTCGAGCTGCAGCCTGACCGCGCGCAATTCGCGCCGCGTCATGAACTCGGGATCGTTCCACGCCAGCCGGTATGTCTCGGCACGCGTCTGCGGCGTGTCCGGCACGCTCTTCGACCGCTCCAGATCCTCGTCCGAATGCGGCAGCGGCGTCCACCCCGCCTTTTCCATAGGAGTCATAATTGCCTTACCCGTCCAGATTCTTCACTTGCGCCGTCCCATGGCGCAGCCGCGATTGACCCTCATTGAGCCTTAACATAAGCAGGTTCCGCAAAAGTGTCCGGCGGTTTTGCGACAAGAACCTGCTACATGCAAAGACCCAGGCAGGCAAAGCCTGCCAGGGGTCCGCGCGACTTTCAAAACAGGTTAAGGCGCAGCCCCTTAACAGCTTGGTAATGGAGCGAATTCATGTCGAAGCCCGATCTGGCGAGCCTCGAAAAGACCATCGAGAAGGCCTTCGAGGAACGCGACACGATTTCGACGGCGACCCGCGGCGAAACGCGCGACGCCATCCAGTCGGCGCTCGACCTGCTCGACCGCGGCACCGCCCGCGTCGCCGAGCGGCAGGCCGACGGCAAGTGGCATGTCAACCAGTGGCTGAAGAAGGCCGTGCTGTTGTCCTTCCGGCTCAACCCGATGGAGATCATCAAGGGCGGTCCCGGCCAAGCCGTGTGGTGGGACAAGGTGCCGTCGAAGTTCGACGGCTGGAGCGCCGTCGACTTCGAGAAGGCCGGCTTCCGCGCCGTGCCGTCGTCGATCGTGCGCCGTTCGGCCTATGTCGCGCCGGGCGCCGTGCTGATGCCGTCCTTCGTCAACGTCGGCGCCTATGTCGACTCAGGCACCATGGTCGACACCTGGGCCTCGGTCGGCTCCTGCGCCCAGATCGGCAAGAATGTGCATCTGTCGGGCGGCGTCGGCATCGGCGGCGTGCTGGAGCCGATGCAGGCCGGTCCCACCATCATCGAGGACAATTGCTTCATCGGCGCGCGCTCGGAAGTGGTCGAGGGCTGCATCGTACGCGAAGGCTCGGTGCTCGGCATGGGCGTCTTCATCGGCCAGTCGACCAAGATCGTCGACCGCGCCACCGGCGAAGTCTTCTACGGCGAAGTGCCGCCGAATTCCGTCGTTGTCGCCGGTTCGCTGCCTGGCAAGCCTTTTCCGAACAACGAGCCTGGCCCAGGCCTCTACTGCGCCGTCATCGTCAAGCGCGTCGACGCCAGGACCCGGTCCAAGACCTCGATCAACGAATTGCTGCGCGATTGATCTTTGCGCAAAGCGAGCGCACCTTCCGCCGGCGCGACAATCGGTCGCGCTGGTTCAACATGGAGGGGTGACATGGACTGGAAATATCTGCTGACGAGTTTCGACGGTCGCATCAATCGTGCCAAATTCTGGGCCGCGATCGGGGTCTTCATCGTCATTGGCATCGTTGCCTTCATTATCGATGCGATCCTGGGCACACGCATCACCACCGCCAGCGGCGGCCAGATCGGTATCGTCGGCATCCTCGCCGCGCTGGCCTCGATCTATTTCGCACTCGCAGTCTACGCCAAGCGCTGGCATGATCGCGGCAAGTCGGGCTGGTGGAGCCTGATCATGCTGGTGCCTTTCATCGGCGCGATCTGGTTTCTGGTGGAATGCGGCATTCTCGAAGGCACCAAGGGTGCCAATCAATATGGACCGGACCCGCTTGCCTGACAGATCAGATCTCACCTGGCTTTTCTTCAAAACCTCGGGCCGCGTCAGTCGCGCGGCCTATTTTCTTGGCGGCTTGCTCGTCGCCATCATACAGGCCTTTCCGCTCTACCGCTTCACGCTGGTGCCGGAAGGCTCGGCCGAGAGCAACATGTGGTCGTTCATCTTCTTCATCGCCTTCATCGCGTCGCTATGGTCGAACATCGCGCTGGCGGTGAAGCGGCTGCACGACCTCGACAAGCCCGGCATTGCCGCGCTGATCCTGTTCGTGCCGGTGGTCTCGATCGTCGCCTTCCTTGTGTTGTGCCTGTTTCCAGGGCAGCCTGGGCCCAACCGCTATGGCCGGCGCACCAACGAGCCGGCGCAACCCTGAGGGCCGATCGGACATGCGCTACCGCACGCTTGATCCGAAACTGATCATCGACACCGCCGAACGGCTGGAGGGCCGCGTCGCCGAGCGTTTTCCCGAGGCCGGACTGCGCGGCGTCGCCGCCGAACTGGTGTCGCTGTCGCGCGATCTGGCCAAGGCTGCCAAGGCGCTCGAAGCGCCGATCTGGTGGCTGCGCGGGCTCATCGTCGCCGCCGTTGTCGCCGGCGCGCTGGTCTTCCTGTTCGTCGGCACCATCCTGCCGCTCATCCACATCTCCCAGGCCGACGACGCGGTGCAGTCGGTGCAAGGCATCGAAGCCACGATCAACATGATGATCCTCGCCGTGCTCGGCTTCCTGGCGCTGGTCCGCACCGAGGAGCGCATCAAGCGCAAGCAGGTGTTTCGCCAGCTGCACGGCCTGCGGTCGCTGATCCATGTCATCGACATGCACCAGCTGACCAAGGATCCGGCGGCCCTCTCGGCCAATTTCAAGCCGACCTCGCACTCGCCGGCCCGCATCACCAATGCCGCCGACCTGGCGCGCTACCTCGACTATTGCTCCGAAATGCTGTCGATCACCGGCAAGATCGCAGCACTGTTCGCGCAGTCGGTCAATGACGACGTGGTCATCGACGGCGTCAACGACGTCGAGAACCTGGCGTCCAACCTGTCGCGGAAGATCTGGCAGAAGATCACGCTGATCGAGGCCCATCCGGCGGCGCAACAACCTGCTCCGGCGCCAGGCCCGGCGAGCCAAACCGCTCCGCTTCCGCCGCGCGCACCAAGGCGGTAACCTTTTTAAGCAGAGGCGCCGGCGTACCGGTTTTTTCGGCGAGGCCGAGCACCGCCCCTTGCAACTCGCCGATCTCCGTCGGCCGGCCGCGCTGCAGGTCGTCCCACATCGACGAGCGCGCCTGCGGGTCGATCGCCAGCATGCGCCGCGCCAGGAGCCTGAACAGCCAGTCCGGTAGCCTGAGCACCTTCGGCAGCAGCGCCGGCCGCAAGCCGCCGATCCGCGCCGGCTCGATGCCGGACGCTTTCATCGCGTTCAGCGCCTCGTCGATCTGGCCAGCCAGGATCAGTCGCCAGCGACGGTCGGCGAGTTCGGTCGCCAGCGGCAGGCCCGACAGCGCCACCAGCGCGTTGTTCAAATTCATCAGCAGCTTGCCCCACAGCACGGCCTTCATGTCGCCATGCGCTTCGACCGCAAACCCTTCGACGGCGAGCAGGCTGACCAAGCCGGCGTCGCCGTCCTCGATCATCACCTTGCCGTCGCTGGCGCGATGCACGTGGAGCGGCAGCGCGCCGTCCGGAGACTGCACCACATTGAACGGCACCATGCCGGCCAGCACCGTTCGGCCGTCGAGCCCGGCACGCAGCCTGTCGGCATTGTCGACGCCGTTCTGCAGGCTGACCACCACCGCACCGGGGCGGGCGTGAGCCTGGATGAGCGCGGCCATATCCTGCGTCGCGCCGCTCTTGACCGTGACCAGGATCACATCCGCCTGCGGCAGGGCGACAGTCGGATCGGCGCTGACGAGAAGCGCCTCCGGCGCGATCGAGCGGTCGCGGCCCTGGAGGTCGCTGACCCGCAATCCGCGCTGCCGCAGCGCCGCCTCGATGCGCGGCCGGACCAAAAGGGTCACCCGGCGCCCGGCGAGCGCCAGGCAGCCGCCGGCATAGCAGCCGATGCTGCCGGCGCCGGCAATGACGATCCTCTTGTCCGCGTTTGCCATCCCGTCGCTCCGCACCGGCCCGCAACTATACGACATGAAAACCATAATGTCGGCGCCATCACTGGCCCCTATGTCTGGCCGTGACAGGCCCTCCGCTTTCGACTATCGCTTTTGCCATGACGCTGCCGACCGATCCCGCCGAAAACCTCGCCGCCCTTATCCGTTGTGCTTCGGTGACGCCCGCCGAAGGCGGCGCGCTGACCGCGCTGGAGACGATGCTGAAGCCGCTTGGCTTCCTGGTCGACCGGCCGGTGTTTTCCGAAGATGGCACGCCCGATATCGAAAACCTCTATGCGCGCCGGTCGGGCAACGGCCCGCACCTGATGTTCGCCGGCCATACCGACGTGGTGCCGGTCGGCGACGAAGCCGCCTGGACGCATCCGCCGTTCGGCGCCGAGATCGCCAATGGCGAGATGTACGGCCGTGGCGCCGTCGACATGAAGGGCGGCATTGCCTGTTTCATCGCCGCCGTGGCGCGCCATGTCGAGAACAATGGCGGTCCAAAAGGCTCGGTCTCGCTGCTGATCACCGGCGACGAGGAAGGGCCGGCCATCAACGGCACGGTCAAGCTGCTCGAATGGGCGGCTTCCCGGGGTGAGAAATGGGATGCCTCGATCGTCGGCGAACCGACCAACCCGCACGCGCTTGGCGACATGATCAAGATCGGCCGCCGCGGCTCGATGTCCGGCGCCATCACCGTCAACGGTCGCCAGGGCCACGTTGCCTACCCGCAGCTTGCCGACAATCCGGTGCGCGGGCTGATGAGCCTGGTCGACGCCTTGCTGCATCCTGTCTTCGACAAGGGAACCAGGGATTTCCAGCCGACCAATCTGGAGGTGACTTCCATCGATGTCGGCAATCCGGCCACCAATGTCATTGCGGCCAAGGCGACCGCGACCTTCAACATCCGCTTCAACGACACCTGGACGGCAGAGACCGTCCAGGCCGAGATCCACAACCGCCTGGATCAGGCGGCCAGGCGCAAGAAGTACCGGCAGGGCAAGAAGACGCCGGTCGACTACGACCTCGTCTGGCGCGACCGGCCGAGCCATGTCTTCCTGACCCGCGACGACAGACTGATCGAAACGCTGCGCGGCTCGATCAAGTCGGCGGTCGGCAAGGAGCCGACGCTGTCGACCTCGGGCGGCACCTCGGACGCGCGCTTCATCAAGGACTATTGCCCGGTGGTCGAGTTCGGGCTGATCGGCAAGACCATGCACATGGTCGACGAGCGCGTCGCCATTGCCGATCTTGAAACGCTGACGCAAATCTACCAGCGTTTCATCGAAGACTGGTTCGGACAGGGCTGAGCATGCTTTCGGCGGACGAAACCCAAGCTTCGCTGACGGGTGCCTGGCGGCTGATGCTCGGCAAGGTCGATGGCCTGCGCCTGCTCGACCTGTCGGCTGACGGTTTCTGGAATTCCTTTTTCGCCATTGTCGTTGCAGCGCCGGCGCTGATCGTCAGCTGGGTCGGCATCGCCAACGAGATCGGCGATCCCAACGCCTTCGCCGGGCGCCTCAGCATGCTGGCGCGCCTGGCGACGGTCGATATCGGCTCCTGGGTGCTGCCGCTCATCGCCTTGGCCCTGGTCGCGCCGCGCGCCGGCATTGGCGGCCGCTTCGTCCACTATGTCGTTGCCAGCAACTGGGCTTCGGCCATCACCGCCTGGCTGATGCTGCCCTCGGCGCTGATCAGGCTTTTCCTGTCGTCCGCAAGCCAGGTTTCGAGCCTTGTGTCGCTGTTGTTGTTTGCCCTGTCGATGGTGCTGACCTGGCGCATGACCAACGCCACCATCGGCAAGGGCGCAGCCGTCGGCACCGCCGTGTTCGTCGGCATGTTCATAGCCTCGCTATTGGTGCTGTTCGGCCTGCAGACGCTGCTCGGCATCACCGTGCCGGACGATGTCGGGCCTCAAAGCCTTTCCGGGCTCGTCGCCGGATAGCCTTCTGGGCTCTATCCCGGATAGAGCCTTCTTGGGCTCTATCCCAGATTGTCGACGCCCGGATAATCGACGCCGCCTGGATAATCGACGCCAATGAGAAACAGCCCATCGGGCGGCGCCACCTGGCCGCAGGCGGCGCGGTCGTGCGCCTGGAGCGCCGCTTTCAGGTCGGCAGCGGTCCAGCCGCCTTCGCCGACGCGCTTCAGGGAGCCGACCATCGAGCGAACCTGATTGTGCAGGAACGAGCGCGCCGAAGCCCTCACCTCGATCAGGTCGCCCTCCCGGCTCACGTCGAGCCGCTCCAGCGTCCTGATCGGGCTGTTGGCCTGGCACTGGGTCGAGCGGAAGGTGGTGAAGTCATGCCGTCCGAGCAGGATTTTTGCCGCCTCGTGCATGGCGACGGCGTCGAGCCGCTTCGGCACCCACCACACCTTGCCCTTGTCGAGCGCGGCCGGCGCGCGGCGGTTGAGGATGCGGTAGAGATAGTGGCGGCCGGTGGCCGAGAAGCGCGCGTCGAAGGCATCGGAGACGACCGTCGCCTTGAGGACCGCGATGTGCGCGCCGGCCATCTGCAGATGCGCGTTGACGGCATCACGCACCTTGTCGCCCGGCCACGCCTTGGTGAGGTCGACATGCGCCACCTGGGCGGTCGCATGCACGCCGGCATCGGTGCGGCCGGCGGCGCGCAACCTGACCTCCTCGCCACAGAATTTTACGATAGCCTGCTCGATCGCCTGCTGCACCGAAGGCTGGTCCGCCTGGTGCTGCCAGCCGGCAAACAGGCTGCCGTCATATTCGATGTCGAGGCGAAACCGCGGCATGCTAGAGCGTGACGCCGAAAAGTGTGAAGCGGGTTTCGGACGACGTCATGCTCTATCTCTTTGAGTTAGAGCCGAATTCGGATTTCAGGGCGATTCGACCTGAAATCATCCGGCTCCCAATGCATGTCGCGCAAAAGTGGCCTCGGTTTTGCGAGACGGCATGCATGAACCAATAACCTAAAGCGCGTCGCCTGAATCCGTTCGAACGCGACGCGCTTTAGGGCTGTTGCCGCTTACGCGGCGAGGGCCGAGCCGAAAGCCGAAGCGTAGACCAGCCTGCCGGCTTCCGGGGCGTCGCCCCAGGCCAGCGCCTGCAGTGCCTCGCTTTGGTACTCGCTCTCGAACTTTTCGGCGCGTGCATGGCTGTAGCCGAAACGGCTGTAATAGGCCGGGTCACCCAGCACCACGGCCAGCGTCTCGCCGGCGTCCTTGAGGCGGATATGCGCCTCGCGGATCAGCGCGCCGCCGATGCCGCTGCCATGGAACGAAGGCTCCACCGCCAGCGGCGCGAGCGCCACGGCCGGAAAGTTCTTGCCGCCGCTCTGGACGAACAGCCGGGAAAACAGGATGTGGCCGACCACCTGGCCGTCTTCTTCCGCCACCAGTTCGGCAACGGCGTCGCCGCCGGTCACCAGCGCGTCGACCAGTCCGGCCTCCGCCTGCTGGCCGAAAGCGTGTTCCTCGACGAGGCGGATGGCCTCGCGATCCCGCGGCGTCGCCGCGCGTATCGACATCATGCTCATGAGAATTTCATTCCTCTTTCGATCTTGGCCCCGCGCAGGAACTCCGACGCGGCAGCGGGCTTTCCGCCCGCCCGTTGAACTTCGACCAGACTGATCGCGCCTGCCCCGCAGGCGACCGTCAGCCGGTCATCGAGAATTCCTCCCGACTCGCCCAAATCCTCCGAAAGCGACAGGCCTTCGGATAGCGTCGAGCGAAGCAGTTTCAGCCGCTCCGGGCGGCCGCCAATTCCTATCTCGGACCAGGCGCCGGGAAACGGCGACAGGCCGCGAATGCTATTGTGCACTTCGCTCGCCGAGCGAGTCCAGTCCACGCGAGTCTCGGATTTATCGATTTTCTTGGCGTAGGTCACCCCTTCCGCCGCTTGGCGGGTAAATGTCAGGGTGTTCCTTTCCAGTCGCGCCAGCGCTTCCACCATCAGGCTAGCACCGACACTCATCAACCGATCATGCAGATCGCCGGCTGTCATATCGGGTCCGATGGCGCATTTTTCAACCATTGCCACCGGGCCGGTGTCCAGGCCCTCTTCCATGCGCATCACCATCATGCCGGTTTCGCTGTCCCCGGCCATGATCGCGCGCTGGATGGGCGCGGCACCACGCCAGCGTGGCAGAAGCGAGGCATGGCCGTTGATGCAGCCAAGCCGGGGCGCCTCCAGAACCGCCTTCGGCAACAGCAAGCCATAAGCGACGACCACGGCGACATCGGCCTGCAAGGCGCGGAAAGCGGCCTGCTCGGCCTCGCCTTTGAGCGATACCGGTGTGCGCGTCTCGATGCCCAGCCGCTCCGCCTCGCGCTGCACCGGCGACGGCGTCAGCTCCAGCCCGCGTCGTCCGGCCGCGCGCGGCGGCTGGGTATAGACGGCGGCGATCTCTTGTCCGGCCTCGGCGATGGCGCGCAGCGTCGGCACCGAAAACTCCGGCGTGCCCATGAAGATGACGCGAAGGGGCATTTCCCCTATCCCACCATCTTGCCCGGCGCCTTGTCCCTGGCGAGCTTCTTGAACTTTTTCACCACCATGTCGCGCTTCAGCTTCGAGATGTGATCGATGAACAAGACACCATTGAGGTGGTCGATCTCGTGCTGCAGGCAGGTCGCCATCAAGCCCTCGGCCTCGATCTCCTGCAGCTTGCCGTCGCGGTCGAGATATTTGACCCGCACGGCGGCCGGACGTTCGACCTCGGCGTAGTAGTCCGGGATCGACAGGCAGCCTTCCTCGTAGACGGAGCGCGCGTCGGCGCTCTCCAGGATCTCCGGGTTGATGAAGACATGCGGCGCCGGTGTCTCGTCTTCCTTGGCCAGGTCAATCACCAGCATGCGCAAGGGTTCGCCGATCTGGATCGCCGCCAGCCCTATGCCGGGCGCGTCATACATGGTCGCCAGCATGTCGTCGGCCAGTTTGCGCAAAGGCCCGTCGACGCGCTCCACCGGCTTGGAAACCTGGCGCAGGGTGGGGTCGGGAAGGATGATGAGCGGCTTGATCGGCATGGCGTTCCACCTAAGACCTCCAGCGAAAAGCGTCAACCGGTACGCTTTGTCAGCGTTCACGTTTTGATCTGTGCCGGCGAACCGAATCGGCTATGCTGTCCACATGAATGATCTAAGCACTATCCTTTCGGAGCCTGTCGCCCGGCTTGGCGCTTCCACGATCACGCTCGGCCACGCGCTGGCTTTCGGCGCGTTGCTGTTTCTTGGCCTGTTCCTGGCGCTGGTCATCGCGCTGTGGCGGTCGGCCAAGGCGCGCGCCGCCGCCGCCGCCGAGGCCGCCGATCATGCCCGCGACGCCGAGGCGCGGATGGCCGGCATCTTGCAAAGCCAGGCCGAGATGCAGGGCCGCATGGGCGCCATTGCCGAAGTGTTCGGGGCACGGCAGGCGGAGCTGACGCAGTCGATCGGCCAGCGCCTCGACGCCATGACCGGCCGCATCGGCCAGACCATGACCGAGCAGACCAAATCGACGCATGAGAGCCTGGCCAAATTGCAGGAGCGGCTGGCAGTCATCGACACCGCGCAAGGCAACATCCAGTCGCTCGCCGGCCAGGTCGTGCAGCTGCAGGCGATCCTCTCCAACAAGCAGACGCGCGGCGCCTTCGGCCAGTCGCGCATGGAAGCGATCGTTGCCGACGGCCTGCCGCATGGCGCCTACGAGTTCCAGGCGACGCTGTCGAACGGCAGCCGGCCCGACTGCCTGGTGAAGATGCCGAACGGCGCGCCGTCGCTTGCCATCGATGCCAAATTTCCGCTGGAAGCCTGGAACGCCATCCGCGCCGCCGATGGCGCCGATCTGCAGAAAATCGCCGCCCAGGCCTTTCGCCGCGACATCGAGATCCATGTCCGCGATATATCGGAAAAATACCTGATCCAGGGCGAGACGCAGGACACCGCCTTCATGTTCGTGCCGTCGGAATCGGTGTTCGCCGAGATCCACGAGAATTTCGAGGCCATCGTCCACAAGGCGCACCGCGCCCGCGTCGTCATCGTCTCGCCGTCGCTGCTGATGCTGTCGATCCAGGTCATCCAGGCCATCCTCAAGGACGCCCGCATGCGCGAACAGGCGCATCTGATCCAGGGCGAGGTCATCCGGCTGATGGAGGATGTTGCGCGTGTCGACGAGCGGGTGCGCAAGCTGCAGGTTCATTTCGGCCAGTCGGCCAAGGACATCGACGACATCCTCGTCTCGACGTCGAAGGTGACCAAGCGCGGCCAGAAGATCGAGGCGCTGGAGTTCGGCGCCCAGCCCGACGGCGATGCCGGCCCCGACGACGCATCACGGCCTGCCGCTGCGAAGGTCGAAGCCGGCGCCCGCGTTGCCGATTCGAAAACCGGACAGCTCAGGTTGAGGGTTGTCGAAGGCGACGACTGAACGCCGGCTACTGCTCCTCCACGGTCGCCATGCCCTGGAATTCCGGCAGCCAATGCAGCGCCGAGCGGTGCCATTTCTGCTGTGTCGGGATCAAATCCTCGCGTTGCCGCGCGGTTCCCGCTCGAATCCCATAGACCTTTGGACCATCTCCGACCGACGTGGCGTAGAGGTGCGAACCGCAGTCCCCGCAAAAAGCCTGGGCGCGCTTGGCGCCGCTCGCCCCGGTCTTGATATAGATTTTCGGCGTACCCTTGGTGATCCGGTAATGATCCTCCGGCGTCGGAACAGTCACCCGAAAGGCCGTGCCGGTCAGTTTCTGGCAATCCGTGCAGTGGCAGATCGAGGTCTTTTCCGGGTCGACCTCGGCTTCGTAGGTGATGGCCCCGCAATGGCAGCCGCCGTCGATTTTCATCTTTGTTTCTCCTTGCTTCGCCGGCATTCTAACCGGCCCGATCCGGCTCGTCTCCTGACGCGGCTTCAACTATCTTGCGCCGCCGTTCCCAGGTCCCGGTCGTCTGCGGCTTGACGAACAACCGCGTGATCTCGGGCATCTCTTTCTTCAGCCGAGCCTCCAGGCGCTCGACACACGCTTCGATCTCTGGCGCCTTCAGGTGATCCTCGAACTCGATGCTGAGACCCGCGACGATCTCGCGCGGCCCAATGTGGACGGTCAGAACACCGTTCGCCCGCTGCACCGCCGGATCCTGCTGGACGATCGCCAGCACTTGTCTCTGCACCTCGGGCAGTGCGGCTTCGCCGATCAGCAGGCCCTTGCTTTCGCGGGCCAGGAAGACCGCCGTCGCGCCGAGGATCAGCCCAATGCCGATCGAGGCGGCGCCGTCGAGTTCCGGCATTTGCAGCAGCTCCGCCGCCAGGATGCCGGCGAAGGCGACGATCAGGCCGAGCAGGGCGGCACTGTCCTCGAACAGCACGGTGTAGACGCTCGGGTCCTTGCTCGACTGCACGGCCTGCAGCCAGCCCTGCTTGCCCTTCTCTCGGCGGAACTCCTTCAGCGCCACCAGCCAGGAACTGCCCTCGAACACGAAGGACAGGCCGAGAACGATGTAGTTCACCTTCACGTTGACGACCGGCTCCGGCGCCATGATGTGGATCACGCCCTCGTAGAGGGAGACGCCGGCGCCCAGCGCGAAGACCAGAAGGGCGACTATGAAACTCCAGAAATAGAGCTCGCGGCCGTGACCGAGCGGATGCGTCCGATCGGCGGGGCGGGCGGCGCGGTGCATCCCGTAGAGCAGCAGGCCGCCATTGCCGGTATCGACCAGCGAGTGCACGCCTTCCGACAGCATCGCCGAACTGCCGGTGAAGGCGGCGGCGGCGAATTTGGTCAGCGCGATGGCGAGATTGCCGGCGAGCGCGGCGTAGATCACCCTTTTTGAGCCGCCATGCCCGGCCATGGTGTTGTCCTCGTTCAGGGCGCCCAGTCTAACGGCCAGGCCGCCAAAGCTCCACAGGCTTCACGACCCGCGAACTGTCGGCTCGTTCGGGAGGTCGGTCGTCAAAGGATGGGCGGACTATTCGACGATCTCGCCGGTCCACACCTTGAAGCCGGCAAGCGTGCCCGGCCCGAAAATGTGGGTCAGCGGGACGTCGGCCGCGTCACGGCCGGAGGCGATCAGGATGCGGCCGATGCGCGGCGCATTGTTGCGCGGGTCGAAGACATGCCAGCGGCCGCCAAGATAGACTTCCATCCAGGCGGCGAAATCCATGCTCGACCACGGCTTTGGCATGCCGATGTCGCTGATGTAGCCGGTGCAGTAGCGGGTCGGGATGTTGAGCGCCCGGCAGAAGGTGACAGCCAGATGCGCGAAGTCGCGGCACACACCGCTCTGTTCGCGATAGGCCTCCGCCGCGGTGCGCGTCGGTCGCGCATTGCCGTAGTTGAAGACGATATGATTGTGGACGAAATCGCAGACCGCCTGCACACGCGGGATGCCAAGCGGCGTGTGGCCGAACAGCCGCCACGCTTCGTTCGCCAAGAGGTCGCTTTCGCAAAAGCGGCTGGGCAGCAGAAACAAGAGCGTGTCCGCCGGCAGGTCGCGCACCTCGTGCTGCCAGGCCATCAGGTCGCCCATCTCGAAAGTGCCGGGATCGCGGATCACCGCGTCGGTGCCGAACGTGAAACGCCCGGGCGGCGCGACGAACCGGTTGCACCAGTTGCCGAAACTGTCGCGATAGCTTTCGATCGGCACCGGCGGGTTGGAGGTCAAAAAGTCCGGCCGCTCAAGGTCGGAGGCGCGCGAATAGTGGACATTCAGCATCGCGATCAGCGGCGTTTCCTGTGGAAAGTCGAAGCTCATCTCGCAGCCGATGTGGATTCGCATTGTCGTCCTGACCGGCCTGCCTGTTCATGGCGCGGCGAAAAGCCGGCCGATGCTGCAGTGCGAAGACAACCATGGCACGGACCGCCATGGTTTACGAGCAAATTAGAAACCGGTTGAAACCGGCCGGCTGGCGGCGGCGACAGGCGCTGGCCTCTTGCAGTCGGGCATTTCTCTTGGTTCACTTCGCTTCCCGCAATCGGAGGAACGAATCATGGCTAAAGGTGCGATGAAGGCAGGCAAGGAAGCCCGCAAGCCGAAGAAGGACGCCAAGAAGCCCGCCCCGGCTCCGGCCCTGAAGGCGCCGCCGGTCAAGGCGATGAAGCTCAAGGACAAGTAGGTCCGGTCAAACCGCTTCGGGACGGACTGCGACCGGCGACATTGTTGCCGGCCGCCGTTGATCGAACGCTCGCAATTCCTATACTGGCGGGGCGGGGACGACCTCGCACTTTCCCCGAAAATCCGGCCGGGACGACCCGCCATTGTTTGATTGAGCATCGGATACCGAAAGCCGAATTCGGTCCGATGCTCTGACGGAGCGTCGTCTATGTCGTGGATTCTCCTGTTTTTTGCCGGCCTGTTCGAGATCGGCTGGGCAATCGGCCTCAAATACACGGACGGCTTCTCGAAGCTGGTGCCGACCGTGCTGACCGTCGCCTCGATGATCGTCAGCCTCGCCTTGCTCGGCCTGGCGCTGAAGACGCTGCCCGTCGGTACCGCCTATGCGGTATGGACCGGCATCGGCACCGTCGGCACGGCGCTGCTCGGCATCTGGCTGCTCGGCGAGCCGGCCACCGCGATCAGGCTGGCCTGCATCGCGCTCATCGTCTGCGGCATCATGGGACTTAAGTTCGCCGCCTGATCATACCGCTAAAGCGCGTCGCGTTTGAACGGATCCAGGCAATCGTCCTGCCAAAACCGGGCCACTTTTGGACAAGCACGTTCAGGGCCGCTGCAAGGCGACCCTGATCTTCGAAGCGGATGCTTCCGTAGCCTTGAGGCTAGCGGGCGGAGAAGCCCGGAGGCGTCCTGCCCGTGCGCTGCTTGCGCGCCGCATAGCGCGCGTCGCGCTTGGCCTTGCGTTCGGCTTCGTCGGCCAGCAAACGGGCGATGCGCTCGTTTTCTTCGGCTTCCCGAATCTTGGCTTCAGCCTGCGCCGCCTCTTCGGCCGCGACGCGTGCCGCTTCGGCCGCTGCCTCGCGCTCGGCCTTCTCGACCGCCTCGCGTGCCAGCTTTTCCTGCTTCAGCCTGGCCTTCTCGGCCTCGCGTATCTGGCGCGCCTCGAGGATTGCCTTGCGTTCGGCCTGTCGTGCCAGCACCGTCGGATCGTCTGCTGCCGGCTTTGACTTGAAGCGCTCCAGAAGCGCCTTCTTTGCCTCGTTTGCGGCATTGCGCCGCTCGAAAATGTCTTTTTCCCTGTAGATAGCCAAGTCCACTTCCCTGAAGTCAATTCGCGAGGCTTACATACGCGCGAATGCCGAGAGTTCAAGCGCCAAAACAGCATGCCAGCCATGAATTTCCGGTTTGTTGCAGTCGGGAGACGCCCTTTCGGCCGAAACCGACATGCACTGTTCACCGTCCGCCCCTCTGGCGGCGAGGCGGGTCGATGGCTACCTCTTGAGCGGCTCACCGAAACGGTGAACCGCTCTTTCTCTCTGTTTTGACGCAATTCCGGACGGAAAACCGTTTCACACTTTTCCTGGAATTGCTCTAGCCCGAAACGCCAACACCAGGATGACATTCGAATGGAACTCGGTCTCTACACCTTCGCCGACGTCAGCCCGCAGCCGGGCCCGGGCGCCATCGGCCCGCATGAGCGGCTGCGCAACCTGATCGAAGAGGTCGAACTGGCCGACCAGGTCGGCCTCGACGTCTTCGGTCTCGGCGAGCATCACCGGCCCGATTATGCCGCTTCCGCTCCGGCCGTGGCGCTCGCCGCGGCCGCCGAACGCTCGAAGCGCATCAAACTGACCAGCGCGGTCACAGTGCTGTCCTCGGACGATCCGGTGCGCGTCTTCCAGCAGTTCGCCACGCTTGATCTTCTGTCGGGCGGCCGTGCCGAGATCATGGCCGGGCGCGGTTCGTTCATCGAATCCTTCCCGCTGTTCGGCTACAATCTGGAGGACTATGACGAGCTGTTCGCCGAAAAGCTCGACCTGCTGCTTGCCATCCGCGATCAGGTGAAGGTCACCTGGTCCGGCAATCTGCGGGCGCCGATCAACGATCGCGGTGTCTACCCCAGGCCGCTCCAGGACAGGCTGCCGGTGTGGATCGCCATCGGCGGCACGCCGCAGTCGGCGGCTCGCGCCGGCGCGCTTGGACTGCCGCTGGCGCTCGCCATCATTGGCGGCGAACCGGCGCGTTTCGCGCCGCTGTTCGATCTCTACCGTGAGGCCGCCAAGCGCGCCGGCAGCGATCCGTCGGGCCTTGCCACCAGCATCAATGTGCACGGCTTCATCGCCGAAACCACGGAGCAGGCGGCCGACGATTTCTACGGCCCGCAGGCCGAAGTGATGAACCGCATCGGCCGCGAGCGCGGCTGGGGTCCGACATCGCGGGTGCATTTCGACCAGTCGCGTGGCCCGAATGGCGCTCTGTTCGTCGGCAATCCCGAGCAGGTGGCCGAAAAGATCGTCGCCCAGCACAGGATCTTCGGCAATGACCGCTTCCTGCTGCAGATGGCGATCGGCACCATGCCGCATGCCAAGATCATGAAGGCGATCGAACTCTACGGCACCCGCGTGGCGCCGATCGTGCGCAAGGAAACGGCGAAATCCGCGCCGGCACTGGCAGCGCCCTGAGCAACCGGGCCGGCGCACGCAATTCTGCCCCGTTCCCGAAGCCGGCTCATGGAACCTGCGCCCGGAACTCCGCGTTTCATCCAGGCAATTGCCGATCGCGGAGGCGGCGGCTCGCGGGGTGACCATGAAAACCGAACCCGCTGCCTTGGGTGCAGGCGCTGCTGATGGGCCAGATCCGCGCATCGAGACCCGCGCGGATATACATCTGGTGCGTTCGCTGCTCATCGGCATCTTCCTGTTCATGACCATCTACGCGCTTTACTTCGCCCGCGCCTTCTTCATGCCGGTGATCCTGGCTTTTCTGCTGGCGCTGACGCTGACGCCGATCGTGCGGCTGCTGCGCAAGCGCGGCATTCCCGAAGTGGTGTCGGCGACCCTTCTGGTGCTGTTGTCGATCTGCATTTTCGCCAGTGCCGGCTACCTGCTCAGCGGCCCGGTCATCGACCTCATCAACAACACCTCGTCGATCGGCCAGCAGCTGACCGAACGGCTGGCGCAATTGCGGCGTCCACTCGAAAAGGTCATGCAGGTCTCGCACCAGATCGAGCAGCTGACCGCAACCTCGCAGGAGCCTGGCATCCAGAAGGTGGCGGTCGCCCAGTCAGGCATCCTGTCGTCGGCGGCCAGCAACATCCTGTCGGCGGGAACCAGCCTCACCATCATCTTCGTGCTGTCGCTGTTCCTGCTCGCCTCCGGCACGATGTTCTACGAGAAGATCATCCAGTCCTTCGCCAGCCTCAGCGAAAAGAAGCGGGCGCTGCGCGTCGTCTATGATGTCGAGCGCGAAATCTCGCACTATCTGCTCACCGTCACCATCATCAATGCCGGCCTCGGCACGGTCATCGGCCTTGGTCTGTGGGCGCTCGGCATGCCCAACCCGCTGGTCTGGGGGGTGGCCGCGGCGCTGCTCAACTTCCTGCCCTATGTCGGCGCGCTGCTGACCATCGTGCTTGTCTCGATCATGGCGCTGATCAGCTTCGACACCATCTCCTACGCGCTGCTGGCGCCAGCCTTCGTGCTGCTGTGCGACGTCGTCGAAGGCCAGTTCGTGACGCCGATGGTGGTCGGCCGGCGCCTGGAGATCAACGCCGTCGCGATCTTGATCGCCATCGCCTTCTGGTCGTGGCTGTGGGGCTTCGTCGGTGCGCTGATGGCGGTGCCGCTGCTGGTCGTCATCAAGGTGTTCTGCGATCATTTCGACGGACTGAGCCATGTCGGCAATTTCCTCGCCGCGCAGCATACCGCGGTGGTGGAGGAAGAACCCGCCGAGGAGGGCGGCAAGGCTCCCGCATAATCGGCTTTGCGGCGGCCGGATCGAATGCCTATATCCGGCACTCAATTCCCGGTGCCTTCCCATGAGCGATGCCCTCTTCGACCTCGACGTCTATCTCGCTCGCATCGGCTACGCCGGTTCGCGGGATGCTTCGCTGGACACGCTCAAGGCGCTGCATCTCCTGCATCCGCAGGCCATCCCCTTCGAGAACATCGATCCGTTCCTCGGCAAGCCGGTTCGGCTCGACCTCGCCTCATTGCAGGAAAAGATCATCGCCGACGGTCGCGGCGGCTATTGTTTCGAGCACAATCTCATCTTCATGCATGCGCTGAAGTCGCTTGGTTTTCAGGTCGGCGGCCTTGCCGCGCGGGTCCTTTGGGGTCAGCGCGAGGACGCCATCACCGCGCGCAGCCACATGCTGCTGCGCGTCGAGCTCGGCGGCCGCACCCACATCGCCGATGTCGGTTTCGGCGGCCTGACCCTGACCGCACCGCTGCTGCTCGAGCCGGGCCGCGAACAAACGACCCCGCACGAGACCTTCCGTATCGTCGAGACGGACGATCATTTTCGATTGCAGCCCGCCATCGGCGGCGACTGGCGGAGCCTTTACCGCTTCGACCTGCAGCCGCATTACGAAGTCGACTATTCCGTCACCAACTACTTCGTGTCGACCAACCCGATATCGCATTTCCTCTCCTCCGTCATCGCGGCGCGCGCCATGCCCGACCGGCGCTGCGCGCTGCGCGGCAACCGGCTGTCGATCCACCACACCGGCGGCCGCACCGAGCAGCGGGAGATCGCGACGGCGGCCGAACTCGCCGACACGCTGGAAAGCCAGCTCGGCATCGTCATTGCCGACCGCGCCGCCTTCGAGGCCAGGGTGCGCGAGAAGAAAATCGTGGAGACCAACGCATGACAGACCTTTCCGTTCTCGACCTGTCGCCGATCGTCGAAGGCAGCGATGCCTCGCAGTCGCTGGCCAACTCGCTCGATCTTGCCCGTCATGCCGAGCGATTGGGCTACAAGCGCTACTGGTTGGCCGAGCATCACAACATGCCGGGCATCGCCAGCGCGGCCACCGCGGTCGTCATCGCCCATGTCGCCGGCGGCACCAGGACCATTCGCGTCGGCGCCGGCGGCATCATGCTGCCCAACCATTCGCCGCTGGTCATTGCCGAGCAGTTCGGCACGCTGGCCGCCCTGCACCCGGGCCGCATCGATCTCGGCCTCGGCCGGGCTCCCGGCACCGACATGGGCACGGCGCGCGCCTTGCGCCGCAACCTCGAGGCCGGCGCCGACAATTTCCCGCAGGATGTCGTCGAGCTGATGGGCTATTTCCAGCCGGCAGAGGAAGGCCAGCGCATCCGCGCCGTGCCCGGTGAAGGCCAGAACGTGCCGGTCTGGATCCTCGGCTCCAGCCTCTACGGCGCGCAGCTCGCCGCCATGCTCGGCCTGCCCTACGCGTTCGCCTCGCATTTCGCGCCGGCGGAACTCGACCACGCGCTGGACATTTACCGCTCGCGCTTCCAGCCGTCGGAACAGCTCGACAAGCCGCATGTCATGCTTGGCCTCAACGTCTTTGCCGCGCCCACCGATGCGGAGGCAAGGCTGCTGTTCACCTCGCTGCAGCAGGCCTTCGTCAATCTGCGCACCGGCCGGCCCGGTCGGCTGCCGCCGCCGGTGGAGAACTATGACCGCGACCTCGACCCTATGGCAAAGACCATGCTTGGCCAGGCACTGTCCTGCGCCGTCGTCGGGTCCCCGGAAACGGTCCGGCAAGGGATCGATGCGTTCGTGCGCCGCACCGGCGCCGACGAGCTGATGGTCACCGCGCAGATCTTCGACCATGCGGTCCGCGTGCGGTCGTTCGAGATCCTGGCCGAGGCCCACAAATCGTTGTCGCAGGCGGCCTGATGGTCTTGGGGTACGACACTCCCGGCTTGGAAGGTGTGGTCCGCTTCTGCTAAGGGCGGGGCCCCCTTCCGCAACATCGAGCTCCCCCCGTGAAAAATGACCATGACACCCGCTTGCAATTTGCCATCGATCTGGCGCGGCGGGCGGGCGAGCTCGGCCTGAAATATTTCCGCGACCTCGACAGCCTGACCATCGAGAGCAAGGGCCATCAGGATCTGGTCTCGCAAGCAGACCGCGAAGTCGAGTTGTTCATCCGCGCCGCCATTGCCGCCGCCTATCCTCGGGACGGCATTGTCGGCGAGGAACACGCCTCGGTCGCCGGCTCGACAGGCTATGTCTGGGTGATCGATCCCATCGACGGCACCGCCAATTTCGTGCGCGGCATTCCGGCCTGGTGCGTGGTGATCGCTTGCGCCCTGCATGGCGAGACCGTGGTAGGCGTGATCCACGAGCCGTCGACCGGCGAGACGTTTCACGGCCGGCTCGGCGGCGGCGCCTTCGTCAACGGCAGGCCGATCAGGACCAGTGCGGCGACCAGCCTGGAAGAAGGGTCCGTCGGGACCGGATTTTCAAACCGCGCCGACACCGAAAATGTCGCTGTGCTGGTTAGCATGATCCTGGCCGAGGGCGGTGTCTTCTTCCGCAACGCGTCCGGCGCCTTGATGCTCGCCTATGTCGCCGCCGGCAGGCTGCTTGGCTATGTCGAGGAGCACATGAACGCCTGGGATTGCCTGGCCGGCATGCTGTTGGTCGAGGAAGCTGGTGGCACGATTGTCAAGCCGGATCCGAAGACGGTGCTGCAAAATGGAACGCTGGTGATATCAGGCGGCAAGGGAGTTTTTTCGAAGCTGCGGGAGCTCAGTTCGGAGGCGTTCAAGCTCTGACCCTGCCACCTTCGTCATGACGGTCCTTCACGTCCTTCGATTCCAAAAGCCGCGAATTGCCAAGTCGCGATCAAGCCAGTTTGGCCAGGAGCTTCATGAAGGTGGCGATCTCCTTGGCCAAGAGCGGCGCCAGCGTTTCCTGGGTGATATCGCGGGCCAGCGGGATCAGGCGTTCGACCGCATCGCGGCCTTCGGCCGTCAGGTTGACCAGCAGCCGCCTCTTGTCGACCTCATGCTTGGAAAGCTCGACCAGGCCGCGCGCCTTCAATCGGTCGATGACGCCCTTCACCGTCGCCGCGTCCATGGCGATGAGCGTGCCGAGCTGGTTCTGCGAGGTCTCGCCGACATCGCGCAGCTTGGCCAGCGCCGCGAATTGCGGCGGCGTCAGATCGGCGATATGGGCGGCGAAGATCGAGACATGGCGCTGGTGCGCCTTGCGCAGGATGAACCCGACCTGCTCCTGCAGGCGATAGTCGTTTTCGTCAGGCTCTTCGGCCTCGACCAGCTTCAGCAGATTGTCCTCGGCGCTCACCGCAACCCGTCCCAGGCCTTGATATCCCCGGCCGCCAGCCCGCCCATGCGGTCGTGCACGCGCGGGCCGCAGGCCATGGCGAGGCAGAACAGGATCTCGTCGGGGCGCGGGCCGTCGCTGATGCCGACTTCCATGGCGTCGAAATGGCTGCGCACATAGGCGGCATTGATGTGGCCGAGCGGCACGTCGAGCCGCGAGCCGAAGGCGCCGACCTTCTTGGCCGACGGCACGATCGCCTTGGCGTCGCCAAGCCGTTCGCGCATGGCGTATCCGCCGGGCACATGCCACAGCGCGCCATGCTCAAGCTCGCCTGATGTGCCGACAATGGCGCCCTTGCCGTAACCATCGATCTGTTTGGCATCGCCGCCGAGTGCCGCGATCAGCCGGTCGGCGAGCAGCAGGCCGAGCGGCTTCAGATCATCCATGGCGCTCTGCAACTCCTCGACATAGCGCCCGGCGAACGGGTTCTTGACCACGGCAAGAGCGGCGGCGCGCCGGCGCGGCACCTTGGCCACCGGCCCGCCCTCGTGAAAGATCTCTTCGGTCAGCACCGCGATCTTGCGGATCGGAAACTCAGGCATGCGCTACTTCCTTCCCAGGACTCTTGTTGGGCGCGGCAAGCGCCATGGAACCACAGATGCGGGTCTGGCCGGCAAGGAACAGCGCCGATGCGGCAATCAATCCCCGGCAGTGGAAATCTTCGGCGACGGCAAGTCCGCCGTCCAGCGCCGTGGCGATTTCCGATGGAGAAAGCCGGCCGACCTCCTGCGTCACCAGCCGGCCGCCAAGGTCGCTGTCCGGCGCCAGATCGCGTGCCGGTATGCGCCGGATGGCCGGATGGCCGGCCAGGTCGACGGCATTGGCGATCAGCGTCGCGGCGGCATCGGCTTCGGCGCCAGTTCGCGCCAGCACGGTGACGGCGTCGGCAATCCCAAGCGAAAACGAGCGTCCGCGCCAGCCGCTGGTGGCGACGCCGCGCACGCCATCCCCGGCACGGATGACGATGCGGTCGGCCAGACCGTGTCCAGTGCCGGCGATGGCAAGCCTCATCGACTGGCCGGCGCCGAGATGGAGCGCGCTGTCGCCGCCATTGTTGACATAGGCGCGCTCAAGCGTCCGCCCGGCAAGCAAGGCCGCAAGAATTTCGTCGGCTACCGAACCGGCGACGGCGGCCATAGGCGTGATGAATTTTTCCGCCAGCGGCACAACCGCAGCTTCCATGCGTCGAGCCGTCGGGCCGCCGAATGCGCGTGGCCGCGGCGCGGCCGGGCGGCGCAATTCAGGCAATTCCTCGACCAGCTCGGGCAGGATCGTCTGAAAGCGCGCCACCGCCTGCCCGTAGGCCTGGCGGCATTCGCCAGTCTCGCCAAAAGCCTCGACGATCAGGTCGATCGGCCCGTGGTTGAGATGCAGCCGTTTGCCGTCCTGCAGCCAATGCACTTGCGGGCCAGACATCACCTGGCCCCGTTCGCACGGTGCAATTGTGCCAGCGGCGGCCATGGATTGCCGGCCGCGGCACCCGTGCCGCGGCGCGGATTGAGATACTCGCCGCCCTTGGCGACGATATCCTCGACGCTGCGGATTTCGGCCTCGTAGCCGCCAAGCCGGATGTAGTCGTCGCGGCGCAGGGTGAACTCGATCGGCGCCACCAGGGCCGGGGTCGGCACATAGCCGAAGGCGCCTTCCGGCACCCGCGTGACATCGACCATCAGCGTGATGCCGCCGCCCGGCCAGACATAGACCGGCGCGCCGCCGACCGTCACATAGGTGGTCAGGCCTTGCACGGAACGGGTCAAGTTGACCGGGTTCTCGGTGACGCCGGCGCGCAGCGAACCACCGGCGCCGCCGATGAACAGCACGGTGCACAGCGCCGGCTCGCAATTGTCCTCGATCAGCCCGACGGATTTTTGCAGCCGCTCCGGGAAGGGTTTCTGCACCGGTCTCAGTTCGTCATCGAGTTCGTAATAGGCGAACTGCTCGCCGGTGGTCGAAACCATCAGCAGCGACAGGCCGGGCCGCGCGCCCTTCTTGGCGTTCCACTCGCCAAGGATCGACAGCGGGTCGGATATGCTGGTGCCGCCCCAGCCGAGGCCGGGCTCGGACACCTTGAAATAGCGGCCCGGCGTCGACCGGCGGCCGATGATCTTGATGCCCGTGTCCTGCCAGCCCAGCACCTTGCCGGCCTGATGCTCGGAAACGACGCCGGTGATGTGGTCGTCGACGACTACCACCTCGTCGACCAGCCCGCGCCATTGCGTGGCGAACATGCCGATGGTGGCCGAACCGCAGCCGACACGCATGCGATGCTCGATCTTGCCGTCGATAACCGGTGGTTTGCCGGCTTCGACGATGACGGTGGCGCCGCCGTCGATGCTGAGTTCCACCGGCTTGCGGTTGCACAGATTGAGCAGCGCATCGCAAGTGGCGCGGCCTTCCGACTTCGAGCCGCCGGTCAGGTGATGCACGCCGCCCAGCGACAGCATCTGCGAGCCGTATTCGCCCGTCGTGACATGGCCGATCGCCTCGCCTTGCGACCGCACGACAGCCGTCTCGGGTCCGATATGACGATCGGTGTCGATCTTCACCTTGACGCCGCAGTAGGAGAAGATGCCCTCGGTCACGACCGTGACGAGATCGACGCCCTCGACCTCCTGGCTGACGATGAACGGGGCCGGCTTGTAATCGGGATAGGTGGTGCCCGCACCGATGGCCGTGACGAAGCGGCGGCCGGTGTTGACCAGCTCGCCATCCCATGCCTCACCCCCGGCGACGAACGGCACCATGGCCAGGCCGGTCTCCGCCGCATGGTCGAGGATGGTCAGCGGGTCCATGCGCACGATCCGGCCGCCGACATTGCCGTAGCGGTCGCAGGCGCCGGTGCGGCCATCGGCGATGTAGCACATCACCGGACAGGCATCGCAGCGGATCTTCTCCGCCACCTGCTTTTCGCCGGGATCATGCGTCTCGAAGCGTTCGGCGAGCTCGCTCATGCGCGTGCCTCCTTCTCGCGAATGGCGGCGCGGATGCGCGTTGGCGTCGCCGGGATCTTGGTGACCAGGACGCCGGTGGCGTGGCGGATGGCGTTGAGGATCGCCGGCGCCGTCGGGATCAGCACATGCTCGCCCAGGCCCTTGGCCCCGAACGGTCCTTCCGGATCCGGAACTTCGATCAATATGGTCTCGATCGGCGGCACGTCGCCAATGGTCGGGATCAGATAGTCGTGCAAATTCTCGGTGCGGCCAGGGATATACTCTTCCATCAGCGCCATGCCGATGCCTTGCGCGATGCCGCCTTCGATCTGGCCTTCGACCAGCAGCGGATTGATCGCCTTGCCGACATCATGTGCCGCGGTGATTTTGATCAGCTTCACCGTGCCGAGCTTGAGGTCGACCTCGAGCTCGGCGATCTGCGCGCCATAGCCGTAGACCGCATAGGGCTTGCCCTGCCCCTTGGTATCGAGGGGCAGCGTCGGCGGATCGTAGCTTTCCTCGGCGCGGAAGACGAAGCCTTCGGCATCGACGTCCAATGCGGCGAGATCGATGTGGCGCGTGGCCTCGCCTTCGCGGATGACGATCGCCGAGCCATCCAGCTGCAGGGATGCCTTCTCCGAAACATTGGCAAAGCGCAGGATCTTCTCACGCAAGGCGCGGCCGGCCTTTTCGGCCGCCTTGCCGGTCACGAAAGTCTGGCGCGAGGCCGAGGTCTTGCCGGCATCGGGGGTGATGGCCGTATCGGCGCTCTTCAGCCGGAATTTCTCCAGCGGCAGGCCGAGCGCGTCGGCGCAGATCTGGGTGATGACCGTGTTCGAACCCTGGCCGATATCGACCGCGCCCTGATGCAGGATGATGTCGCCGCAAGCGGCGATGCCGACGCGGATGGTCGACGGATTGGGCAGCGAGGTGTTGCCGCAGCCATACCAGCAGGAAGCGACGCCGACGCCGCGCCTTCTATCCCTGCTGGTGCTGTTGAATGCATCCGCGTCAGTCTTCGCGCGCGCCCAATGCGGCCGCAAGGATTCCAGGCACTCGGCAATGCCGACGCCGGAGTCCAGCCGCTGTCCGGTAACCGTTTCGGATCCGTTCCGAAGGCAGTTCTTCAGCCGAAAATCGAGCCGGTCCATGCCCAGCTTGCCGGCCAGTTCGTCATAGAGCGTCTCTTGCATGATCGTCGCCTGCGGCACGCCGAAGCCACGGAAGGCGCCGGAGATCGGCCCATTTGTATGGATGGCGCGACCCTCGGCCCGATAACTCGGCGTCGCATACGGGCCGGAAGCGTGCACCGGCACGCGGTTGGCGACCGTCGGCCCCCAGCTGGCATAGGCGCCGGTGTTGAAATCGCCGGCAAAGATCATGCCGGTGACATGGCCGTCGGCATCGGCGCCGATGGTCGCCTTCATCTCGGCCGGATGGCGCTTGGTGGTCGACATCATCGATTCGTTGCGCGTGTAGGCGAGCGCCGCAGGCCGTCCGGTCTTCAGCGCCACAAGGCCGATCAGCGGCTGCAGCGAAACGTCGAGCTTGGAGCCGAAGCCGCCGCCGGTCGCAGTCGGCACGATGCGCACCTTGTCGACGGCAAGACCGAGCACCTTCGCGGTGTCGTCGCGGTCCATATAAGGCGCCTGGGTGCAGGCGACGACGACCAGCGTGTCGCCATCCATATAGGCATGGCCGGCTTCCGGCTCGATATAGGCGTGCTCGACATAGGAGGTGTCGATGGTGCCGGACACGGTGATGGCAGCGCCGGCAAGGGCCGCCTCGGGATCGCCGCGCTCGACAAAGCCGGAGGTGAGTAGGTTCGCCGGGCGGTTATCATGGATCAGCCTGGCGCCGCTGGCCTGCGCGTCGCAAGGCTGCAGAATATGCGGCAGCTCGCTCCAGCGAACCGGAAAATCCGACAGGTCGAGATCGAGGATGGCCTCGCGCTCGCCGGCGACCAGCGCCACCGCCTCGCCGCGAAGGCGAACAAAGCCTTCCGCCAGCGCCGGCTGGTCGGCGAACGGGCCGATGACGCCGAAACAGTTCTTTCCCGGAATGTCGGCAGCCGTGAAGACGCCGGCGATACCGGGATGTTTCCTCGTCCAGGCAGCGAGATCGCCAAAGACGAACTCGGCATGATAGTGCGGCGAGCGCACCACCAAGACGGCCAGCGCATCGGCGGGGAAGGAATCGCCGCCGAATTTTTCATCGCCGGTGACTTTCGGCACGCCGTCGAGCCGAACGGGCGAAGAGCCCACCGCATTGCCCGAGATTGGCATTCTGCGATCAAAGCCGAGATCCAACGAACGGCGTAGGTGCTGCCCCTCACCCTTACCCTCTCCCCGTAAGGGACGGGGAGAGGGGGTCGCCAGCGTTGGTGCGCTTCCCTTCTCCCCGTCACTGTACGGGGAGAAGGTGCCGGCAGGCGGATGAGGGGCGGCGCCGTCAGTTGATGGTTCGAACCGCCCTGCATCCATCACCGCCGCGATGATCTTCCGGTAGCCGGTGCAACGGCACAGGATGCCGCCGAGCGCATCCTGCACCTCGGTCTCAGTCGGATTGGGTTTCTTGTCGAGCAGAGCGGTTGCGGCAACCAGCAGGCCGGGCGTGCAGATGCCGCACTGTGCGGCGCCATGGTCGAGGAACGAGGCCTGCAGCGCCGACAGCCGGCCATTGGCGAGCCCTTCGACTGTTGTCACCGACGTACCAGCCGCGGAGGCCACCGACATCAGGCAGGCGCAGACGGGATCGCCGTCGACCAGCACCGTGCAGGCGCCGCAGTCGCCGGCGTCGCAGCCGACCTTGGTGCCGGTCAGCAGCAATTCGTCGCGCAGCACGGAGGACAGCCGGCGCAGCGGCGGCACGTTGACCGAGATGGCGGCACCATTCACTTCGAAGGCGATCTCCGCCCGCTCGGGGCCGAGGCGAGGCTGAACGCCACCCGGATCGGACAGAGCTTCACGCATGTCGGGCGAGACCTGGCTCATGCCGCTGCCACCTCGTGGTCATTCACCGGCTCGCAGGCCTGGAGCACGGCGCGGGCAACGATCTCGCGCACCGCATCGAGCCGGTATTCGGCGCTACCGCGCACATCGGCGATCGGCGACAGCTCATCCATCGGCGCGGCCAGCACCGCATTGGCGAGCGCCTCGCTGGCGGGCAGGCCGCGCAAGGCGGCCTCGACGCCGGCAAGGCGCCTGGCCACCACCGAGCAGGAGCCGGCGGCCACCGCCGCTTCCATAACGATGTCGTTCTCGACGACCAGACGCGCCGCCACCATGGCAATGGAAATGACGAGATAGCGCCGTGCGCCGAGCTTGACGAAAGCCGATGTGCCTTGGGCCGCATGCTTCGGCACGCGGATAGCCGTGACCATCTCGCCGGTCAGCAGGGCGGTGCGGCGATTGCCGAGAATGAAGTCCTGCAGCGGCAGATGACGCGTCGCCGCCACTGAGCGCAATTCGACCTCGGCATCGAGCACGAGCAGGGCCGGCACGCCGTCGGCGGCCGGCGAGGCGTTGCAGAGATTGCCGGCAACCGAGGCGACGTTCTGGATCTGCGCCGAGCCGACCTCACGCGCCGCCTGTTTCAGCGCATCGAAGGCCGGCGGCAAGGAATGACGGATAATGTCGGTCCAGGTCGTGCGCGCGCCGATGACGAAGTGGTCATCCGTCTCGGCCATGCCCCGCAGCGCCGCCAGGCCGTTGATGTCGAGAACATTGTCGCGGAAGGGCTTGCTGCCTTGCGCCGGATAGAAATCGGTGCCGCCGGCAAGGATGCGCCATGCGCCCTCGCCAAGCAAAGCGAGCGCTTCGTCGACAGAGGTGGGTTTCGCGTAACGGATCACGCTTTGCCTTCCCAAATGGGGCCTTCCAGAAACCGGTATTCCGAAAGACCTGCCAGCGTCGGCGCTGGACGAAATTCATTCGTATGCAAATGATATCAAGACGGCAGGAATTGTCAAAGCCGGAGTTTGCGGCAGCCCGGCCGGCACGCATTTGTTATACGGCCAGCGCATGACCCCGAAAATCGGAAACGATTTTCGGAAAAGGATCATGCGCAAAATCAAAGTGCTACAGCGTCCTTTGCGCGTCCAAGAGGACGCGCGGCGCTGTAGAGGTTGACGCCGCAGGCCATCTGGTCGAGTTTCTGCGTCCGGTCGCGTCAGCGGCATTTTCCACCGGAGCCTTGCATACAGAAGAGGAAAGCCCATGGCCGACGAAGCGCTTGTTGTCATCGACCTGCAGAACGACTTTTGTCCGGGCGGCGCGCTGGCGGTTGCCGGCGGCGACGAGATCGTGCCGCTGGTCAACGACCTGATCCGGCATGCCGATCATGTCGTGCTGACACAGGACTGGCATCCCGCCGGCCATTCGAGTTTTGCCTCCAGCCATCCGGGCTCGCAGCCGTTCACGATGATCGACATGCCCTACGGCCCGCAGACTTTGTGGCCGGACCATTGTATCCAGGGCAGCCTGGGCTCGGATTTCCATTCCGGCCTCGCCTGGACCAAGGCGGAGCTCGTCATCCGCAAGGGGTTTCGGCCGGCCATCGACAGCTACTCGGCCTTTTTCGAGAACGACCGGACGACGCCGACCGGGCTTGCCGCCTATCTCCGGGAGCGTGGCATCGACACGCTGACCCTGGTCGGGCTGGCGACCGATTTCTGCGTCGCCTTTTCGGCGCTGGACGCCGTCAAGCACGGCTTCAAAACCACCGTCCGGCTCGATGCCTGCCGTGGCATCGATCTCAACGGTTCACTCGAGACAATGCTGCGGCGCATGCGCGATGCCGGCGTGACGCTCGAAGACCATTTGTCGGACTGAACCGGCTGTGGGGCATTCGAGGGGGTTTTCGCCGGTTGCGACGGGGGTGATCGCGGGTGCTGCGATCGCCGTCGCGATGCTGTTTCCGGAACAAGCCTCGGCGGCGGAGGAACACGGTCTGCCCGGCGCCTCGATGTCGCTGTGGTGGGTGCTGCCCTTTGCCGGCCTGCTTTTGTCGATCGCCACGGGTCCGCTGCTCTTCCACCATGTCTGGGAGCACCATTACGGCAAGATCGCGGCCCTTTGGGCGGCGCTGGTGATCGTACCGCTGGCATTGGCCTTCGGTGTCCCACTGGCGACCGAGGCGGTGCTGCATACCGTGCTCACCGAATACATGTCGTTCATCATCCTGCTGTTCGCGCTGTTCACCATTTCGGGCGGCATCCTGCTTGCCGGCAACATCCATGGCACGCCGCTGGTCAATGCCGGACTGCTGCTGGTCGGGGCGTTGCTGGCCTCGCTCATCGGCACGACCGGCGCCTCGATGATCCTGATCCGGCCGATCCTGCGCGCCAACGACGCCAGGCCTTTCAATGCCCATGTCGTCATCTTCTTCATTTTCCTGGTCTCCAACATCGGCGGCTCGCTGACGCCGCTCGGTGACCCGCCGCTGTTCGTCGGCTTCCTGCGCGGCGTCGATTTCTTCTGGACGACGACGAACCTCTGGCGCGAGACGCTGTTCGTCAGCGCGGTGGTGCTGATCGTCTTCCTGGCGATCGACATCATCCTGCATCGCCGCGAAAGCGGTGCGCCGAAGATCAAGGACCCGACGCCGGACAAGACGGTCCGCCTGCGTGGCCTGCCCAACATTCCGCTGCTGGCCGGCGTCATTGGCGCCATCCTGCTGTCGGCGACCTGGAAGCCGGGTGTCAGCTTTTCGGTCCTCGGCGTCAGCCTCGAGCTGCAGAACCTGGCGCGAGACGCCATCATCATGGCGCTCGCCTTCGTTTCGCTGGCCGTCTCACGCAAGGAGTACCGCGCGGCGAACGGCTTCAACTGGGGGCCGATATCGGAAGTGGCGAAACTGTTTGCCGGCATCTTCATCTGCATCGTGCCGGTGGTCGCCATTCTGAGAGCCGGCCACGACGGTGCGCTGGCGCCACTGGTTGCGCTCGTCACCACGGCGCAAGGCACGCCCGACGACCTCGCTTATTTCTGGCTGACGGGCGCGCTGTCGTCTTTCCTCGACAACGCGCCGACCTATCTGGTGTTCTTCGAACTCGCCGGCGGCGACCCACGGCATCTGATGGCGGAAGCCGCCTCGACGCTGGCGGCGATCTCGGCCGGTGCGGTGTTCATGGGCGCCAACACCTATATCGGCAATGCGCCCAACTTCATGGTCTATGCCATTGCCAGGCATCGCGGCGTCAAGATGCCGGGCTTCTTCGGCTATATGGCGTGGTCGGGAGCGGTGCTGATCCCGACATTCCTGGTTGCGGGGTTCTTGTTCTTCGGGTGAGCGGGCGAAGCGCGCCGAGCCCTTACCTCCCCCTTGTGGGGAGGTCGGACCGTAGGTCCGGGTGGGGGTCGGTGCCGCACCCCCACCCCGCTGCTTCGCAGCGACCCCCCACAAGGGGGAGGGTAATCCTCACCCGACCCCCACATACCGCCGCACCGCCGACGGATCCGCGCGCAATTGCTCGACATCGACCGTCTCTCGGTTGCGGCCGTTCTCTATGAAGCAAACACGGTCTGCGACGGACAGCACCGCATCGACGCGCTGTTCGACCAAAATGGTCGAGACGCCCATGTCGCGCAGCGTCGACACCGTCTCGCGGATATTGGCGATCATCGACGGCATCAGCCCCTCGGTCGGCTCGTCGAGCAGCAGCACCTCAGGTTCCAGGCAAAGCGCGCGCGCCATGGCCAGCATCTGCTGCTCGCCGCCGGACAGAGTGCCGGAGCGTTGCCTGAGCCGCTGGCGCAGCAATGGAAAAAGGTCGAGGACATTGTCCCGCACGGCCTTGCCCTTGCCGCGCGCCATCCGCACCCGTTTCGTGCTGGCCGACGTCAAGGTCCGGCCCTCGGGCTGGGTGAGACGGCCCATCACGTGACGATCGAGATCGAGGGTTCGAAGAAACCGGCGCTGACCGCGCGCTGGCTGACGCTGACCTTGATCGAGCGCCAGCCCGAGACGGCATGAGCGACCCGAACGTCCTCGACCAGATAGCGCTCGCGCCCTACCTCGAGGCGAAATCCGGACTTTTCCGGGCTTCTCTCCATCGAAAAATTCAAATCGGGCCAATCGAACCCGACTTACCTTTGACCGCGCAAAGCGGCCGCTACGTGTTGCGCGCCAAGCCGCCCGGGCAATTGCTGAAATCGGCGCATCAGGTCGACCGCGAATTCACCGTGATGAGCGCGCTTGCCGGCACCGCGGTGCCCGTGCCGCGGATGCTGCACCTGTCGGCGGAGGATTCGCCGATCGGCCGCATGTTCTACGTCATGGATTTCCTCGACGGCCGCATCTTCTGGGACCCGGCGCTGCCGGAGGCCCGCGACAACGAAGAACGCGCCGCCATCTACCATGCCACGAACGCAACGCTTGCGGCCCTCCACGACGTCGATGTCGAGGCCGCGGGTCTTAGCGATTTCGGCCGGCCGGGCAATTATTTCGAGCGCCAGCTGGCGCGCTGGACCAGCCAGTACCGCGCCTCGGAAACCGGCACCGTCGCCGATATGGACCGGCTGATTGCCTGGCTGGAGACGCATAGGCCGGCCGATGACGGCCGCGTCCTCGCTGGTGCATGGCGATACCGGCTGGACAATCTGATCTTTGCGCTGCGTCAGCCAGAGGTGCTGGCGGTGCTCGACTGGGAATTGTCGACGCTCGGCCATCCCTTTGCCGACCTGCCTATCAATGCATGCAATGGCGCCTGCCGCACGCCTCGGGTTTTCGCGGCCTGGGCGGCATCGACCGTCGCGCGCTCGGCCTGCCCTCCGAAGACGCCTATGTCGCCGCCTATTGCCGGCGGCGCGGGCTCACCAGCATTGGTAACTGGACCTTCTTCCTGGCCTTCTCCTTCTTCCGGCTGGCGGCGATCTGCCAGGGGGTGTTCAAGCGGGCGCTGGACGGCAACGCTTCCAATCCCGAAAAGGCCAAAAACCTATGGCGAGGCGGTGAAGCTGCTTTCGCATCTCGCCGCGAAATTGATCGACGAGGAGGCGTGATGGGCCGTTTTGAGGGAGCAACCGTGCTGATCACCGGTGCGACCGGCGGGCTTGGCCGGGGTGCGGCGAAAGGCTTTGCCACTGACGGCGCGCGGCTGTGCTGTCGGACATCGACGAAAGGGCGCTGGCCGACCTTGCCGGCACGCTGCAGGCCGAAGCGGCGATCCTGGCAGGCAACATCGCCGACGAAAAACTGTCCGAGGATCTGGTCAGGCTGGCGGTCGAAAAATTCGGCCGGCTGGATGTCGCCATCAACAATGCCGCATCGTCCAGAGCTTCGTGCGCTTGCCGCAGGTCGCGTCGGACGAGGCGCGCCGCGTCCTGGAGGTCGATCTGCTCGGCGTGTTCTATGCGACGAAGCATCAGATCCCGCAGATGGAGCGGCAGTTCAACGCGACCGGCAAGGGCGGCGCCATCGTCAACATCGCCTCGGCCGCCGGCCTGTCCGGCGCACCGAAGCTCTCGGTCTATGCCGCCGCCAAGCACGGCGTCCATCGGCTTGACCCGCTCGGCGGCGGTCGAATACGCCACCAAGGGCCTGCGCATCAACGCCATCTGCCCCGCCCACACCAGAACAGCCATGGTCGACAGCTTCGTGCGCAACTCCGGCGCGCCGGAAGCAGAGGCGTTGGGCCGAGCTGACACGCGGCGTGCCGATGAAGCGGGTGGCCGAAGTCGATGAAGTCACCACCGCCATCCTGTTCGCCGCCGATCCGGCAAACTCCTTCATGACCGGCCACGCGCTGGCCATCGACGGGGGATCAGTGCGATCTGATGCATGCCGCTTGGGAACCTGTCGCGCCCTTGTTCGTTTTCGTACAGCGTATATAATTAGCCACGCACCAACCAAACGAAGGCACGAGATCTTGCCGCCGAGCGTCCAGAAACGCCGCGAGAAACAAAAGGCCGAACTGCGCTCCGAGCTGGTCCAGGCCGCGCACAAGCTCGTCCAGGAAGAAGGCTATGAAGGCTTGACCATCCGCAAATTGGCCAAGCGGGTCGGCTACGCACCGATGTCGGTCTATTCCTACTTCGCCGACAAGCAGGACATCCTGTTTGCGCTGGCCGAGGATGCGTTCGAGACGCTTGCCCGACGCATCGAGGAGCATCCATCCGACGATCCGATCGAGGCGTTGCAGGCGGTCATGACGGAATATGCCGCCTTCGGGCTCGGCAATCCCAACGAATACCGCACCGTGTTCATGACCGAAAAGACCCAACTGCCGGACGGCAGGAGCTCGACAACATGGAAGAGAGCAACCCGGCGATGAAGGCGCTGATCAGCAGGGTCGAGGCCTGCGTCGCCGCCGGCAAGTTGCAGGGCGATCCGCGCGCCATCGCCACCATGCTGTGGGCGGTCGGCCACGGCACGATCTCACTGCTGATCACCTTTCCGTTCTATCCCTTCGGCGACCCGCAGGCCTTCGTGAAGCGGATGTGCGATTTCACGCTTGCCACGCTCAGCACGCAGAATGTGCCGCCGCTGACCGAGACGCCGGTCAACTGCTGAGCGGCACCCCTTCACAAATCACCAAGATCGACCGCTGCGACGCTCGGCTGTGTCAGAACGCCGCGATTTTCGGCATTCAATAAAAGTTCAATAAAATTTGTCGTACATGTACGTTTTTCTGTCTTGAACCTCGGCATCTCCGGGACGTATATGTACACCGTATCGTACATGTACGGAAAAAATTCAACGGTCGAAAAACGGAGACTGACGATGAAAAAGACACTCCTCACCCTCGCCGCCGTGCTGGCACTTTCGGGCTCGGCCTTCGCCGCCAGCGCCACCCAGCCGGTCAAGCAGGCACCTGCTGCGACCTGCGTCGACACCAGGACCCATGTGAAGCTCGATTGCGCCTCGACCGGCTCGGTCGAGAAGAAGGGCTCCACGGAAAACACCGCTGAAGGCAAGGGCCCGCGGCTCGGCATCAGCATCAATCCGTGGATTGTGCCCAGCACGTTCTGATATCCGCTGACGATCACAAGCCGAGGCCGGCGCGATTCGCAAGCCGGCTTGGCGAGCATTTCTGTTTAAGCGACGCCGCCTCGGTTGGCGGCACCGAACTGGCCAGGCGAACGCTGACGCGTAGCCCGGCAATGCCGCTGGCGCCGAAGCATCAGAAGCCGGCGTGGGGTTGGCCCATCAGCTCAGGCCCCCATCAGCTCAGGCCCCCATCAGCTCAGACCCTTGTCGCCATCGGCATGCAGGCGCAGCCCTTTCTGGACGATC